>NZ_JARWLA010000001.1:0-514806 GCF_047445805.1 Rhizobium sp. BR 314 | reverse complement strand
GGGCGGGGACGGGGAGATCGGCCTTCGTCAAATTATTCATACTATCAACTCTCGCCATTTGTGTTTTATATTCAGGGTGTTATGCCCGATTAAACCAAATTTCCTCTCCTCTTCACTAGCAGTTTACGCACTGATGTAAAGCAGTTGCAACAAGTGAGTTGAGCAGATGCCAAAATAGCGGCCAAACGCTCTTTTCCGGTGGGAAATGGCTTGATTCCGATGATGTTTCCGGCTCTTATTCGCGGACTGTTGAAACAAAAAGGCGCGCGATACACGTATCGCGCGCCTTTTTTGTTTTTGATCTATCCAGGGATGCTCTGTGCGCAGCGCCGGGGAGATTACCTGGTCAGAAGCGTCATCTGCTTCACTGCCTGAGCGCCAATCGTTTTGAAGGCGGCGACCAGATCGGTCATTTGTCTCGCGTCGAAGTAGTTGGACGAACTGCTGGCGCATGACTTGAGCAGATTCTGGCCGCGGTCGGGCGCCATAAACGCCACGGTATAGATTTGCATACCTTGCTCTTTTGCCTTCTTGCAGACGGACAGGGTCGTGGTGTCTGAACTGGTAGAGTTGTTGTCGCCGTCGGTCATAAAGACGATAATCTTATCAAAGGTCTTGTTGCCCCTGCTATTCTGGGCTCCGGCTTCGGTAGAAGAGGTAAGTTTGCTATAAGCAAGCTGCATGGGGGCGGTAGACTCCGTACCGCCTCCCGCCGCCAACAGATCGATAACGTTATCTCTTGTGTCCCCTGTTCCCCAACCGAGTTCATTGGAAATGTCGACCTGGCTGCTCCATGCGATGCCGGCCGTCCTGACAAACTGTGACTTAGGATCGGCAGCATCCAGCTGATCGAGTAGATTTCCGGCGGCCGTTCGCAGCGCATCGATCTTTTTGACGTAGCAAGGACTTTCTTGGTTCTTGTACTTATAAAGGGAGTCGTTTTTGATATAGTACTGGTCACAACGGGTCTTTGACTTGTCGATAGTCTCCGTATCCAGCCACATCGATCCGGATTTATCCAGCACGATCTCCATGGAGAGCGCTGTCTTTTGAACGGCAGTTCCGCTTGTGGTCGAGCTCGATGCGGAGATGGTCATCGATTGCAAGCCGAGCAGATGACTTAGGTTGCTGACAGACATGGTGTAGGACGAATTCACCGCGACAGTGTAGCTTGTTCCACCGGATGAGTTGCTCGTTGACGTGACGGCGGTCGACGTTCCCGCCTTCAGCGCGTCCGAGGCACCCGCGTCTCCGGAAAGATAGTTCGACATCTGGCCAAGAACCAGCTTGTTCGCGAGATCCTTCGCGTTTGCCGTCGTTGCGCTGCCGTTGGCGAGCGCCGTTGCCGTGCCGAGTGCGGCGGCATCCGTCGCTTCCTGAAGCTGGCTACGCGATAGCGACATGTTGGCGATGTCAATACCGACCCCGCCGGCGGCGACCAGCACCGGTATGGCCACTGCCGTCAGAATGCCGAAGTTTCCGGAACTATTTCTCAGCAATTTTCCAAATGTACGAAGTATATCCGAACCGGAGATCATCATGTCCGCCTGCAGGAGGGAGTTAAAAGCCTCAAGAACGGTCAGGACTATCAGCGATAAATATGAGTCAAACGTTTAGATTGTGGTTCGAAATTTAACAAACCTCCAGATTGGTCCCATTTTGACTGGGTCTTATACTATATTAGTGTTATACTATATTAGTGGAATCACATCTACGGCCTGAACCGTCTTTTGGTTACCGTAACCTTTAAGCACGCCGATGACAGGCGCGACATCGGAATAATCGCGGCCATAGGCGACGACGATATGGTCTGTGCCGGCTGGAATGTTATTGGTCGGGTCGAGCTCGATCCAGCCTGCGATCTCGCCGCACCAGATGCGCACCCACGCGTGCATGGCGTCGGCGCCTTCGAGCCGCTCCTTGCCTGGCGGCGGGATGGTGCGCAGGAAGCCGCTGACATAGCCGGCGGGAATGCCGAGGCTACGCAGTGCAAGGATCATCACATGCGAGAAGTCCTGGCAGACGCCGCGTTTCAGCCGGAAGGCCTCTTTGGGCGAGGTGTCGACCGTCGTCGCCTCAGGATCGTAGGTGAAGTCCTTGTGGATCTGGGTACAGATCGCGTGGGCGATCTGCATGGTTGTCAGCTTCGTCGTCGTCCACTGCCTGCCGTAATCGGCGATTTCGGGTGTTTCCGGCAAGCGAGGGCTGCTGCCGAGAAAATGATGCGGCGAGCCGGGATCAATCGACCAGCAATTGCTGATTTCCTCTGGCAACTTCGCCAGCAGCGGCGAGAAGTCTGCCGCGACCGGCTGGCTCTCGACCTGGACGCGCGCCTGCATGCGGATATCCAATTTCTCATGCGGATCGCGCACCAGAATGGAGGTCGTCGGATGCTGGAAAAAATCGGTGAAGTTCGATTGCTCGTTGGGATGCGGTGTGATTTTCAGCGAACCGGCTATCAGCCGCTGGCGGCCGGCGAGCGAAAGTGGCAGCAGGCGCAGGATGTGGCGCGCGCCGCTGGCTGGCGCGTCGTAGATATAGCCCATGTGCAGCGACAGGTCGTAGAGCATCACATCATCCGAGGTAGGTGCGTGCCAGAAGATCGGAGAGCCGCTCCAGTTCCCGCTCCATCTTTTGATAGACCTCGCCCGTCATCGTTTCCGGCGTCATAACGGCAAGACCGGAATGCAATCGCATGGCTTCCCGGTAGAATGGCGACATCTGGCCGTTGACGAAGGCGTTCGGCAGCTGCTCGACCTCGTGGCGGATTTCGTTCATCTGGAAAAGGATCGAGCGCGGGTTGAGCGGGTCGAGCGCCAGCAGATCGGTCACCGTCAGGCGGGCCGTGTTGACATTGTAGCGGCGGCGGTGGGTCATGACGCTGTCGCCGATTTCAAGCAGCATATCAAGGGCGCCATCGGGTGCATCGGGGCCGGACATGTGCCCGAGCAGCCGTGTCATATGCAAGCCGCGTTCGATATAGCGGCCAAGCGACAGGAAGCGCCAGCCGGTGAAGCGATACATGTTCTCGTGCACCAGGCCCGCAAAGCCCGCGAGTTTGCGCAGCAACACGGTCATGGCATGGCTGGCGTCGTCGCCGTGCCTGACATTCTCCTTGAAACGCCGGGCGGTCTTGGCAAGGTCGTTCAGGGCTAGCCAGCCGTCCGGAGAGAAGCGATCGCGGATATTGCTGGCCGAATAGACGGCGCTGTCGATGTTGCGCAGCAGACTTTCCGGCACGGCCCTGCCGATGTCGATGTCGATCCCGGCGAGATAGGCGCTGACATTGGCGAGCAGCGGCTGATCCGGATCGGCAGCTTCCGCAAAGCGTCCATGCCAGGCGCGAAGAATGCGCAATGCCCCTTCGGCGCGCTCGATATAGCGGCCAAGCCAGAAGAGGTTGTCGGCGGCTCGGCTCGGCAGGCTGCCCGGCATGTTGCGGGTGAAGGTCTCTTCCGCCGGCAGCAGCGTGTGAGCTTCCACCGGCTTGTCGGAGACGATCCAGACATCGGCCGCGGAGCCGCCGGCCTGCATGGCGATGGCAGCGACATCGTCGCCGCTGCCGATGCGGGCAAAGCCGCCGGGCATGATCTGCCAGCCGTTTTCTGTACGGGCTGCGAAAACACGCAGGCTCATCGGCCGTGGCATCAGCTTGCCATTCACCCAGGCCGGCGTTGTCGAAAGAGTAACGACCTCCTGGCCGACCAGCTTGTGCCCTTCACTCGCCAGCCAGTTGGCGATCGAATCGCGAGCCGTGCTGCGCAACGTCGAGCCGAGCACCGATTGACCATTGTCGTCGAAGAAGGGCATGCAAGAATAGGCCGGGCCGATGACCATCTTCTCGATATTGGCGGCAACGTGTTCGCGCTCGCTCTTCTGGCCGCACCACCAGGTCGCGATCGACGGCAACTTCAATTCCTCGCCGCGCAGATGCCGGCAGATGGTCGGCATGAAGGCGAGCAGGGCGCGCGTTTCCAGAATGCCGGAGCCGAGGGCGTTGACGATGCTGACGGTCTTCGCCCGTAGCGCTTCGACCATTCCGGGCGTGCCGATATGAGAGTGCTGGTTCAGCTCAAGTGGGTCGGCATAGGAAGCGTCGAGACGGCGCCAGAGCACACTGATCGGTCGCAATCCGGCGACCGTGCGCACCATCAGCTGATCGTTGACGACGGTGATATCTTCACCCTCTAACAGCATGAAGCCGAGATAGCGGGCGATATAGGCGTGTTCGTAATAGGTCTCGTTGGCCGGTCCCGGGGTCAAAACCGCGACGCGGCCCTCGCCACCGCGCTTGCCGCCCAATAGGGCATCGCGAAAAGCGCCGAAGAAGGAGGCGAGGCGATGGACCTTGGTTTCCGCGTAGATGTCTGAGAAGGCGCGAGTGGTGGCGACGCGCGTTTCGAGTGCAAAGCCGGCGCCAGACGGCGCCTGGGCACGATCTGCCAATACCCACCAATTGCCATCCGGGCCACGACCGATTTCGAAGGCGAGAAAGTGCAGATAGTGGCCGTTCGCCGGTTTCACACCAGCGAGCGGGCGCAGGAATTCCGGATTGCCGGCGATCAAAGCCGGCGGCAGCAAGCCTTCGTTTACCAGCCGGCTGTCGCCGTAAATGTCGGCCATGACGTCTTCGAGCAGGTCGGCACGCTGGCGCAAACCTTCCGAGAGTGATTGCCATTCGCGTTCGTCGATCAAGACCGGGATATGCGAGATTGGCCAGCTGCGTTCGCTGACGCCGGTTGCCCCATAGGCACGGTAGAAAACGCCGGCATCGCGCAGGTAGCGGTCAGCACGGGCGAAACGTTCGGTCAGTTCCTGTTCCGACATACGGCTCAGGGCCGACCGCAGGTTCTGCCAGACGGGCCGTACCGCGCCGGTATTGTCGACCATTTCGTCGGCGACGCCGGGCAGCGCACTGTAGGCGAAGGCCGGATCGTTGCCGATTCCAGCCTTCACATCGTCGCGCTGTTCCGCCGCCGGTTTTCTAGCCATTTACAGTTCCGTCTCAAATTCCTGCCGGCCGCCGGAGATCGAGCGTCAGGGGGAATTCCACCGATGCGGTCTCAGGCCTGAGGGCATAGTTGCCTGCTGTATGCCCCCAAGGTTCGAAACGTGCAAGACGTCGCGCTTCCGCCTCGTTGCCGTTGACCGGAAATGTGTCGTAGTTCCGGCCGCCCGGGTGCGCGACATGGTAGATGCAGCCACCGATCGAGCGACGCGACCACGTATCATAGATATCGAAGGTCAGCGGCGTATCGATGGGCAAGACAGGATGCAGGCCGGAGGCTGGATGCCACGCCTTGTAGCGCACGCCGGCGACCGAAACTCCAGCCATTCCCGTCGGCGTCAGCGGCACGGCGCGGCCATTGCAGGTCACTGTGTAGCGGGAAGGATTTGATGTCTCGAACCGCACCTGCAGGCGCTCGACCGACGAATCGACGTAGCGCACGGTGCCGCCGATCGCGCCTTCTTCGCCGAGCACATGCCATGGCTCCAGCGCCTGGCGCAATTCCAGCTTACTGCCTTCGTATTCGACTTCGCCACAGAAGGGGAAACGGAATTCGAGCTGCGCCTGGAACCATTCCGGCCGCAGGTCGAAACCGTTTTCACGGAGATCCGAGAGTATGTCGAGAAAATCCTGCCAGATGTAATGCGGCAGCATGAAGCGATCATGCAGTGTCGTGCCCCAGCGCACGAATTGGCCGTCGATCGGGTTGTGCCAGAAGCGGGCGATCAGCGCGCGTACCAGCAATTGCTGGGCAAGGCTCATGCGGGCATTCGGCGGCATTTCGAAGCCGCGGAATTCGACAAGGCCGAGGCGTCCGGTCGGTCCATCCGGCGAGAACAGCTTGTCGATGCAGATTTCCGAGCGGTGGGTGTTGCCGGTGACATCGGTCAGAAGATTGCGGAAAAGCCGATCTACGAGCCACGGAAGCGGCTGCAATCCTCGGCCCGGCGCCGGCACCTGGGCTAGGGCGATTTCCAGCTCGTATAGGCTGTCATGGCGAGCTTCGTCGATGCGCGGCGCCTGGCTGGTCGGGCCGATGAACATGCCGGAAAAGAGGTAGGAGAGCGAGGGATGGCGCTGCCAGTGCAGCACCAGGCTCTTCAATAGATCGGGACGCCGCAGGAAAGGGCTGTCCATGGTGCTGCGGCCACCAACGACGACATGGTTGCCGCCGCCCGTGCCGGTGTGACGACCGTCGATCATGAACTTGTCCGTGCCGAGGCGGCTTTCGCGCGCCTCTTCATAGACCGCCGTGGTAATGTCGACGGCTTCCTTCCAGCTCGATGCCGGATGGATGTTGACCTCGATGACACCGGGGTCGGGGGCGACGCGGATGACATTGATGCGCTCATCCTGCGGCGGCGGATAGCCCTCGATATGGACCGGTAAGTTTAGCGCCACTGCGGCGCGTTCGGCTGAAGCGACGAGGTCGAGGTAATCCTCGATGCTGACTGTCGGCGGCATGAAGATGCAGAGACGACCGTCGCGCGGCTCGACGCTAATGGCGGTCCGTACATAGCCACCGATCTCGTCGAGCGATTGCGGTATCACCGGCTGCTGGCCGGAAAAGGGCTGGAAATGAGCCGCCTGCAGCGGCCGACCCTTGTCCTCTGCGTAATTAGGCAGAGCCTCACGCGGGATCGTCGGGTCCATCGGGTTGATGTAGGGATATTGCGATGCGGGTATCCAGCCGAGCGAGTTCAGCGGCAGGCGATAGCCGACCGGGCTATCACCTGGCGTCAGGAAGACACGGCCGCGACGCGTGCGCCATTTCTCGCTGACCCAGCGACGGCCGCTGGCGCGCGCATTCCAAGCCTGGATGGGGAGAACATAGCCCGTCGGACGCGTCAGTCCGCGCTCGAAGACGCGGGCCATGCGCGAGCGTTCTTCCGGGTCTTTCAGTTTCGAGTTGGAGGGATCGACATTGTCGGGCAGGTTCGCCTCCTTGACCAGCCATTCGGCCGGATCTTCGAAGGCAGGGGCTACGTATTCCTTGTCGATGTCGAGTTCGCCGGCAATCGCCGTCAGCAGGCGGCCGGCATCGTCTTCGTTGACGCTATAGTCGCGGCCTTCATTGGCGATCAGATCCGGGTTCGACCAGATCGGCAGGCCATCACGGCGCCAATAGAGTGAGAAGGTCCAACGCGGCAGGCTTTCGCCGGGATACCACTTGCCCTGGCCGTAATGCAGGAAGCCGTTCGGCGCGAAGCGTTCGCGCAGGCGGCGGATCAGCGTATCGGCCTTTTCGCGCTTGGTCGGGCCGACTGCGGCTGTGTTCCATTCCTCGGATTGGAAGTCGTCGATCGAGACGAAGGTCGGCTCGCCGCCCATGGTAAGGCGGACATCGTTGTCCTTGAGGATGGCGTCGACCTTTTCACCGAGCGCGTTCAGCGCGTCCCAGCTTTCGTCGGAGAACGGCTTGGTGATGCGCGGATGCTCAGCGACGCGGGCAACCTTCATGTCGAAATCGAATTCGGTCCTGGCGTGGCCGAAATAACCACCCGAGATCGGTGCGGCATTGCGATAGTGCGGCGTGGCGGCAAGCGGAATGTGGCTCTCGCCGGTCAGAAGGCCTGAAGTCGGGTCAAGGCCGACCCAGCCGGCGCCGGGAAGATAGACTTCCGCCCAGGCGTGCAGATCGGTGAAATCGACCTCGGTGCCGGACGGGCCGTCGAGCGCCTTCAGATCGGGCGTCAGCTGGATGAGATAGCCGGAGACGAAGCGGGCGGCGAGACCGAGATGACGCAGCACCTGCACCAGCAACCAGCTTGTGTCGCGGCAGGAACCCTTCGCCGTTTCCAGCGTCTCTTCAGGCGTCTGCACGCCGGCTTCCATGCGGATGACGTAGCCGATTTCCTGCTGCAAGCGTGTGTTGATGCCGACGACCATGTCGACGGTCTTTTGTTCCGACCGGTCGAGCGTGGCGTGGAAGGCTTTCAGCCGTGGGCCGGGCTCCTCCGGCTTCATGTAGATGGAAAGATCCTCGCGGATTGTTTCGGGATAGTCGAAGGGCCATTTGGTGGCTTCCTCTTCGACGAAGAAGTCGAAGGGATTATAAACGGTCATATCGGCGACGAGATCGACCTCGATCTTCAGCTCCGTGACCGGATCGGGAAAGACGAAGCGGGCGAGGTAGTTGCCGTAGGGATCTTGTTGAAGGTTGACGAAGTGATTTGACGGCGTGACCTTCAGCGCGTGGCTGAGCACTCGGGTCTTTGAGTGCGAAGCAGGTTTCAGGCGGATGATCTGGGGGCCGAGGCGGACCGGATTGTCGTATTTATAGTGGGTAAGATGGTAGATGCTCGCTTTGATCGCCATGCGTCTCTTTGCCTAGCCCGCATCGTTGTGCGGTGATTGCTGTTCCCACAGGTAGTGTGTGCAATGCAGCGAAAGAAAGCAAGACATCTGCGCGCGATGCATAATCACCTCATGCCCGCCAAGGTAAAACGGCGAGCTTTCGCCCGCCGTTCTCGAATCTCTATTGTGCTACCGGCGATCACGTTCTGCCGAATTCATCGACGATACGGATAATGTCGTCCTCGCCGAGGTAGGAGCCCGTCTGTACCTCGATGAGCTCCAGCAGGATCTTGCCCGGATTGGCCAGGCGGTGCACTTCGCCGAGAGGGATATAGACCGACTCGTTTTCGCGCAGCATCTGCACGTTCTCGCCGACCGTTACTTCGGCCGTGCCCTTGACGACGATCCAGTGTTCGGAGCGATGGTGGTGTTTCTGCAGTGACAGCTTCTTGCCCGGCAGCACGAAGATGCGCTTGACCTGGAAACGATCGCCATTGAGCACCGACGTATAGCCGCCCCATGGGCGATAGGATGTCGGATGCGTCTCCGTGAGTTTTGCCGTCTTCTTCTCGCTCGCCAGCAATTTGACGAGCTTGCCGACTTCCTGGCTGTCCCTCAAATGACCGACATAGACGGCGTCTTCGCTGGCGATGACTGCGATATCCTCCAGCCCCTGCACGGCGACGTGTAGGCTATGGCTCATGACGAGCGAGTTCTTCGTGTTGACCAGCGTCGTGGCGCCTGTCGTGACGTTGCCGCTCTCATCGCGATTGCCGACTTTCCAGACCGCATCCCAGCTGCCGAGATCGGACCAGATGAAGGGAGAGGGGACGACGGCTGCATTCGCCGTCTTTTCCATCAGCGCGTAGTCGATGGAAATATTCGGGCTCTTGGAGAAATGATCCGCATCGAGGCGGGTGAAATCGAGGTCGCGCGTCGATTTGGAAACGGCCTTGCTGGCCGCCTTTTCGACCTCGGGGGCGAATTCCTTCATCTCGGATACGAGCTGGGCGGCGGAGAACATGAACATCCCCGAGTTCCAATAGAAATTGCCGCTCGCGACCATCTCCGTCGCCTTTTCCAAGGCTGGCTTCTCAACGAAGCGCTTGACGGCGTGAGCGCCGGTCGAAAGAGCCTTGCCGCTTTCGATGTAGCCATAACCGGTGGCGGGTTCGGTGGGCGTGATGCCGAAGGTGACCAGCTTGCCCTGAAGTGCTGTGTCTCGCGCCAGGCGCACGCAGTCGTAATAGGTCGTGGTGGCGTCGATCTCATAGTCGGAGCCGAGGACGTGCATGATTGCGTCCTTGCCGAAAAGATCGGTGACGAGCACTGCGGCGGCGGCAACGGCGGCCGCCGTGTTGCGGGCGACCGGCTCCAGCAGGATGGATGCTAGCTTCAGGTCCAGCTCACGCGCCTGTTCGGCGACGAGGAAGCGAAATTCCTCGTTGGTGAGAACGATCGCCGCCTCATAAAGCTCAGGATCCGCGACGCGTTCCAGCGTATTCTGGAACAGCGTCCTGTCGCCGATAAACTGGATGAACTGCTTTGGCGCGGAAGCGCGCGACAGCGGCCAAAGCCGTGTGCCCTTACCGCCTGCCATGATCACCGGAACGATTTTGGCTGTCATGCTCTGCCTCCCCTGGACGCTTCATTCTGGAATTGCTCGTGAAAATACACAATCAATACTCTATGCGGTTACGTTTCGCGGGCAACTTCAATCGCGATTGCGTTATTTTTTCATGAAACGCTGACGTCAATATTTCGGGATGGCAAAGATTCTGTGCTCGGGGGTGGAAGTTTCAACGGAAATTCAGCGAATAGGCGGCCACCTCCTGTGCATAGGCCAGCGCCACAAAAAGCATTCGCCCATGCACCGGAGGTGGCCGCGGGCCGAAGACCCGCGAAGTATTTCTTTATCGCTTAAGCTTCCGCCCTGTCTGGCTGTTTATCAGCCACTGCCGCATCGGCGGCGGCGTTGCGCCTATTGTAGCGGATCGACGACCAGAGCGAGATACCGATCAGGGTCGCACCGCCAAGGCCGGTGATGACCTCGGGTATATGCACCAGCGTCTGCACATACATGATCACCGAAAGGATCAGAATGGCGTAGAAAGCACCATGCTCAAGGTAGCGGTAGTGGGCAAGCGTACCCTTTTCCACCAGCATGATCGTCATGGAGCGGACATACATCGCACCGATGCCGAGGCCGATGGCAATGATGAACAGGTTTTGCGTCAGGGCAAAAGCGCCGATCACACCATCGAAGGAGAAGCTCGCATCAAGGATTTCGAGATAGAGGAAGGCGCCGAAGCCGCCTCTTGCCGCCGCGCTCATTGTCTGCTGCGAGGCGTCCAGGAAGCCTGCCAGAACCTCGACAAGCAGGAAGGTCAGCAGGCCATAGATCGAGGCATGAAGGAATGTCGTCGCATCGTCGCCGTCTAGAATGTAGGTAAAGGCGAGGACAATAACGAGCACGAAGGCGATTTCAACACCCTTGACGGTGGCGTAATGCGCCATGCGCTTCTCTATGAAGCCGATCCAGTGCACGTCTTTCTCATGATTGAAGAAGTAGGTCAGGCCAACCATCATCAGGAAGGTGCCGCCGAAGGCTGCGATCGGGAGATGCGCGGCCCGCATGATCTCACCATATTGCTCCGGCTTGGTCGCGGCGAGCTTCAGCGCTTCCCAGGGATCGATCCAGGCGGCGATGGCCACGATTGCCAGCGGAAAGATGATACGCATGCCGAAGACGGCAATGATGATGCCCCAGGTCAGGAAGCGATGCTGCCAGACGGGCGTCATTTCCTTCAGCTTGTTAGCGTTGACGATGGCATTGTCGAAGGAAAGCGAAATTTCGAGCACGGCCAGAACCGCGCAGATAAAGAAGGCTGTTGCGAGGCCGCCGAGCGTACCCGTGGTGTTCCAGCCTAGAAAGGCTCCGAGAGCGAGGCCGCCGAAAGTGACGACGAAAGCCCAGCCGAAATAACTGAGCACGGATTTGGAAGCGGTGGGTGGCATCATCGATGCACCTCGCCGCTAAGGAGATTGAATCCCGAAAAAGCGCGCAGCCGTACGCCAAAGACGGCATGCGGGTGAGGCATGGTCAAGCTGTTCATGGAAAAAGTCCGCCGGCTCATCTGCAGGCGGTACCGACATCACGAGAGCGCCGTAAAAACTCTCGCCAGAGGGGCCCGGCACCAAAGTTCAATCCGTCGCCGATGTCAGGGAGGCACGGAGATCACTATAAATTAGTGAAACCGCGACGCACGTCAAGGGCGAGCCGCTGAAATCTCCAGGGCAGTGGTGCTCGGAAAATCGCGAATTTGAGGAACCAAACGGAAAAGGTGGCGTTTGCCCCTCAGGCTTGCCCGTACCACGCGTCTTGCCCGGATGACCGACCTCGATAGGAGAACCTCCCATGAGCCCCAATCCCAATCATGGCAAAACGCGGAATCAGAAGCCGCCATTGACCGAACGGCAAAAGAAGGCCCGCTCGAACACGCTGCGCCAAGCGCAGGTCCTGCCGCCGCATCAGGTCGACCTTACATTACATCCGGTGACGCATGAGGATGTTCACGTGCCGGCCCATATCAACGGTGCGGACCTGTCGCGCGAAGCACCGGCCGATGCCAATCATGGGCACAAGCCGAAAAACGGTTCGCGGCATTGATGCGGCCGCGCCGTTTCACGAACCGCGCCTATTTGTGGCGCGGTGTCTTGCCGTCTGATGTAAAGATGGCGTTGAAGCTCATCTCAGGCGATTTGGCCGAGCATTCAATTGAAACAGCCTTTCCAGCGTAAGGGTTTGCGAAGGTGCAGGTACCTTTCGCTTCGACTTGGCCCGCCATCTTGTTGCCGGCTCCCGTCGAGATGACGTCGATCGGCAACTGCGCCGTGCCTTTCTGGCTGCCGGGCTTGATGCCTTTGCCATTGCCACGGAAGCCGAGCATTTTGCCGCCGGACGTGAAAATGAAGGTCACCGAGCCGTCAGGTGCAGTCACGCTGGCGAGTTCCGCCTTGCAGCCCTTGGAGGCATCGAGCTTGCCGACCACGAGTTTGGAGCATTTTCCCGAGACGACGGTGACGCCCTGCGTGGGAAAATTCTCCATGGTCGCAGCAGCGGCCGATGTGGCGACCAGCGCCGTCAATCCAAAAACAATGCCTGCGAATCGCATAAGAAGGGCTCCTTTCAAGCCCATGCAGATTCGCCGATCAAATTGTGGCAGTCAACCCGAAGCGTTGATGCGCCGGTATTGCGCGCCTTATTCCGGCACGAGCGAGCCGATCAATTGCAGCAATGCATTCTGTCTGTTGCCGCCGCCGGCCAGGAATTCGTAGAGCGTCATGGATTTTTCACTGCCGCCGTCGACCGTGTAGTCGGCTTCACGGATGACGAAGACTTCGCCGCTTTCCGTGTCGCGGGCGAGGTGGAAGTGATACTCGTCCCCATTCGGCTTGTGGTTTTTATAGAAATGCCGCTTTACGACCGTCATATCGTCCTCCCGTACGACCGATGCACTGATATGACAGTAGGATGACGGCGGGCTTGGAAGTCAAGCGGCTTGTGAGGAAGTCATGTCTCAAGTCAGGATCGCCGCGAACATCAGCATGTGATTGGATATCGGCAAAAAGGCGATTATTCTAAATCCTGCGCTCGAATATTCGAGCCGCTACAAGCGGGAGATCGAAGCTCATGAAAATGATGTTGGCTTTGGGTGCGATATTGAGCCTGGCATGCGTCTCCGCCGGTGAGGCGCCGTCAAATTATCAGTCTTATCATGGTGGCATTCGTGTCGACAGCGATCCAGTGTTGCTGGCGAAATATGGCAGGGCTCTCAATTATTGCGAACCCGAGGCGTACTCTTGGCGACGCGGCTCGCCGGATCCCGAGAGCACGCTTTACACGCTGGCCTTGAGGAACTGCCTTTATCGCCAGGGTTTCCTCGATCGCGGCCTCTATGCCTATCCGCTCACGGCGGTATTTCGGCACGTTCTGGAGCAATGATTGACGGAGATTTGTTGCTGCCGGTTCTGCATTTCCACCCAGCACATAATGTTGCGTGAAGGCATCAGCGCGTTGAGCCGAGGTGAAACTAAAAAGGCCTTTCGATTTCTCGAAAGGCCTTGCTTTTCAGCGAATTAGGATGGTGGGCGTGACAGGGATTGAACCTGTGACCCCTACGATGTCAACGTAGTGCTCTCCCGCTGAGCTACACGCCCATCCGATGGCGGCGCATAGATCACAAAACCCCGGGTGCCGTCAATAGGCTTTTTTTCGGTTTTGTGACGAGGCCGCCAGAAGCCTTACGCGGCAAGGAGTTTGTTGACTTCGTCGACTAGCTCGCGGAGGTGGAAAGGCTTGGAAAGAACCTTCGCATCCTTCGGTGCCTTCGAATCAGGGTTCAGTGCAACCGCTGCGAAACCGGTGATGAACATCACTTTCAGGTCGGGATCGAGTTCGGTCGCGCGGCGCGCCAACTCGATGCCGTCCATTTCCGGCATGACGATGTCGGTCAGAAGCAGCGAGAAGGGTTCTTCGCGCAGCCGGTCGTAAGCACTTGCTCCATTGTCAAAGGACAAGACCTTGTAGCCGGCTTTTTCGAGCGCCTTCACAAGGAAGCGACGCATATCGTTGTCATCTTCGGCAAGAAGTATCTTCTGGGTCATCATCTCTATCGCTAATCAATCTTGTCTTTGTGGGGGCATGTCCAGCGTTTAGGTTAGCGCTCCGCCGTAAACAAGCCGTGAATGGTGAGCGATAACGCGCCTATCCGGCATTTGTTCGAGGCGCAAACGCATTCCCCGAAAACCTCTCAGGTTTCCGTTGAACGCGCATCCCGATATTTCGTTTATGGCGCTTTGGATTAAGGCCATTTCGGTCAAGTTACTATGGACTTGCCGTCATGCAACTGGCAACATGATGATTGCGACAAGTTGTTGACATGGTAAAGACGTTGATGTCCGCGGAAATGCGCAGTTACGAGATTTTCGAGGTATTGGAGCCTGCCTCCCAGACGATACCGTTCGTCTATAGTTCACCGCATAGCGGCCGCATTTATCCCCCCGAATTCGTCGCGCAATCCCGCCTTCAGGGCATCGCTATCCGCCGGTCGGAAGACCATTATGTCGACGAGCTTTTTTCGGCGGCGAGTTCTCTCGGGGCGCCGCTGCTGTACGCCAATTTTCCGCGAGCCTATATCGATGTGAATCGCGAGCCCTATGAGCTCGATCCGCGCATGTTCGACGGCGCGCTGCCGCCCTATGCGAACATCAATTCGCTGCGGGTCGCCGGCGGCCTCGGCACCATCCCGCGAATCGTTGCAGAGAACATGGAGATCTATGCGCGTCGCGTCCCCGTCGAGGATGCGTTGAGGCGTATCGACACCATCTACAAGCCTTATCATGCCACGCTGCGCCGCCTGATTGCGCGCACCCATGTCAAGTTCGGCTTCGGCGTGCTGGTGGATTGTCATTCCATGCCGGGCAATATCCGGATAGCCGGCAGCAACCTGCGTCCGGATTTCATCCTCGGCGATCGATACGGCACAAGCGCCTCGGGGGAATTATCGCGGGCGGCGATGCAGATTCTCGAAGAGCTGGGTTTCAACGCTGTGCGCAACAAGCCCTATGCCGGCGGGTTCATTACCGAACATTATGGGCGTCCCTCTCGTGGGTTGCATGCCCTACAGATCGAGGTCAATCGCGCACTCTACGTTGATGAGACGACCCTGGAGAAGCGTCCGGATTTCGAGCAGGTGGCAGCCGCCATCACGCTCTTCATGGCGCGCATCGCCGAACATGTGGAATCCTATACCGGCGATCCGGCGCTGGCGGCGGAATAGACCAACTTCTACTTTGTCACGCCGAACAATCGAGATGTTCTCGCAGCGATGCGAGCGGCGGTCGCGTATTCGCGCGCATCAGCGGCGATTGACCATGCCATTTAGTTGGAGGGTTCGCACGTTCGTTGCTTGTGCAATCGGCAAAAAAGAACCGCGCTCGTGGCGCGGCTAAGTCTAGGGAGGAAACACCCAGGAAGGGCATTTACAGTCGGAAGACTGCGAGGAGATAGTGATTCCGCATTGCACAAATGTCAAGCATTTTGTTGCGATGCAAAATATTTAGGCAGTTCGAAAAAATCTGCCCGATCTGCAGGCATTCCGCACGCCAGTTCATCATCCAGTTTGCTTCCCGACGCTTATGCGCTATGACATCGCCATCCCGCCACGCACCTGGATTGACCATGCTTCCCGATCGCTCGTTCTTTTATCGTCTGGCCGAAGCGGCCAAGGCCGAAACTTTGCCGCGCTTCCGGGCCGGCGTCGATGTGGTCAACAAGGAAGCCAAAGGCTTCGATCCGGTGACCGAAGGCGACCGTGCCGCCGAAGTGGCGATTCGCGCGCTGATCGAATCCGAGTTTCCTGATCATGGCATTCTCGGTGAAGAGCATGGCAGCGTCGGCCTCGATCGCGAACATGTGTGGGTGATCGACCCGATCGACGGCACGCGTGCCTTTATCTCCGGCGTCCCTGTCTGGGGAACGCTGATCGGCCTGCAGAAGAACGGCCGTGCCATCATGGGCCTGATCGACCAGCCTTTCACCGGCGAACGCTATTTCGCCGATGGCACTGGTTCCACCTATTCGGGTCCAGACGGCGAAAGGCGGCTTCAGGTTCGCGATTGCGGCAGTCTCTCGAACGCCATTCTTTTCACCACATCGCCGCACCTCTTTGTCGGCGATGAGCTTGCCAAGTATCGCGAAATCGAGAGCCAGGTGCGCCTTTTCCGTTACGGCACCGATTGCTACGCCTATGCGCTGCTTGCGGCCGGCCACGTCGATCTCGTCGTCGAAAATTCACTGAAGCCTTACGACGTCGGCGGCATCATTCCTGTTATAGAGCAGGCTGGCGGCATCATCACAACCTGGGACGGCGGTCGACCGGAGATGGGCGGGTCGATCATCGCGGCCGGCAGCCGCGCCGTCTATGAGCAGGCTCGCGCCATTCTGTCGCGCTAAGGGCTTGCCCAGGCATAGCCTTTCGGCGATTCCTCACGTGCGGGGTCGTCTAGGCTCCGGCTTCCACCGCGTAGGCATTAGCGACCGCATCACTGCCGGGAATGAAGGCATGAATGGCAGCCATAGCCTGGTTGCGATAGATATCCCGCTCCTGCAGGATTTCATGCTTGGATCCCTGGATGGGCACGAGTTGTGCGGCTCGAAAATAACGCGATAGCCGCTCTTGATCAGCGTAGGGCACCACTCCGTCTCGCGTCGGCGCGATCAGAATGGTCGGAATGGGAATGGAGAACAGGTGCTCCGGCCTGTTGACAAGCTCGATCGTCCGCAAGGCTTGCGAGAGCCAGCGTGCCGTCGGCGGCCCCAGGCAGAGCTGCGGATAGGTCGTGCCGATACCTATATTGCGCCGATAGCGTTGTTCATCCGTCGTCAGCGGATTTTCAGCAAACGACTTCTCTTTGAACTTCTTGCTGAACTGCATGCGGCCAAGCCCGACATTGCTGAGCGTGCTGGAGAGAAAGCGGATCAGGTTGGGGGAGGCGCCGTGGCCCATCAGGCCGATAAAGGGTGCCGACAGCACCATGCGCTCGATGCGGCTTCCGAGTCGAGGCGCGGCGGACAGGGCGATCAAGCCGCCTGTCGAATGCGCAAGAAGAAAGAAGGGGAGGCGGGTATCCGGCAGGACGATCTTGTCGAGGAAGGTCGTAAGGTCGCGTTCGTAGTCCGAAAATCGGCGGACATGGCCACGCAGCGGATCTTTCAGCAGCCGTTCCGATCCACCTTGGCCGCGAAGGTCGAAGGTCGCAACCCAAAAGCCTTTGGCCGTGAAGTCGCGGATCGTCTCGAAATACTTCTCCATGAATTCGTTGCGGCCCTGCAGCACGACCACCGTTCCGCGGGCGATCGCCTGCTCGCAGCGGAAGACGGCATAGCGCAGCTTGCGTCCGTCGAAGCTCTCAAAGAAACCTTCGGTGCTGTTTTCCGGCACCGGATTATCTGCCGTCGAATAGAGGACCGAATCCATGACGATGTCGCGCCTCGCTGAAAGGTGGCTTGTCTTTAAGGGGATAGCGCAGGTGCGGTGAATTGCAACAGATTTATGATTCTTCCCGGCATGACGAGCGGGCGGAATGCTGCTGGAGGAGGGCGCTCCGGGCGGTCCGCAATCAGGATTTCGGCGGCGTGCCGCGACGCTCGAGCGCGGTCCGGCGGATGACATCGGCTATCTCTGGGCTGCTGCTGGACAGCATCTGGAAATCCGAGGAATAGAGCGACAGCAGCGAGACCTCGGTCGTGGCGCTGACGGTTGCCGAACGGGGCGCACCGGTGATCAGCGCCATCTCGCCGAAGAAGCTGCCGGAGCCGAGCTCCACCGGGTTCGGCGTGGCGACGCTGACACGGCCCTCGACGATAAAGAACATCTGGTCGCCGGCCTCGCCCTTGCGGCAGATGATGCCGCCGGCGGGCACGACGCGTGGTCTCAGCGCCCGCACGATCTCGATAAGCGCTCCCGAGCCGAGTTTCTGGAACAGCGGCACGGCTGCTACTAGCTGCCAATTGCGTACGAAGTCCTGGCGGCGGACTTCTTCGTAGAAACCGGTGGCGAGAATACCGGCCCAGAGCGCGAAGATGCCGATCCCGCTCATCATCACCAGTCCCGCGAGCACGCGCCCGGCAAAGCTTTGCGGAATCTCGTCGCCATAGCCCGTCGTCGACAGAGTGACCACCGCCCACCACATAGCCAGCGGAATGCTGCCGAACTTATCCGGCTGAACGTCGCGCTCGATGACATAGGCTGCAAGCGCGGCGCCGAACAGAACGATCACGAAGATCGAGGTGACGCCGATCAGGTTGCGGGCTTCCTTGGTAAGGACCCGGCCCAGCAGCCGGAAGAATGTCGAGCCGCGCAGCGGCTTCAGGAGCCAGATGGCGCAGTAAAGACTCTGGTCGCGTCCGCGGACAAAAAAGAATGCTGCCAGGGGGACAAGAACGGAAAGGACGTCGACGACGATTTCCAGCGTCCTGCCGTGGATGTCTCTCTTGCGCTGCATGATCAGCGTTTCGACCAACTGCAGAACATAGGCAGCCCACACGCAGGCGAGCACGATCTCCAAGGCGCTTCTGGTCTGGCCGGTGATATCTGGCGTGGTCAGTGCGGCTACCGTCGCCAGGCCGATCGTGGCGAGCAACGCATTCAGCGATGCGGAGATCTTCGAAAAGGAAAGAGCCGACATTCAACACCCCGGGACAGGCCGCCACATCGCCAGCATAGGATGTCTCCGATCCCGGCGTAAAGGGCTGGAGGATCATGTCCTGCAATCTGCGCCTTCCGCTGCTATCGCTGGCCGACATCCAGGGGAAGGCCCTTGAAAGGCTTGATTTCCTTAAGCACGAACGTCGTCTGCATCTCCTTGATGCGCGGCAGGCGACGAACAACCGCCATGGCGAAATCCGCGTAGCTGTCGAGGTCGGTCGCAACCACCTGCAGCAGGAAATCTGCGTCTCCAGCGATGCTGTAGCACGCCACGACTTCGCTCAGCTTCAAGACGTCGCGTGAGAATTCCTCGGCTTCAACCTCACTGTGGCTGTCGATCTTCACCCGGATGAAGGCGAGGACGCCAAGGCCGATCTGACGTCTGTCGAGGGTCGCCGTATAACCCTGGATCACGCCGGTTTCTTCCAGCTGACGAACGCGCCGCCAGCATGGGGAGGTCGAGAGCCCGACCTCGGACGAAAGCGCCTGGTTGGTCAGGCGTCCGTCCTTCTGGAGCGCTCCAAGGATTTTCAAGTCGATCTGTTCGAGTGTTGAAGGCATATCCGGCCATAATTTCTGTCAATATCGGTAGATCCTACCACATTGAATCCAGCGTCGGCAATGAAAGGTAAGATCTTCCGCGATATCGGGGGTAATCTGATCTGGAAAACAACATCAGAAACAGGCTTCTCATGCTTCCCGATATCCGCCTCGCCATCGTCATCAATCCGGATCTGCCGCTCGGGCTGATCGCCAATACTGCCAGCGCCATCGCGATCGGGCTGGGGGCGCGATTTCCAGCGCTTGCCGGGCAGCAGCTGACCGACAGGGAAGGACGCACCATCGACATCAGCTCGAACATGCCGGTTCCCATGCTGCAGGCAGACGCCGATACCATCCGGTCGCTGCTGCTGAAGGCCTTGACGCAGCAGGGTGAACGGGCGGTCGTTGCCTTTCCTGCCTTTGCGCGCTCGCTGCACGATTACAGGGAATATGAGGCAACCTTTCCCGACCGCGACCTCAACATGGAGGTGGCCGATGGCCTGGGAATAGCCGGTCCGTCGAAATGGGTGAAATCGCTGACAGGTTCGTTGAAGCTGTTGCGATAGTTGCCTGCGCGGCGCAATTCCAGACCGAAACTGCGTTACATTTTGCTTGGAATCGACCGGGGGCAGAAAGAAAAAGGCCGGCTTGCGGAGATAGAGAGATCCGCTTCGCCGGCCGAGCAAGACTGAAGAAGAAGGGACGATACACTTCAGTCATCGGATGATGGTGTTCCGATGGTTTATTGATAGACCCGCGAGGCTGAACGGGTTCCGAACCACCCGTTCATCTGCGGTTCACGCGAACGGGCTGGCAAATAGCGGCGGTTTGGAAGGGGGCTTGAACTCCGGAAAGGCGATCCCCATCTCTTTTTTGCGGGTGCCAAACGGGCCTGCGAAACCGTCCCGAGGCCGCCAGGAGTGGGGTCATGGGACAAAATAGATATCGCAATCGTCGCTCACAGGAGGACTCCATGCGTCACGTAGACTTCTCTCCCCTTTACCGTTCCACCGTCGGTTTCGACCGTCTTTTCACCATGCTCGACAGCCTTGGTCAGCCGGATCAGGCTCAGACCTATCCGCCCTACAATATCGAGCGCACGGGTGAGAATACCTATCGCATCACCATGGCCGTTGCCGGTTTCGATGAAAGGGAACTGAGCATCGAGGCTCATGCCCATGTCCTTCAGGTCAAGGGCGAAAAGAGCGAAGAGCCGGCTGAAACCAGCGAATATCTCTATCGCGGTATCGCCAAGCGCGCCTTCGAGCGTCGTTTCCAGCTCGCCGACCATGTCGAGGTCCAGGCTGCTTCTTTGAAGAATGGTTTGCTGCACATCGATCTGCTGCGCAACATTCCGGAAGCCATGAAACCCCGTCGCATCTCCATCGCCGCCGAGCCGGTGGAAACCCCGAAGGCCATCGAGGCTCACATAAACTAAGTATGGCCGACGGTTTCAACCGTCATGCCGGGACTGACGGTCTTGGACCGTCAAGTTCCTGATCCTCCCAAGATCAAAAAAGAAGCGGCGTCCAATAGGACGCCGCTTTTGTTTTGGGACTATGCAGGACGTGTTCAGGCTGGATTAGTCGCTTCGCCCGATTTCTTCCCTGTCTGCGCCTTGGCAGCTTCGCGCCGCTTGGCGGCGTCGGCATATTTCTGGGCAAGCACGGCGCAGGTCATGAGCTGGATCTGGTGGAACAGCATCAGCGGCAGCACGATGGCGCCGATGCTTTGGCCGGCGAAAATGACATTGGCCATCGGCACGCCGCTCGCCAGCGACTTCTTCGAGCCGCAGAACGTGATGGTGATCTCGTCAGCCTTGGCAAAGCCGAGGGCGCGGCTGCCGAACATGGTGATGCAGAGCACCATTGCCAGGAGCACCATGTTGGCGACGATCACCGTGACGATATCGAGCACCGAGAAGGTATGCCACAGGCCTTCAACCACGGCCTCGCTGAAGGCCGAATAGACGACCATGAGGATCGAGCCGCGATCGACTGGCATCAGGATCTTCTTCTTCGAACGGATCCAGTTGCCGATCCAGGGTTGCAGCAACTGCCCCGCGATGAAGGGTGCCAGCAGCTGCAGCATGATCTGCCACAGGACATCCCAGGAAAAGCCGCCGCCCTGGCCGCCGACCGAAAACAGGATGCCGACGAGCAGTGGCGTGAGGAACATGCCGAAAATATTCGAGGCCGAGGCCGAGCAGATCGCCGCCGGCACGTTGCCACCGGCAATGGAGGTGAAGGCGATCGAGGACTGAACCGTCGAGGGCAGCACGCTCAGGAACAGCAGGCCGGTATAGAGCGACACGGGCAGGATGCTGTTCGGGACGATCTGCCCCATCGCCAGTACCAGCAGCGGGAAGATGCCGAAGGTCGTCAGCAGAATGACGAGGTGCAGCCGCCAATGCAGCATGCCGGCAATGACGACATCGCGCGACAGGCGCGCGCCATGCAGGAAGAACAGCAGGCCGATGGCGAAATTGGTGATGATACCGAAATAGTGCGCGCTCGCGCCATGCACCGGAAAGAAGGAAGCCGTCAGAACGGTGAGCACCAGCAGCATGGTGAAGGTGTCTGGAAGAAAGCGGCGCATCGTGCCAATCCCAATCGCAAGTCTTGATATTTGATCCTTGCAGATAGGCCTATCGTGATCCACGATGCAAGAAATAACAGTTATCGCAAAATGGGATAAGCATCATGCTGGACCTCACGCAACTGCAGAGCTTCATTGCCGTCGAGCAGATGGGCAGCTTCACGTTGGCGGCTGAACGCCTCGGTCTCGGCCAATCCACAGTCAGCCAGCACATCCAGCGCTTGGAAACCGAGCTTGGCCGGAAGCTCTTGGCGCGCGACACGCATCGTGTCGTCTTGACCGGGGACGGCGAGGCGTTGCTGGGGCATGCGCGGCATATGCTGTCGATCGAAGGCGAGGTGCGGCAGCTCTTTGCGGGCAACAGCCTTCGCGGCAACCTGCGCCTCGGCGTTTCCGAAGATTTCGTCACCAGCCAGCTTCCGGATGTGCTGGAGGAATTCGTTCGCTCGCATCCCTCGGTCGATCTCGAGCTGACGGTTGCCTTGAGCGGCACCCTTTATGAAATGCAGGACAATGGCGATCTCGATTTGGTGCTTGCTAAGCGCCGGCTTGGAGATATCAGAGGAACGCTGGTCTATCGTGAGCCCTTGGTCTGGCTAGCGCGCGACCCGGGTAGGATTCGCAAACTCGCCGCGCCTTTGCCGCTGATCGCCTTTCCAACGCCGAGCGTCACGCGGGCCGTTGCGCTGGAGGCGCTCCGCCGGCAACAGATGCCGTGGCGGATCGTCTGCACCTGCGGCAGTCTGAGCGGCCTGACGGCGGCAGCGCGCGCCGGCATGGGGGTTCTCGTGCAGCCCCGGAGCATGGCGCCTGCCGGGTTGATGGAGATCGCGCCTGGTTGGCTGCCGGCTCTCGAAGACGTGGAGTTCGTGCTCGTGCCCCGCAAGGGCGCGGACCAACTTCTGGTTAAGGCGCTCTCGGAGGATATTCTGGCGAAGGTCCGGGGGCCGCGACTAAGCTGACGACAGTCGGTCCGTGGTGCAATGGTAAAAGCCGTTTTCGATCATGTTGCTAGGATCGTGCTGTCGCTGCCATATATTTTGCCGGCGCACATTCATCTCTCGTGAGCTCACCTCTCTCGGCAGAGGCGATTCAGGTCGAAGTCAGCTTCCGGCGCTATCTTGAGTAGCGATGTGCGAGCTGCGTGAGGATATCCGAGCCGATGACATATGGTGCCATCTTCATTTCCGGGCTTGTTGTCTGCGTCATGGCCATGACGATGATCGTTCACCACGCACCGGCCGCCGATCGGGATGACCGGTCGAGCTTTGCAATGCTCGCCCATAGCAACTAAAACTGGCACTTCAATCGTCTTTGCGAGCGCCGTCCGGCAAGAAGTCGGCTCCGGCGCTCTTTTTTACTCTACCGTCAGCCCAGGCAAGCGAGGAAGTTCGCCACATCGGCTTCGGTCGTGGCAAAGCTGGTCACCAGGCGGATCAGCGTGTCATTGCTGCCGACCAGCTCCGGCTGAGATTCCGGGATCGGCCATTCATAGAATTTCGCGCCCTTATCCTCGGCTGCCTTGGCAGAGGATTTCGGTATGATCGCGAAAACCTCGTTGGAAACCGTTGGCCAGGCGAGATGAGCATTTGGAGCATTCTCGATGCCGGCGCGCAGACGGTCTGCCATGCTGTTGGAGTGGCGGGCGAGGTCGAGCCAGAGGCCATCCTGGAAATAGCCGTCAAACTGGGCGGCAATGAAGCGCGACTTGGAGAAGAGCTGGGCGGCGCGCTTGCGGATGAAGTGCATCTCCCTTGCCTTGCTGGGGTCGAAGAAGACGATCGCTTCTGCGCACCAGCAGCCGTTCTTGGTGCCGCCAAAGGACAGGATGTCGACGCCGCGCTTCCACGTCATCTCGGCCGGGCTGGCGCCGAGGGCAATGAGAGCATTTGCGAAGCGCGCGCCATCCATGTGCAGCGGCAGGCTGTTCTCCTTGGCGATGGAGGCGATGGCGTCGATCTCGCTGAGCGAGTAGACGGTGCCGATTTCCGTTGCCTGCGTGATGGTGATCGCGGCGGCGCGGCCATGATGCACGGCATCCTGCGGGAACCGGGCGACCTTGGTGGCAAGCGCCTTGGGATCGATCTTGCCGAGAGCGCCGTCGACCGTTGCCAGGCGCGCGCCGCTGAAGAAGTCAGGGGCGCCGCATTCGTCCTCGGCGACATGCGCCTCGGTATGGCAGAAGCTGATGCCTCCCGGCTTCTGGACACTGGCAAGCGACAGTGAATTGGCGGCCGTGCCGGTTGCGACGAAGAAGACGGCGACGTCACGCTCGAAGATCTCGCTGAATTTGGCTTCGACTTTCTGGTCGAGGTCGCTCGTGCCATAGGCCGATGCGAAGCCTCCTGACTCGGCGAGGAGACGTTCGGCGATCTTGGAATGGGCGCCGGCCCAGTTGTCGGAGGCAAAGAACATGGAGATGCACCAGATAAAATGAGTGAGCTACGGGAGCGATAGATAGGGTCGGCGGGACATTACGCCAATGCAAAAACCTATCAAGAGCAAGAACTTGAAGAACCCATCACAGAAATTGATCTGCGCAATCAACAAATAAAATGATGCGCCGCAGCGAAACTTTATTGCTCGATTTCTGCGACATAGGCAATCTTCCGTCTTTCCCTGTCGAATTTTTGCCGTTTTGCTCTTGCGAAGGCACCAGCTTTCTGGCATAGAGCTGATGAATTAGGACAGGGTTGCTGTCCTATTTTGGCCGCCTAGGCCGAAGATGCGTCGAAGGGTCCTGACGATGTCTGGATTTCGAGCTATAGTTACCGAGAGCATGCCCCTGAAAGCCTTTCGGGCACCGGGCACGGCGGCGGTGGAATAGCAAGGCGCGAACGCTGACGACAGGCTCCATAGCGGAGCCATGGTTTGCGGCTGGATCTTCACAATGCAACAGAGCTGTCGCGCGTCGGCGCCGGAAACGGACCGCGCGGGACGAAGGAGCGCCCGCGAGGCGGGCCTTACCGGAGGGAAGACGATGACGAACAGGAAGACGTTCACGAGTTTTGACCAGACCGCTGCAGCCAATGCTGCCGCGACGACGGCCAAAACGTCGAAACGTGCCAATCGTTCGAAGTCGGTGGGCATCCCGCCGAAACAAGGTCTGTACGATCCGCGCAACGAACACGATGCCTGCGGCGTCGGCTTCGTCGCGCATATGAAGGGACGCAAGTCGCATCAGATCGTGCGCGACGGCCTGTTCATCCTCGAAAACCTGACGCATCGCGGTGCCGTCGGCGCAGATCCGCTGATGGGCGATGGTGCCGGCATTCTCGTGCAGATCCCGGACCGTTTCTTCCGCGAGGAGATGGCAAAGCAGGGCGTCATCCTGCCGAAGGCTGGCGAATATGGCGTCGGCCATTTCTTCCTGCCGCGCGACGAGGCGCTGATCGAGCATTTCAAGACCGCGATCAAGCAGGTCGTCGTCGAGGAAGGCCAGGTTCTGCTCGGCTTCCGCGACGTGCCGGTCGACAACTCCTCGCTGTCGAAGGCACCTGACATTGCCGCCACCGAGCCGCATCATGTGCAGGTCTTCATTGGTGCCGGCCGCGATGCCGGCACGAACGAGGAGTTCGAGCGCCGCCTCTTCACCCTGCGCAAGGTGATCTCCAACCGCATCTATGCGGAATATGAGGGCGAAGAGAGCAGCTTCTATCCTGTCTCGCTGTCGAGCTCGACCATCGTCTACAAGGGCATGTTCCTCGCCTATCAGGTGGGCGCCTATTATAAGGACCTGTCCGATCCGCGGTTCGAGACAGCGGTTGCCCTCGTGCACCAGCGCTTCTCGACCAACACTTTTCCGTCGTGGAAGCTGGCGCATCCCTACCGCATGGTCGCGCATAACGGCGAAATCAACACGCTGCGCGGCAACGTCAACTGGATGGCCGCTCGTCAGGCATCGGTTTCCTCGCCGCTCTTCGGTGAGGATATCTCCAAGCTCTGGCCTATTTCCTACGAAGGACAGTCGGACACAGCCTGTTTCGACAACGCGCTCGAATTCCTCGTGCGCGGCGGATATTCCATGGCGCATGCCATGATGATGCTCATCCCGGAAGCATGGGCCGGCAACCAGCTGATGGCTGCCGAGCGCAAGGCATTCTACGAGTATCATGCCGCCCTGATGGAGCCGTGGGATGGTCCGGCGGCCGTTGCTTTTACCGACGGCAAGCAGATCGGCGCGACGCTCGACCGCAACGGCCTGCGTCCGGCCCGCTACCTCGTTACCAACGACGACCGCATCATCATGGCGTCCGAAGCCGGCGTTCTGCCAGTTGAGGAAGAGAAGATCATCCAGAAGTGGCGCCTGCAGCCGGGCAAGATGCTGCTGATCGACATGGAAAAGGGCCGCATCATCTCCGACGACGAGGTGAAGTCGGAACTGTCGAGCAAGCATCCCTATCGCAATTGGCTCAACCGCACGCAGCTGATCCTCGAAGACCTGAAGCCGGTGGAACCCCGTGCGCTGCGCCGCGACGTGTCGCTGCTCGACCGCCAGCAGGCCTTCGGCTACACGACCGAAGACACCAAGCTCCTGATGTCGCCGATGGCGACGACGGGGCAGGAAGCTGTCGGCTCCATGGGCACGGATACGCCGATCTCGGCCATGTCCGACAAGCCGAAGCTGCTCTATACCTACTTCAAGCAGAACTTCGCGCAAGTAACGAACCCGCCGATCGATCCGATCCGCGAGGAACTCGTCATGAGCCTCGTCTCTTTCATCGGCCCGCGTCCGAACCTACTCGATCACACTGGTATGGCCAACGCCAAGCGCCTGGAAGTGCGCCAGCCGATCCTGACCAATGGTGATCTCGAAAAGATCCGTTCCATCGGTCACACCGAGGATCGCTTCGACACCAAGACGCTCGACTTCACCTATGATGTCGAACGGGGCGCCGCAGGCATGCCCGAGATGCTCGACCGTCTCTGCGAGCGGGCAGAAGCCGCCGTTCGCGGCGGCTACAACATTATCGTGCTCTCCGACCGTCAGGTCGGGCCTGACCGCATCGCGATCCCGGCGCTGCTGGCAACGGCTGCCGTGCACCATCACCTGATCCGCAAGGGCCTGCGCACCTCGGTCGGCATCGTCGTCGAAACCGGCGAGCCGCGCGAAGTGCATCACTTCTGCCTGCTGGCCGGCTACGGTGCGGAAGCGATCAACCCCTATCTCGCCTTCGACACGCTGCTCGACATGCATCAGCGCGGCGAGTTCCCGAAGGAAGTGGACGCGACCGAAGTCGTCTACCGCTACATCAAGGCGGTTGGCAAAGGCATCCTCAAGGTCATGTCGAAGATGGGCATCTCGACCTATCAGTCCTATTGCGGCGCGCAGATCTTCGATGCCGTGGGCTTGCAGCAGGAACTGGTCGACAAGTACTTCTTCGGCACGGCGACGATGATCGAAGGTATCGGTCTCGACACCATCGCCGAGGAAACCGTCGCACGTCACAGCTCCGCTTTCGGCCGTGATCCGCTGCTGGCGAGCACGCTCGACATCGGCGGCGAATATGCCTTCCGTATGCGCGGCGAAAGCCATGCCTGGACGCCGGATGCGGTGGCCGCCCTCCAGCATGCCGTGCGAGGGAATGCCGAGGACCGCTATCGCGAATTCTCCGAAATGGTCAATGACTCGGCCCTTCGGATGAACACCATCCGCGGCCTCTTCAAGATCAAGGGTGCGGAAGCGCTCGGCCGCAAGCCGATTTCGGTCGATCAGGTCGAGCCGGCCGTCGATATCGTCAAGCGCTTCTCGACGGGTGCCATGTCCTTCGGCTCGATCAGCCGCGAGGCGCATACGACGCTGGCAATCGCCATGAACCGCATCGGCGGCAAGTCGAACACCGGCGAAGGCGGCGAAGAAGCGGACCGCTACATGCCGCTCGTCGACGGCTCGCCGAACCCGGAACGCTCCGCCATCAAGCAGATCGCCTCCGGCCGCTTCGGCGTGACGACCGAATATCTGGTCAATGCCGACGTGCTGCAGATCAAGGTCGCACAGGGCGCCAAGCCCGGCGAAGGCGGCCAGCTGCCCGGCCACAAGGTCGATGCGACGGTCGCCAAGACCCGGCATTCGACGCCGGGTGTCGGCCTGATCTCGCCGCCGCCACACCACGACATCTATTCGATCGAGGATCTGGCGCAGCTGATCTTCGACCTGAAGAACGTCAACCCGACCTCGGACGTATCGGTCAAGCTCGTCTCGGAAGTCGGTGTCGGCACGGTTGCTGCCGGTGTCGCCAAGGCGCGCGCCGATCATATCACCGTCTCGGGCTATGATGGCGGCACCGGTGCTTCGCCGCTGACCTCGTTGAAGCATGCAGGTTCGCCCTGGGAAATCGGCCTTGCCGAAACCCAGCAGACGCTGGTGCTGAACGGGCTGCGCTCGCGCATCGCCTTGCAGGTGGACGGCGGTCTGAAGACTGGCCGCGACGTCATCATCGGCGCGCTGCTCGGTGCCGACGAATTCGGCTTTGCCACTGCGCCGCTGATCGCGGCCGGCTGCATCATGATGCGCAAGTGCCACCTGAACACCTGTCCGGTTGGCGTCGCCACCCAGGATCCGGTGCTGCGCAAGCGCTTCAAGGGCGCGCCGGAGCATGTCATCAACTTCTTCTTCTTCGTGGCCGAAGAAGTGCGCGAGATCCTCGCCTCGCTTGGCGTGACCAAGCTGGACGACATCATCGGCGCTTCCGAGCTTCTGGAAAAGGACGACATGCTCGCTCACTGGAAGGCCAGAGGCCTCGACTTCAGCCGCATCTTCCACAAGGTCGATGCGCCGAAGGCGGAAACCTACTGGACATCGGTGCAGAAGCATCCGATCGACGACGTTCTCGACCGCAAGCTGATCGAGAAGGCCGAACCGGCCCTGTCTTCCAAGACGCCGGTCGCCTTTGAAGTCGACATCAAGAATGTCGATCGCTCGGCCGGCGCCATGCTGTCGGGTGCGGTTGCCAAGCGCTACGGCCATCGCGGTCTGAAGGAAGACACGATCAACGTCACGCTCAAGGGTACCGCCGGCCAGTCGTTCGGCGCGTTCCTGGCGCGGGGCGTGACCTTCAACCTCATCGGCGACGGCAATGACTATGTCGGCAAGGGTCTTTCGGGCGGCCGCATCATCATCCGTCCGCCGGAGAACTCGAAGATTAAGGCCGAACACTCGATCATCGTCGGCAATACCGTGCTTTACGGTGCGACCGAAGGCGAGTGCTACTTCCGCGGTGTTGCGGGTGAGCGCTTTGCGGTCAGAAACTCCGGAGCGGTCGCCATCGTCGAAGGCGTGGGCGACCATGGCTGCGAATACATGACCGGTGGCGTCGTCGTCGTGCTCGGCGAAACTGGACGCAACTTCGCCGCAGGGATGTCGGGCGGTGTTGCCTATGTGCTCGACGAGAAGGGCGATTTCGCCAGCCGCTGCAACATGGCCATGGTCGAATTGGAGCCAGTTCCCGAAGAGGACGAACTGTTGGAGAAGCTGCATCATCACGGCGGCGACATCATGCACAAGGGGCGCGTCGACGTCTCGGACGACATGACACGCCATGATGAGGAGCGTCTCTACCAGCTGATTTCGAACCATTTCCACTATACGGGCTCGACGCGGGCCAAGGAAATTCTCGATCACTGGGCCGACTACCGCCCGAAATTCCGCAAGGTTATGCCGGTCGAGTACCGTCGTGCGCTTGAGGAAATGGAGCGCAGCCGGATGAGCGTGGCGGCGGAGTAATCCGCCCCGGTTCGCCAAGCCAGTCGAGGATTTCGCCTCGCATTGCGGTCGCCGATCACGGCGATCGCAACTGTCGAATAGCGGAATCGGATTTGATTTAAAGTGCCGGACAGGGAAACGGGATTTACCCTCAGGCACGGGAGCCTCGGCTCCTCTTTTTGAGTGAGGAAACGATAGCATGGGCAAGGTAACAGGCTTCTTGGAGATCGACCGTCAGGTCGGCAAGTATCAGCCGGCATCGGATCGCATCCGGCATTTCCGCGAATTTACGATCCCCATGTCGGACCAGGAAGTGCAGAAACAGGCAGCGCGCTGCATGGACTGCGGCATTCCCTATTGCCACGGCCCGACCGGCTGCCCGGTGCACAACCAGATTCCGGATTGGAACGACCTCGTCTACAACAACAACTGGGAAGAGGCGATCCGCAACCTGCATTCGACCAATAACTTCCCGGAGTTCACCGGCCGCGTCTGCCCCGCACCCTGCGAGGAGGCCTGCACGCTGAACCTGGAAGATGCACCGGTCGCGATCAAGACCGTCGAGCAGGCGATTGCCGACAAGGCCTATGAGCTTGGCTTCATTCGTCCGCAGCCGGCAACGGTTCATACGGGCAAGAAGGTTGCCGTCATCGGCTCCGGCCCTGCGGGTCTGGCGGCGGCCCAGCAGCTCGGCCGCGCCGGTCATGAGGTTCATCTCTACGAGCGCGAGAGCAAGGCAGGTGGCCTGCTGCGCTACGGCATTCCGGACTTCAAGATGGAGAAGAACTTCATCGACCGCCGTGTCGAGCAGATGAAGGGCGAAGGCGTCACCTTCCATTGCGGCGTCAATGTCGGCGTCGACGTCAAGATCGAACAGCTTTTGGCCGATCATGATGCGGTGCTCTATTGCGGCGGCTCGGAAACCCCGCGTGAAGCCGGCATTCCCGGCGTCGAGCTGGCGGGCGTTCATGACGCCATGCCCTATCTCGTGCAGCAGAACCGCCGTGTCGGCCGTGAAAACATCGACAGCGCCGGCTGGCCGGCCGATCCGATCCTTGCAGGCGGTAAGCACATCGTCGTCGTCGGCGGTGGCGATACGGCATCCGACTGCGTCGGCACGGCATTCCGCCAGGGCGCCGTGAAGGTGACGCAGCTCGACATTCGTCCGCAGCCGCCGGAAAAGGAAGACAAGCTTGCCGTCTGGCCGTTCTGGGCAACGAAGATGCGCACCTCCTCTTCGCAGGCCGAAGGTGCTGTTCGCGAATTCCAGGTCGCGACGCTCGAATTCATCGGTGAAGACGGCGTGCTGACCGGCGTGAAGTGTTGCGAAGTCGATGAGCGCCGCAAGCCGATCGCCGGAACGGAATTCGTCATCCGCGCCGATCTCGCCTTCATCGCCATCGGTTTCCGTGGCCCCTTCACCGACAGCGTGCTCAAGGAACTCGATGGTAAGCTGACGCTGAACACCGATGGTCGCGGCTCCACCAACGTTGTTGCCAACGACAAGGATTACAAGACTTCGGTCGACAAGCTCTGGACCGCCGGCGACGTTCGCCGTGGCCAGTCGCTGGTGGTCTGGGCGATCCGCGAGGGACGCCAGGCCGCACGCGCAATCGATGAGGCCCTGATGGGTGCGACGATTCTGCCGCGCTAAGCGTCACCGATATCGTCTATCAGTCATTAGGAAGGCCGGGTTCGCGTAGAACCGGGCCTTCTGTCTTATCTGCTCGCGGCAATGTTCCAATTGTAGATGCAACGGTCGAGGCCGATGGCGATCTCCAGCACCGTGACATCATGGTCGATCGCCGGGCCTTTCTTGGCTTGGCTGCGGTAACGCTGCAGGAAATCCGTACGCTTCGAAATAGAGCAAACCTCCATCCATTTGTCGCCATTGTCCACTTCGATATCCATCGTGACCTGCGAGTAGGCCGGCAGGCGATCCGACGGCACGATCCTCGTCGGCAAGTGGATGACCGAGGCAATCATGTGGCGCACCGGCTCCAGGCTCGCCGTGTGATAATCGTTGCCGCTGTCGGCGGTGAAGGCGCATTGAAACTCGAGCTGCCAGAATTCTTTGAGCCGCACATGCTTGCTCGGCTGATCCTGTTCGCGGCGATAGGATTTGCCAGCCTGCCAGACACATAGAGGCAACCGTGTCCGCGAATGGTTGCTAAGAAGATGCTGCATGTAGATGTAAGTGGATGGCGTCGTTTCAGGCCGTAGCACAAGTTCGGCTTCTGTTTCGGACATTCGTTCCTGCACCCAGATATCCGAATTGGAATAGGCGTCGGATACAAGGTGCCTCGGCATCAGGGTAGGAGCCTCTACCCTTCGGATATTCCAGGCGGGGTTTGCGGATCGCAGGAAGCTGGCGACTTCATCGGAAAAGAACCGGGTTAGATCCTCGCGCAGGCGGATGTCTCGCTCTTCCCAGTGAACGAGCGAATTGACGTTATAGATACTGAGCACGTGCCATTCTCCATGGGCAACGTTGATGTTTTGGAGTGAGGGTTTTACGTCCAGCAATGGCCGGACGCGCAAAGCCTCCGGTCGTCACGACTGGACGCCGAGACCTCGGCCGGAGAAAGCGCGCAAAACCGCGGCCTGCAGGCAGGTGCGGTTACGATCGATCTGATCTGCGCGGACGGTGCTCATGGCATTTTTCTATTGGCGCACGGCAGGATTGTCAAACGGCTTCGCCTTCAAGGCGTGGCCGTTGGCTCCGCCGGCAGCCGATAGTCATCCACACGACCTGCGGGCGCGGGAGCCATCTGGCCTTTGTCGACCAAGAGATCCCTGGGCGATGCGGCTGTCGAGGCCGGTGCAGGCGCAGCACCCAGAAGCTGCGAGCCGCCATCAAGCTCGGGATCGGAAAGGCTCATCGGCGGCGTGCTGGTGATTTTCTCCGGCTCCGCACCCGGTAGACTGGCGGGCTGTGCCGGCAGCGGACTGCCGGTATCGAGGCGGGTGATATCAGGGCTTGCCTGGTTGCCTAACAGCCGCCGCGCCGGCTTTTCGACATAGAACGCGATCTTGCGCTTGCCTGCCGCCGTCATGTTGACGCCGTCGGCGGTTCTGAGGCGCACCTGCTGGCCGTTGATATCGGAACCGGTGACGATGAACTCGCCGCTCTGATTGGTAAAGCCGTCCCAGATATCGACGAACTCGCCGCCGACGGCCGCCATCTGGCTTTGATAGAGGTGATTGAGCTTGACTGCGCTTGCCGTCAGCTGGTCCGAGCCGAAGGGTGGCAAGCCGACCCATATCAGGGGGATATGGCGGTTCGTCACCAGTTTGGCAAACTGCTGCACCCGTTCCTCGTAGGCGATAAACCAGGGATCCGTGCCGTATTTCTCGTTGAGGCCATCACCGATAATTGGCTGCCGGTCATTGGCGCCCAGCATCACCACAACCATTGCCGGCTTCAGCTGATCCATCATCCCGGTCATCTGCTGAGGCCAGTTGTAATAGTCCTGTCGGACGAGGCCGGAGGCGACATTGCCCCGCGCCTGGATAACAATGCCGGGGGAGGTGGAGAAGGCATCTTCCAGCCCGGTTCCAAGGCCGCTTGCCAGAAAATCGCCGACGACGAGAATCGTCTTTGCGTCTTGAAGCTTTTCCGCCGCTGGCGGCGTCTGTGGCTGGACCACTACGGGCTGTCGCGGTGGCGGTGTCGGCCGTTTGCGCGGCTGGCTCTTTCGTTGTGGTGGCGGCTGCTCGGGTTGGTCCGGATAATCCGGTTCGCGCGTTCCGAACAGCATGTCGAACAGGTTTCTGCGAGGCCGCTCCTGCGCCTCGGCAGTGGAAAGGCAGCCGAACGTAATGACGGCCGTGATCAATGCCGTGAGGATGATCTTCAGGCTTGCCATGATCGCGCGGGTAGGTCGTTCTGTCATCGTCTCTTTCCGCTCACGACCCCGTAGCCGCGCGAGGGCAGCTTTGCCCTCCAGCGATCCCTGTGTCCACAGATGGCAAGCTGCCTACTTGCGCAACGCGTTCAGCAGGTTCATCGAGGGCTCGCCGTCCGCATCCATGCCGATGCGCTGCTGAACTGCAGCGATCGCGGCCTTGGAGCCGGAACCGAAGTTGCCGTCGACGACGCCGTCATAATAACCGAGCTGCTTCAATCGCGTCTGCAGCTCGAATTTCTGCTGAACGTTGAGCGTCCCGCTCGGGCGAGGCCAGGATTGCTGCATGCCGCCATAGCCGGCGATCTGATCGGCAAGCAGGCCGACTGCGAGCGCATAGCTGTCGGATGCGTTGTAGCGCTTGACGGTGAAGAAGTTGCCGGTCATCAGGAAGCCGGGACCGTTCGGGCCACCAGGCATTTTCAGTTGAGCGCGATCGGAGGTCTGGCGGAAGCCCTTGCCGTTGGGGCGAACGAAACCGAGAGCCGCCCATTGGGCAATCGTGTGCGTCTTGCCGGCCTGGCCATGGCCGCCGGGCGGCACAACCACTTCATAGCCCCAGGTACGGCCAGTGCTCCAGCCGTTCTTGGCAAGGAGATTGGCTGTTGTCGCCAAGGCGTCGGGAATGGAGTTCCAGATATCGGCGTGACCCGTGCCATCGGCATCGACGGCGTAGAGCAGATAGCTCGTGGGGATGAACTGGGTATGGCCCATCGCGCCGGCCCAGGAACCATTCAGATCCTTGCGCGAGATGTCGCCCCTCTGCAGGATCTTCAGCGCGGCGATAAGCTGCTTCTTGGCGTAGCCGGCCCGCTTCGGATCGGCATAGGCAAGTGTCGCCAGCGCACGCGGCACGTAATGCAGCCGGTCGTTCTTGGCGAGAACGGCGCCGTAGTTCGACTCCATGGACCAAATGGCCAACATGATGTTGCGATCAACGCCGAAGTGCTGCTCGAGCGTGCGCAGTGTGGACCCATATTTGACCGCCATCTTGCGGCCAATATCGACGGTATAGGGATTAACACGGGAGTCCAAGTAATCCCAGATCTGGGACTTGAATTCCGGTTGGTACTGCGCCTTTTCAAGGACTGTGGGGTCGGGGTCCGTTACACCGGCAAATGCATTGCGGTAGGTCGACTGCGTAATGCCGCTCTTTGCGGCAGTCGTATAGAAGCCCGCAATCCATTTTTGGAACCCAGGGTCAGCATTGGCGTTAACGGGAAGGAATCCCGCGAAGGCGCCGAGCGCGAGCGCCAGAGCGAGACCACGAAGGGAGTTTTTGCGGTTTACGGTCATCTACAGCCTTGTCCATCGATTGTTGGATTTCGGTGCGGCAATGCACGTAGCATCGGCCCAAGCTTGACACTAAAGGAACGAAGTCAACAAATTCTTTACCATGGAAGTGGGGTTCAGTCATTATTTGCAAAACAGTAGCAAATTTAATCTACTGACCCTTAGATTGGCTTGGCGCCAGCGATTTAATGCCCAGGAGGTATGAGTGGGACAGCATAAGAAGGTTCGTAAGGCAGTATTTCCGGTCGCAGGACTAGGGACACGGTTCTTGCCGGCCACCAAGGCGGTGCCGAAGGAAATGCTGACCGTCGTCGATAAGCCGGTGATTCAGTATGTCGTCGATGAGGCGATGGAAGCCGGTATCGAGCATTTCGTTTTCGTGACGGGCCGCAGCAAGCACGTCATCGAAGACTATTTCGACATTCAGTTCGAACTCGAGCAGACCTTGCGTCAGCGCAACAAGAATGCCGAGCTGTCGCTGCTGAACGGCCTGCTGCCGAAGGCCGGCACAGCGAGCTTCACCCGCCAACAGGAGCCGCTCGGTCTTGGCCACGCCGTCTGGTGCGCACGCGAAATCGTCGGCGACGAGCCGTTCGCGCTGCTGCTGCCCGACATGGTCATGCGCGCCGAAAAGGGCTGCATGAAGGGCATGATCGAGCTTTACGAGCAGAGCGGCGGCAACGTCATCGCCGTTGAAGAATGCGCTCCGGATCAGACCCATAAATACGGCATCGTCGGCGTCGGCGATACGATCGGCAGTGGCTTCCGCATCACCGAGATGGTGGAAAAGCCGGCCAAGGGCACGGCCCCGTCCAACTTCTTCATCAACGGCCGCTATATTCTGCAGCCGGAAATTTTCCGCATTCTGGAAAGCCAGGAGCGGGGTGCCGGCAACGAGATCCAGTTGACCGACGGTATGCTGAAGCTGGCGCAGAGCCAGGATTTTGCCGGCTACCACTTCCAGGGCCAGACCTTCGACTGTGGTGCGAAGGACGGCTTCATTCTCGCCAACGTTGCCTTTGCATTGGCACGTGCGGATATCCGCCCGACGATCGAGGACGAGTTCAAGGCGCTGATCGCTGCTTTGAAGTAAGCGACCAATTGATCGAGACTGAAAATTGAAGCCCGGTTATGCCGGGCTTTTTTCATTCTGGAGCAGATGGTTTCCGATCGGGATGATAAGGCCCTGCGAAATCGCAGTCAGCGCTTCACCGTCAAGCCGACACCGGCCTGGAGCTGGCGCGTGTCGTCGCCGGTCTTTCTGGTGGTCAGCTGATAGCCGAGGTTCCCCGTCAGATCGAGATAGCGGTTGATCCCCCACGTCAGGCCGAGGGCTGCGTCATATTCGGTCTCGTCGGCGACGCTCCCGCCCGAGGGGTAATCACGCCAGATCGTTCCACCCGTCACTTTGGCGGTGAGATTGTCGCGCAGCTGATGGCTCACGGTGCTGGAGAGCCGGTAAGCCGTGTAGCCACCCAGGCCCGGAGTCGTCGACGGTTGAACCGTGCTCGAAAGGCCGATGCTGACATCGGTGCCGCGCTGCGGCGACCAGGCAAGGCTGCCGTCGATCGTCGGCGAGTCGATCGAGGCAAGGCGTGCATCGTCGAATTGCGTGTGCTGGTAGCCGAAGCCGAGTTCGCCCTTCAATTTCTCGCCGAGATCGAGCTCGACGCCGACCTTGCCGCCATAGCTCTGGTTCGATCGCGCATAGCCGTTGCTGTCGCGCGTCTGGTCGTAGACTGCGGCGCCGAGGTCGGCTTCCACGAAAGGAATGATCACCGGCGAGAGTTCGTAGCCGATACGGCCGCGCCACGTGCCTGCCGTCTGGTCGCGGTCGCTGAGCGTGACCTTGGTGCCATCGGAGAGCACGGCGTCGGAATAGACCGTTCGGGTCAGCGCAACCGCGGTCGAGCCGCGCAGCAGGCCAAAGTCGCGCTCCAGCGAGAGCCCGGTCGAGAACTGATTTACGGCGGATTGCTTCGAAGCGCCGACAATGGCGTTCGGGTCGTTGGTGTCTTCTCGGTAAAACTGATAGCCGGCGGTAACATGGGCGGTCGTGTTGGCGGGAAGGTCGAGCCGCAGGTCAGCATTGAGCGTAACCACGGGCCGTTCCGCAGCGGTGCCGCTGAGGTTCTTCTGCCAGACGCCTTCGCCGGTGATGGTCAAGGCGTGGCGATCCCAATCGGATGTCAGCGTGCTGCGCAGGTCCGTCTGCAGGAAGGTACGGTTGTCCTTATTGGGGCCCGTGCTGTTCCGCTCCATGTTGATCGACTGGTTGACCGAGGGGCGCAGGGTGAAGGTACCGAGTGGTATGCCCTGAGCGTCGGCGCGATCGGGTTGCGGTCGCATCCTCAGGCCGTCGACTGTAGGCTCTCGCGAGTTGACGCGACGTAGGTCGTCATCGAGCGCGGAGCTCGTCGTAATCGGATCGAGGCGAAGACGCATGTTCGGCGGCGCGTCCGAACTCGTTCCGGTGGCCTGGTTCACTGACGATGCAGTCTGCGCACTGTTGGCGGACGCCGTCGCCGGATCGGCCGTCTGGCCGGATATCGGTGCCGGTGCCGGCAGCGAGTCGTCGAGGCTTTGGTCAGGTGGGAGCGACTGGGCGCTTGCCGACATCGGCGCAGCGAGGGCAATACCCCAGCCCAGCACGGCGGATGTCGCCCATGCCGTCAGCCGGAGGGTGTTTTTTCCCGCCTTGTTCCCGCCGATGCTCATCTTGTCTATGTCTGACCTTGCTGGAAATACTGTAAATCCTTACTCAAGTGTAAAGCTGTGTGGTTAACGGTTGGTTGCCAAACGGGAGTTGCTTGGAAAGAACCGGTAATATTCTGGGGTTGAGATGGCGAGTTGCCGCTGCTGATAAGGGGCGATCTTTGGTGGACAGATTTGCAGAAAAGCGTTAGGCCTCGCTCATGAACAAGAGAGCTGTCAGATTGATCGAGAACGGTGCGATCGAATCCGCTATGCGGACGATCGAGACCGAGAGACGGGGCCTCGAAGCGCTGGAACGTGCTTTGGCAAACGGTCTAGCCGGGCCTTTCAGCCGTGCTGTCGAGATCATCGGCGATATCAGCGGCCGCGTCGTCATCACCGGCGTCGGCAAAAGCGGCCATATCGGCAACAAGCTGGCCGCCAGCCTGGCCTCCACCGGCACACCCTCGTTTTTCGTCCATCCTGTCGAGGCCAATCATGGCGATCTCGGCATGATCACGCAGGATGATGTCATCATCGCCATCTCGTGGGGCGGCGAAAGCGCTGAGCTGCGCGGTATCATCAGCTATTCCCGCCGTTTTTCCATTCCGATGATCTCCATTACGGCCGGCGGGACTTCGACGCTTGCGCGCGAGTCGGATGTCGTTCTGTTGCTACCCAAGGAACAAGAGGCCTGTCCGCACGGACTGGCGCCAACCACCTCGACAATGCTGCAGCTCGCGATCGGCGATGCGCTCACCGTGGCGCTGCTTGAGGCGCGGGGCTTCACGGCCGAGGATTTCCGTACTTTCCATCCCGGCGGCAAACTGGGCGCCAGCCTCTCTCACGTCGCAGATATCATGCACAAGGGCGACCGGGTACCGCTGGTCAAGCTCGGCACGGGTATGCCGGAAGCGGCGATGATGCTATCGAAAATGCGTTTCGGCTGTGTCGGTGTGATCGATGAAAAGGGGTGCCTGTGCGGCATCGTCACCGATGGCGACATCGCACGCAATCTCGGAGCCAGCCTTGCCGAAAAGCTGGTGGATGAGGTCATGACTCCCAATCCGAAGACGGTGAAGGAGACGACGCTGGCAACGAGCGCCATGGCCGTGCTTAATCGTCACAATATCTCGGCGCTCATGGTCATCGATGACGAGCGCCGGCCGATCGGCGTCGTGCATTTCCACGATCTGCTGCGGATAGGCGTGGCCTAACGCACTTCGCGCAAAGGCGTGTTGCGGCTTTCTTTTCGCATCACGGGCGAAAAGCCGTGGTGCGCTTTTGCTCGCATAGCTCCCGTCAGGCCGGCTCGACCGTAAGCTCGCGGCCGTTGCTGGCGACGACCTTAACGCGGGTGCCGACCGGCAAGTCCGGCCCATTGACCGTCCAATAGGTATCGTTCAGTCGAATACGACCTCGGCCTTCGGTGATCGGCTGCTCGAGCGTTGCCGTGCGTCCGACCAGGCTCGCGCCGCGCTGGTTCAGAAACGGCTCGTCCGTGACCTGGTTGTTGTTATAGAGGTACCGCCGCCCGATGAGGGTGACGACAACAGCCGATGCGGCAAAGACCAGCCATTGCACCTGCCACGACCAGAAGGCACTCTCCCAGAATAGCAGCGACAACGCTCCGACGATGATGCCGGCAAGTCCGATCCAAACGAGAAAGAAGCCCGGCAGTATCAGCTCGGCGGCAAGCAGGACGAGACCCAGCAGCCACCAGCTCCAGGGGCCGAGCTCGACGACGAAATTGTCGAACATCTCAACTCTCCCTTGAGGTCAGCGGGTTTATCGAAGGCGTGGTGCGTGCGGGGCCGGGGCGCGGCTTTGATGGCTGCGGCGCTCCATTGCCGTCGCCACTGTCGCCGAAGACTTCGCGGGCGATGGCGCCGATACCGCCGAGCGAACCGATAATGGAGCTTGCCTCCATCGGCATCAGCACGATCTTGGAATTGTTGGCCGAGCCTATCGCGGTAAGGGCTTCCGTATATTTCTGGGCGACGAAGTAGTTGATCGCCTGCACATTGCCTTCGGCAATCGCCTCGGACACCACGCGGGTCGCTTTGGCCTCGGCCTCGGCAAGACGCTCGCGGGCCTCGGCATTGCGGAAAGCAGCCTCGCGCTGGCCTTCCGCCTGCAGCACGGCCGCCTGCTTGGCGCCCTCGGCGCGAAGGATCTGCGCGTTGCGCAAGCCCTCGGCCTCCAAAACCTGGGCGCGCTTTTCACGCTCTGCTTTCATCTGCCGGCCCATGGCGTCAACCAGGTCCTTCGGCGGCTGGATGTCCTTGATTTCGACGCGCGTTACCTTGATGCCCCAAGGCTCGACCGCTTCGTCGACCACGCGCAGCAACCTTTCGTTGATCGCATCACGATTGGACAGGAGTTCGTCGAGATCCATCGAGCCCATGACCGAACGGATGTTAGTCTTGGTGAGGTTGAGGATCGCGGTTTCGAGATTGGTGATCTGATAGGCGGCCTGAGCCGCATTCAGCACCTGAAAGAATGCCACCGCATCAGCGGAAATGCTGGCATTGTCCTTGGTGATGACCTCCTGTGTCGGCACCGCCAATACCTGCTCCATCACATTCATCCGCATGCCGATCGTTTCGATGAAAGGCACGATCAGATTGAGCCCAGGCTCAAGCGTGCGGATATAGCGGCCGAAGCGCTGGACGGTATAACGATAGCCCTGCGGCACGGTCTTGATCCCTGCAAACAGCACCAGGATAACCAGGACCACCAGAGCAACCACAACGATGCTGAAACCACCGACTACCATTGAATTCCTCCTTGGCGCCCGTCCGCGATACGGACCCTGCGTCCCATAAAAAGCGCTGCCATGCCGTTATCGCTTCGGTCGCATTCGCGAAATGGCTGCTCAATCAGATGTGGTGGGTTAGCACGTTCTCGGCAAGGGAGGAATGGGGTGTCGCCACTCCACTCCCATCCCTTGACACACGAGAGCCGATCAATCATTCGCGATCCGGCTCTTGCGTCTGACGGTTGATATTCATACCTTATTGGGAAGTTCTTCGGCACCGCTGCCATGCAGCCTTTCGAGCTCAGCCATAGCGCATCGTCAGGGTGAAACAATGAATATGGATAGAACCTTGCGGTCGGTCGTGGCCGTACATGCCTCAATTCCGGAAGACGCCTTCACGGCGGCGACGCTCGGCACCCGCAGAGAAGGCAATGGCGTCGTCATTCGGGGAAATGGGCTGGTGCTGACGATCGGCTACCTTATCACCGAGGCAGAGGAAGTCTGGCTGACGACGAATAACGGTCGTGTCGTGCCTGCGCATGTCCTGGCCTACGATCAGGAAACAGGGTTCGGTCTGGTGCAGGCGCTTGGTCCGCTCGACGTTCCCGCTCTCGAATTCGGCGACGCCGACAAAGCCGAGATCGGCGATCCTGTAGTGATCGCCGACGGTATCGGCCAGTTCGTTGAAGCGAAGATCGTCGCCAAGCAGGAGTTCGCGGGCTATTGGGAGTATCTGCTCGATGAGGCGATCTTCGTCGCGCCGGCGCATCCCTCATGGGGCGGGGCGGCGCTGGTGGACGAAGAGGGCAAGCTTCTCGGTGTCGGTTCGCTGCACCTGCAGATGGCGACCCAGAATGGGGAAGGAGCCGATATCAACATGGTCGTGCCCATCAACTTGCTGCTGCCCATCCTCGACGATCTCGTCAAACGCGGCCAGGTCAACAAGCCGCCGCGGCCATGGCTGGGTGCCTTCTCTGCGGAAAGCAATGGCGAGGTCGTCGTCATGAGTGTGACCGAAGGCGGCCCTGCGGCGCAAGCTGGGCTGCGCCGCGGCGATGTCATCTCGGAGATCCGCGACGCGGAGGTGGATGGGCTTGCCGATTTCTATCGCAAAATATGGGAAAGCGGACCGGCCGGCGCCGAAATCCCCCTGCGGGTGTTGCGCAATGGCCGCGAAGCCTGGTTACGCATCAAATCCGCCGATCGGCGCAGCTTCCTCAAGAAGCCGCAGTTACAGTGAGCTGATTGCCGGACTAAAGCGCAGCAAGCGTATCTTGGAGATCGCGATGCGTTTTAGCCCGGCGATCGGTCAGACCCAGCCGAGCAACTCACGCCGTACGACTTTCTCCAGCACTTTCATGCCGTCTTCGCTGTCGTTGAGGCAGGGAATATGCGTGAATTTCTCGCCGCCATTGTGATGGAAGGATTCGGCGGCCTGCTCGGCGATCTCTTCCAGCGTCTCCAGACAGTCGGAGACGAAGCCGGGGTTCAGCACAGCGATGCGCTTCGTACCGTTCTTGGCAAGCTCCTCCACCGTCTTGTCGGTGTAGGGCTGCAGCCACTCCTCCGGTCCGAAACGGGACTGGAAGGTGACCATGAACCGCTCTTCGGAGAGGCCAAGTTTCTCCCGCAGCAGACGGCCGGTCTTCTGACAGAAACAGTAATAGGGGTCGCCCAGCTTGAAGTAGGACATCGGGATGCCGTGGAACGACGCGAGGATCTTCTCGGGCTTCCAGTCCAGCGTCGAGAGGTGCCGGTTCACGGAATTGGCAAGCGCCTCGATGTAGGTGTCGTCGTCGTGATATTGCGGCACGGTGCGGATCGCCGGCTGCCAGCGCATCTTTGCCAGCTTCTCGAATGCCTTGTCGTTAACCGTTGCCGTCGTCGCCGCCGCATATTGCGGATAGAGCGGGAAGAGCACGATGCGCTCGCAGCCTTCGTCCTTCAGGGCCTGGATACGGTCGCCGATCGAGGGCTGGCCGTAGCGCATCGCCCAGTCCACCCGGACATTGGGCAGATCGTGCAGACGCTCGGCCATCAGCTCAGACTGGTTGCGCGTATAGGTGCGCAGATAGCTCTCGTTCTTATCCTTGTTCCATATCGTCTGATAGGCCTTGCCGACCTTCTGTGGCCGGGTGTTGAGCACGATGCCGAAGAGGATCGGGTACCATTTCCAGCGCGACCATTCGATGACGCGGCGGTCCGTCAGGAACTCCCGCAGATAACGGCGCATCGAGGTGTAGTCGGTGCCATCGGGTGTCCCGAGGTTGATGAGCAAAACGCCAACCTTGCCGGATTTCACGCTCGGGTGATCGGACGGAAGCGCGGTCGGGTTTGCGGTCATCGTTTGAATTCCTCTCAAGATACGGAGCACTCCACATAGGAACAAAAGCCGGTCCGGGGAAGCCCGGGCCGGCTCAGATATGCGAGACAAATCGTCCTTACTTGGCAGGAATCCTCAACTTTTCACCAACCGACAGATGATGCGGCTTGATATTGCGGTTGGCGGCCAGAAGTTTGCGCCATTGTTTGGCGCTGCCGTAGTAGGTCTTGGCGAGACCCCAGAGCGTGTCGCCGGCGACAACGACATGGGTCGTCGGGGTCTTCGGCTCTTCGCTGACAGCAGCTTTTGGTGCGGCTACTGCCGGCTCCGGTGTCGTCGGTGTCGTGGTGGCCGGGGCTTCAACCGCAGGGGCTGATGCGGCAGGCGTCGACTTTACCGGGTCCGCTTTTGTCGGGGCGGCTGGCGCCGGTGCTGGATTCGCGGGCATGGTCGTGCTTGGCGTGGTCACAGCCGGAGCAGAAGTGGCGGGTGTAGTCGCTGCCGGCGATGCTGCGGTGCTTTCGGCTGCAGCGGGCACCGGCTTCTGCTCAGGTGCGGCCTGCGGCTTTGTTTCGGCGGGTTTTGCCGGTTCCGGCTGGGCGACCGGCGCTGCGGCGATCTGCGTCACGCGACCATCCGTGTAAGGCTTGTAGGGATTGTGCGCGGCGAGATAGTCGGCAACCACCGATTCCAGGTTCGGGCCGAAATCATAGGCGTTCTTCGCATCCTTGGCGAAGACAGTGTAGCCGTCGCCGCCGGCGCGCATGTAATTGTTGCTGACGACGCCGTAGGTCTTTTCAGGGTCGATAGGCTTGAATTCCGTGCCTTCCTGCACTTCGACCGATACAAGGCGGCCGCCTGGCGGTTTCGATTTGTCGAAGCTGTATTTGAGGCCGGCGACCTGCGGGAAGCGGCCCGCGCCGTCATCGATCTGGCTGAGGCCGTTTTCGAGCGCCGCCTTTACGTCGGCTCCGGTCAGCTGGAAGGTCGCAACCGTGTTCTGAAATGGCAACACGGTCAGGACATCGCCCATGCTGACATCGCCGGCGCCGATGGAGGCACGCAGGCCGCCGCCGTTCTGGATGGCGATGGAAATGCCCTGTCCCTTGGTGCGGTCGAGCATGGCATCGGCGACGAGGTTGCCCATCGAGCATTCCTGGACGCGGCAGACTTCGCGCGCGCCTTCGATGGGGCCTTGCGCGTTGCCGATGACCTTCTTGCGCAGTTCCTGGATCGGCTTTGCCATCTCCTCCACGCGGGCCAGGATCGTCGGATCCGGCTGGACCGAGGAATCGAGCAGGATCGGATCACCCTTGGCGTCCTTGACGGCGCCGTTATCATCGAAAGTCACGACAAGATCGCCGAGATATTTGCCGTAGGAAGCAGCCTGAACCACCGGAACCTTGTAGCCGGCCGGATTGTCGACCATGGTCGGGTAGGGGCCGGCGGCTTTCGGGTCCGTATTCGATAGCAGGGTATGCGAGTGGCCGCCGACGACGATGCTGACACCGGCGATCTTGGCGATCTTGTCGACATCGCGCGAATAGCCGACGTGGGTGACTGCGATGATCTTGTTGATGCCCTGCGATTTCAGCGCGTCCACCTCGGCGCTGATGGCAGCGGCATCGTCGGTGATCTTCACATGTGGGCCGGGGGAGGAGAGTTCGGGCGTTTCGGTCGTCACCGCGCCGACGATGCCGATCTTCTGGCCGCCGATGGTGAGAACGATCGACTTCTTAATGCGGTTGCCGAGTTTCGACTGGTCGTCGACAATCAGATTGGCCGTTACGACCGGGAACTGTGCCTTATCGAGGAAGGCGGCCAGCGGACCTTCGCCGTCATCGAACTCGTGGTTACCCACGGTCATCGCGTCGATCTTCATGTCGTTGAGGAATTCGACTTCGGCCGCACCCTTGTAGGTCGTGTAGAACAGCGAGCCCTGGAAATTGTCGCCGGCGTCGAGCACCACTACGTTCTGGCCGGCAAGCGCGGCACGGCGCTGGTCGATGGCAGCTTTCAGTCGCGCAGCGCCGCCGAAGCATTCGTTCTTCGCTTCCTCAGCTGCCGAGCACGTGGCGTCGAACTTATTGATCGACTCCACGCGCGAATGGAAATCGTTGAAGTGCAGGATGTTGAGCTGATAGTCCGCGAAGGCGGCACTGCTGCTGAGCGCCAGAGCCGCGGCGGCCAAAAGACCCACTCCGAAGGGCTGCTTCATCTATCTCTCCTGTTCGTCTTTGCAATCGGCCCGCGCACACCCCGCAACGGTCCCCCGCCCGAATGTTTTCATCATGGCGGAGCGAGCGCAAGCGAAAGCTGTTGGCTTCATTAGGATTTTACAAAGCAACGGAACGTGATCGCTCGCCGGTCAGCCGCAGGCTTCGATGGAGGCGCTTCCGTAGGATTCACGGATCGCCAACGCGGCATTCCAGCCGATGGAGAGAAAGAGGAGCAGACAGCAGAGGGCCACGGCAAAATGAAAGCGCCGGCTCCTTTCCCGATAAAGCAGGATTGCGCCGGCGCCATAGATCAACAGGGCTGGAACAGCGAATATAAGGATGCTGATCGGCCCGTCGCAATCGAGCGCGTCGATGCCCTGTGCCCGATAGGCGTTGACCGGAAAGACCACCGCCATGGAGGCGAGGGGCAGCGCCGCGATGAGAGCCAGATAGAGAACTGTCATGCTACGCATGGCGTCCTATCCATTCGCTGGCCATTCAGCCCTGGCGGTTGAGAGAGAAGTGTCCGCCCGTCTCCGAGGTGCAGTTCAGCTGGCCTGGGTTTGCCATGAAGCAATTCACCTTGGAGCTGGTGCGCTTGATGTTCGAATAGAGATTGATCTGGATCACGCCGGAAGGATCGGTCGTATAGGTTCCCGAAGCCATCTGCTGGTTCGTGCCGTCGGTCGTGTGAGTCTCGAAGCGGCCGGCGTTGAACGTCGAGTTCAGGCCGTTGGAATCGGCCCAGCTGCCTTCCACCGAATTTGTCCGTGGCTGTGCTCCTGGGCTCATCGTCATCGGCGGCGGTCTCGATCCGCCGAAATCGACACAGGCGGACAGTGCTGCCGCGGCGGCAACGAGGGGAAGGATGGTTCTGAACTTCATAAAGATCTCCCGCGATGAAGGGCGGAGTTGTGTCGTCTCGGTTGCGAGAAAGATGGCGCGGCTATTGGGTTAAAGCAAGGCTTCAGAAGGCAACTGCTTGATTTATCCCGCTTGCGTAACAAAAATGCCCGCACGATCTGTGCGGGCATTCCAGCATTTCGTATCGCGAAAGCTGTTCCTATCAGCGAACGAGGATGTTCTTGAACTGCCACGGATCCTTCGTGTCGATGTCTTCCGGGAACAGGCCCGGGCGGCCATCGAGCGGGGTCCAGTCGGTGTAATGACCTTCAACCGGGCCGAGATAGGGCAACTGCACTTCGAGGCAGCGCTTGTAGTCGACTTCGTCGGCTTCGACGATGCCGGCCTTCGGGTTTTCGAGTGCCCAGACCATGCCGGCGAGAACGGCCGAGGTTACCTGCAGACCAGTGGCGTTCTGGTAGGGAGCAATGCGGCGGGTCTCCTCGAGGGACAGGCGCGAACCGTACCAGTAGGCGTTCTTGTCGTGGCCGTAGAGCAGCACACCGAGTTCATCGATGCCGTCTTCCAGTTCATCCTCGTTGAGAACGTGGTGAACCGGCTGCGCATTGCCGCCGTTGCCGAACATTTCGTGCAGCGAGAGCACTGCGTCGTTGGCAGGATGATAGGCATAGTGGCAGGTCGGGCGGAAGGTGACTTCGCCGTCCTTGTCGCGGACCGTGAAATAGTCGGCGATCGAGATCGATTCGTTGTGCGTGACCAGGAAGCCGTATTGCGGGCCTGGCGTCGGGCACCAGGTGCGGACGCGGGTATTGGCGCCCGGCTGCTCGAGGTAGATCGCCGCCTTGTTGCCCTTCTTGTGCTTCTTGGCGTTCTTCGGCATCCAGTTTTCATGGGTGCCCCAGCCGAGTTCAGCCGGCTGCAGGCCTTCGGAAATGAAGCCTTCGACCGACCAGGTGTTCCAGAAGACGTTAAGCGGCTTCGGATGCTTGGTGCGCTGCGTGTCGCGCTCGGCGATATGCACGCCCTTGACGCCGACCTTCTTCATCAGCTTGGCCCAGCCTTCGCGGTCGTGCTGATCCGGCTCGTCGAACTTCACGCCGAGATCCTTGGCAAGGTTTACGAGGCCCTGCTTGACGAACCAGGAGACCATGCCCGGGTTTGCGCCGCAGGTGGAAACGGCCGTCGTGCCGCCCGGGTTCTTTTCCTTTTCCTTGCGCATGGTTTCGCGCAGGGCATAGTTCGTGCGGTCGGCGTTCTTCATGCTCTTGTCGAAGTAGAAGCCGAGCCAGGGCTCGACGACGGTGTCGATGTAGAGCACGTCGAGCTTGCGGCACAGCTTGACCAGATCGAGCGAGCCGGTGTCGACCGAGAGGTTGACGCAGAAGCCCTGACCGCTGCCTTCCGTCAGAAGCGGCTTCAGGAGTTCCTTGTAGTTGTCCTTGGTGACATATTCCTTGATATGACGGACACCGTGCTTTGCCAGGATTTCCATATCGGCTGGTTCTTCACGCGGGTCGATAACGACCATCCGGCTCTTGTCGAATTTGAAATGGCGCTCGATCAGGGGCAGGGTGCCACGGCCAATGGAGCCAAAGCCGATCATTACGATCGGACCGGTAATTTCGGCATATACCGGATAGTTGTGTTTCGTCATTCTTTTCTCCTTCGAAAGGCAGGACGCCGTTCGGTTCACGAAATTCAATCAGAGTTTGCGCGAAAACGCGAGGTGAGCGGCTCTAATCATAATTTGATGTCACAATAAAGAGCTGTTCAGGGTTAGCCGGACAAAGTCAAGTCGAGGCCAACATACACGCCATATGCGACGAGTTTGTTGCCTTCAAGGGAGGTTTTCGCTGACTTATCAAGAATCGGACTGCGATCTCTGTCCGCTGCCGATTACGCTTTCAGACTTTCCAGCCCGTCGACGACGGTGGTGAGGGCGATTTCCTGAACCTCGTAGGCGGCGACGCCGTGAACGGTGAAAGGGTCCGCTGCGACATAAGCTTCCAGTTCGGCGCGTTCGCCTCGCGCGAAGATGACGCCGCCAGTGCGCGGCACCTTGCGACCGGATGCGAGAAACCAGCCTTTGGCATATCCCTCCTTCACCCAGGCCATATGCGGCTCCATATGCTTGTCGGCTTCGTCATTGCTCTTGAGGTAGGTGAGCGAGAGGATGAACATGCATCAATTCCATATGAGTTGCGCGCGGATCAGGCCGCGCAGGGAGTTCCCGACGTAAAGGGTATGATCTTTCAGGTCGTCAAGCCGGATGCGGCCGACGCGAGCCTTGCGCTGGCAGATGAGCTCGGTGCGCAGCACGCCGGCAAGCAGGCCCGAGGAAATCGGCGGGGTGCGCAGCGTGTCCGGGTCATCCACGATGAAAACGGACGTGATCGTCCCCTCGCAAACCTCGTCCTTCTCATTGAGCAGCAGCACTTCTTCTGCCTCATCCGGCTTGTATTCCGCGCGCGCCGCTTCATAGACGCCACGGCGGGTGGTCTTGACGCGCAGTAGCTTGTCGGAGGAATCGAGCCGTGTGGCAGCAATGCGGACACGCCAGACCGTGTCGGGCAAAAGCGGAACGAACGGCGCCGTCGTCACCTGCGTTAGGCCCTCGCGGTCCAGCGTCAGGCGAACTCTCAGGGGTGCGGCGGCACCGGCGACGGCCTCCTCCAACTTTCCAAGGACGTTCTTCGGGGTTGAGAAGCCAAGGCGCCGGGCGGAGCGCTGCAGCCGGGCGAGATGCAGGCGCAGACGCACAAAGCCCGTTTCAGGCTCGTAACGGAGCGTCTCGATGAGGGAAAAATCCTCTAGCGGTCGATCCATCTGTCCCCCACGGCGAAGCGCGCCTTCAGGAGGCATTCCTCGTATTCCGCTTCCGCCGTCGAATCGAAGACGATACCTCCGCCGACATTGAACACCGCGCGGCCGTCTTCGAAAAGCGTGATCGTGCGGATCGCCACCGAAAAACGCATGGCGCCGGTTGGGGAAATCATGCCGATCGCGCCGCAATAGGCGTCGCGGGGACTATCCTCGAGCTTATGTAGGATTTCCATCGCCCACATCTTCGGCGCGCCGGTGATCGAGCCGCAGGGAAAGAGCGCTGCGAACAGGTCGCGAATGGTCATACCCGGCAACAGTTTCGCCTGCACATGGCTCACCATCTGGTGCAGGGTGGGATAGGTCTCGATCTCGAACAGCTTGGGCACATCGAGTGTACCCACCTCGGTGACGCGGGAGATGTCGTTGCGCAGGAGATCGACGATCATCCGGTTTTCGGCTTGCGTCTTCTCGTCGGCGAGCATCGCGGCGATGATCGCGTCGTCATCGGCTGCATTCGCGCCGCGCTTGGCCGTGCCCTTCATCGGGTGCGTCTCGATCCAGCCCTCTTCATCGGTTCGGAAGAAGAGCTCCGGCGAGCGCGAGAGGATGATCGGGCCGCCGAGATCGACGAGCGTGCCGTATTTCACAGGCTGCCGTTCGATCAGCGACCAGAAGGCGGCTTGCGCGTCGCCGTTCCAGCGGGCATGGATCGGCATGGTGAGGTTTGCCTGATAGCAGTCTCCGAGCCGAAGGTGCTCGTGCAGGCGGTCGAATCTCTCTTTATATGTCGGGAAATCCCATGCGGCTCTCGGCTCGGTCAGGAATTCCTGGTTTTCCGGGCGTTGCATCCGCTGACCCAGCGGATGATCGTCGGCTGCCGGGGCGTCGAAGACGCCGAAGCACAGCAGCGGCGTCTCGCGGTTCTCTTCGGCAAAAGCCGCAAGCTTTTCCTCAAAGAGGTAGCCTGCTTCGTAGGCCATATAGCCCGCCAGCCATTTTCCCGCCTGCCGGGCTCTCTCCATCCGATCCAGTGCATCGAAGAATTCCGCGCATGTCCGTACCGTGATGATCTCCGTCGGTTCGGCGAAGATCATCATCTGTCCTGTGCTGTCATCCCTGAAAAGGACGTAGGGTCGGGCATCGGCCATGGCGCGGTTCTTTGCCGATCTGGGTTACAGATCCTTATCTAGTGCTTCCAGCTCGTCGATCAGCCCTTCGATCATCGACAATCCCTTGCTCCAGAACGACGGATCGGTCGCGTCGAGGCCGAAAGGCTTCAGGAGTTCGGAGTGATGCTTGGTGCCGCCGGCCTTCAGAAGCTCGAAATACTTCTCCTGGAAGCCCTTTTCGGCATTGCGGTAGACCGCATAGAGCGAGTTTACGAGGCAATCGCCGAAGGCATAGGCGTAGACATAAAAGGGCGAGTGGATGAAGTGAGGGATATAGGCCCAGTAGGTCTCATAGCCCTCGGAGATCTTGATCGCCGGTCCGAGGCTGTCAGTCTGCACGGACAGCCACAAAGCGTTGATGTCGTCAGCAGTCAGCTCGCCGTTCTTGCGGGCGGTATGCACCTTGCGCTCGAATTCGTAGAAGGCGATCTGGCGCACAACCGTATTGATCATGTCCTCGACCTTCTGGGCAAGCATCGCCTTGCGCTCGCGCTTGTCGGTGGTCTTGTCGAGGAGGGCGCGGAATGTCAGCATCTCACCGAAGACGGAAGCTGTTTCGGCCAGCGTCAGCGGCGTCTGGCACATCAGCGCGCCCTGACCGCCGGCCAGTACCTGATGCACGCCATGGCCGAGCTCATGCGCAAGCGTCATCACATCGCGCGGCTTGCCCATGTAGTTGACGAGCACATAGGGATGGGCTGACGGCACGGTCGGATGCGCGAACGCGCCCGGCGCCTTGCCCGGGCGTACCGGCGCATCGATCCATTCTTCATCGAAGAAGCGCTTGGCGATATCGGCCATTTCGGGCGCGAAGTTGCCGTAGGCTGACAGCACCGTTTCCTTGGCGTCGACCCAGGGGATCAGCGCATTGGGCGTTTCCGGCAGCGGCGCGTTGCGGTCCCAGAAGTTCATCTGGTCCATACCGAGCCACTTGGCCTTCATCTTGTAATAGCGGTGCGAAAGACGCGGATAGGCGTCGCGCACGGCAGCTGCCAAGGCGTCGACGACCTCGCGTTCGACGCGGTTTGCCAGATGTCTGCTGTCGGCGATGTCTTCGAAGCCGCGCCAGCGGTCGGAAATCTCCTTGTCCTTGGCGAGCGTATTGGTGATCAGCGTGAAGGTGCGCAGATTGGCCTTAAAGGTCTCGGCAAGCGCCATTGCGGCCTTGCGACGCGCTTCCGGATCCTTCTCCTGCAGCATGTTCAACGCGACTTCCAGCGGATGCTTTTCGCCATCGATCTCGAAGCGCAGCTCGGCCATCGTCTCGTCGAACAGCCGGTTGAAGGCGGCAGCACTGGTCATGGACTTCTCGAGGAACAGCTGCTCAAGCTTGTCGTCGAGCTGATGCGGCTTGTCCTTGCGCAGGTCGACGATCCAGGGGCGGTAGTGGCCAGCGGTTGCGTCGTTCGCCATGCAGGCATCCATGACGGCGTCATCGATGCGGTTCAGTTCCAGCGAGAAGAACAGCAGGTGGGCGGCGTAGTCAGTCAGTCGCGTCTGTACATCGCCATAGAGCTTGCCGTTGGCGGGATCGCTGGTGTTGGAAAAATAGGTAAGGCCTGCGAAAGAGCCCAGGCGGCCCATAATGTCGTCCAGCGCCTCATATTCTTTGATGGCCGCGCCGATTCCCGCTTCGCCGGTCTTGCCGGCGGCATCTGCAAGCTTGCCCTTCCATTTTTCCTCGAAAGCAACGGACAGCTTGCCGGCCTTTTCCATGTCGCCCAGGAATTCCGGCGAAGTCGCAGACGGATAGAGGTCGCTGAGCTTCCAGGCGGGCAGCTCTCCGAGCGCGTTATCGGCGGCTGCCTGGCTTGCTGCGAAGTTAAGGGATTGACGGAGCGAGGTCGGGCTCATGGGCGATATTTCCTCTGCTTTATTATTTCGGAACGTCCGGTTCGTTCGTGTCTATTCGGCTGGAAAGCCTGTCGCAAGGCCTGATTTTCCTGCACCGGCGGGTTGAATCATAGGCCAGGATACATTCGTCACAATGATTAAAATGCAATGATTTGGCAAAACTTCATGTTCAAGCCTTTCTGCGAGTGTCTGCGTCAGGTTTCGCATGAAGTGAGGCACCAATGACCGTTTATAGTGGCGCCAAGGTTGGCGCGCAGATTCTCGTTGTTGAGGATGATCCGATTCAACGCCGTCTGCTGAAAAATGCCATCGAGCGGCACGGACACGTTGCCCATCTGGCAGAGAATGGCCGTTTCGGCCTTGAAGTTTTGAAGCGCAACAGCGAGCATATCAACGTTATCGTGCTCGATCTCATGATGCCGGAAATGAACGGCATCGAGTTTCTGGGTGCGCTAAACGATATGGGGATCGACCTGCCCGTGATCGTGCAGACGGGGCAGGGTGGTATCGACACCGTGGTGCAGGCCATGCGGGCCGGCGCCTTCGATTTTGTCGTCAAGCCGGTATCCCCGGAACGCATAGCTGCGTCCATTGCCAATGCGCTCAAGCTCGACCAGCGTGAGGCGAAGGCTCGTGCCGGGCGCAAGTCGCGCTCCAGTGCCATCACCTTCGACGACATCGTCTCGGCAAGCCCGGCGATGATGCGTGTGCTCGATCTCGCTCATCGCGCGGCGCAATCGAACATCCCCGTCGTGCTGGAAGGCGAGTCCGGCGTCGGCAAGGAGCTTGTCGCCCGCGCCATCCAGGCCGGCAGCGACCGCGCCGGCAAACCGTTCGTCACCGTGAACTGCGGCGCGATCCCGCACAACCTTGTCGAAAGCATCCTTTTCGGACACGAGAAGGGCGCATTCACAGGGGCGGCCGAACGCCACGTCGGTAAATTCATGGAGGCCGATGGCGGTACGCTGTTCCTCGACGAGATCGGCGATTTGCCGCTGGAAGTCCAGGTGAAGCTGCTGCGCGCCGTACAGCAGGGCGAGATCGAGACCGTCGGCGCGCGCGTCGCGCAGAAGGTCAATGTCCGGCTGATTTCGGCGACCAACAAGGACCTGATCGAAGAGGTCAAGGCCGGCCGGTTCCGCGAGGATCTTTACTACCGGCTGAACGTTTTCCCGATCACCATGCCGGCGCTGCGCCGTCGCAAGGAAGACATTCCGCATCTGGCACGTGCCTTCGCCGATCGTTTCGCAATCGAGCAGCGACTCGACTATTCGCTCTCGATCAGCAACAGCGCGCTTGCTCTGTTGACGGCCTATGACTGGCCCGGCAACATCCGCCAACTGGAAAATGCCGTGTTCCGCGCGGTCGTTCTTTCCGAAGGGCCGGAGCTGCAGGATACCGATTTTCCGCAGATTGCCGCACAATTGCCGGGCTATTTCTCCGGCGAACAGCCAACGTTAGTTGTGGATAATTCCCACGCTTACGCTGGCGAAACCGCGACGGAAGAGCGGACGGAACGCAGCATGCGGGTTGTTCCATCCGAGGCGGCTGCAACCTCTCTGCATTCTGGAGGTGACGCTCTATCGGGTGCTTCCGACAATGTCATCGTCAGCACCAATATATCGGGAGATGTTCGAAAACTGGCTGATGTCGAGGAAGAATTGATCCGATTCGCCCTGAAATTCTATCGCGGCCAGATGAGCCAGGTCGCACGGAAACTGGGAATCGGCCGCTCAACTCTCTATCGCAAGTTGAAGGATTACGGGATAGACCCGGATGACCCGCAGAAAAGCGCGGCGTAAAGGGATGCTTAACGTTTAAGCAAGCATATTTTGTTACCCGTCGTAAAGCACTTGTTAGTGCATCGTTCACCATGTATGAAGAGGGCGACCATGTGTGGCATTTTTGCCATCGTGTCACCGCAATTGACAGCCATTTGGAACACGATGCGACATTGTCTGTCGGACGGGGATCGAATTGCCGAATTTGAGTAGAAATACCAAGCCTAATAGCTTGAGCCGGCTTTCTGTGTGCTCGAATCTATTCAGCAAGGTGGCCAAGGTTGCAGCCGTTGGCCTCCTTGCTTTGGCCGTTTCTACACCTGTATTCGTCAGCACTCCTTCGCAGGCGGGTGGCGAAACCCGCAGTCTGAAGATCTATTACGTCCACACCGGCGAAAAGGCCGTTATCACCTACAAGCGCAATGGCAAGTTCGATCCGGACGGTCTGGAAAAGCTGAACCGCATCCTGCGCGACTGGCGCAAGAACCAGCCGACCAAGATGAACCCGCGCCTGTTCGACCTGATCTGGGAAGCCTACCGCGAAAGCGGTTCGCACGAATTCATCTACGTGATCTGCGGTTTTCGGTCTCCGGGCACCAACGAGATGCTGCGCACGCGCTCCTCCCATACCGGCGTTGCCAAGAAAAGCCAGCACATGCTCGGCAATGCGATGGATTTCTATCTTCCGGACGTCAAGCTTTCCAAGCTGCGCGAAATCGGCATGAAGCTTCAAGAGGGTGGCGTCGGTTACTATCCGACCTCCGGCTCGCCCTTCGTGCACATGGACGTCGGCGGCGTGCGCGCGTGGCCGCGCATGGATCGCCAGGATCTGGTTCGGCTATTCCCGAACGGCAAGACGATGCATATTCCAGCCGATGGCCGGCCGTTGCCGGGCTATCAGGAAGCGGTTGCCGATTACAAGCGCCGCATGTCATCAGACATTCAGATCGCCAGCTCTTCTTCGCCTCGTCGTGGCTTCTTCGCCCGCCTGTTCGGTATCGGCGGCGGTGCGGATGAGGAAGAGGACAACGCGGAAAGCGGCGTAGCAGCGGCGCCTGTGGCTGTCGCTTCGGCTAGCCGCAAGGGCCAGCCGGCTCCGGCCGCCTCCGACGATGGCGATGATAGCGCGCCGGTTCAGGCCGAAACCAAGCCTCAGGTTCAGGTTGCCAGCGTGAATGCACCCGTTCCGCAAGTTCGCCCGGCTTTCAGCAATCAGACTGCAGGCAGCGAAGTGGCGTCAGCTCTCGTATCGCAGCCGAGCAACGATGCTCAGGCGGCGCTTGCCGCGGCTATGCCTGAAGCCAACGACCAGCCGCAATATGCCGATCTGCGCTCCTATCGTGTGCCGGTGCCTTCGTTGCTTGAGCGCCGGGCGCCCGGCGATGCCGAAGTCGCATCCGCCGAGGCTGATATGAGGGGGCAGATTGCAGCCGTTCCTCTGCCGGCGCAGCGTCCCGAAGTCGCCGAGAGTCTGCTGGCTTCTGCCAATGTCGATCAGGAAGCCATGGATGATCAGGCGGATGCGAACACGCTCTCGCCTTCGATCATCGCTGCGCTCGAACAGAGCCGGCCGGATCGGTCTGACGTCAATGTTGCCGCCGCGGTGACCCCGCCGCTCAACAATGTTGCGTCGAAGGATGAGATTGCGCAGGCGAACAATGGCGCCATTGACAACAGCGCGGCACAGGCGATCGCGTCCGTTCTGCCGCAGCAGAGGCCGGCGCAGCAAATGCCGATGCAGGTGGCCGCACTGGCGCCGATCCGCAATGAGGTCAAGGCAACCAGCCGTCGCTTCAACGATAATTTCGATGCAGCACGGCCGCAGGAGCGTCCGATCGCAGCGGGCATTCCCGCCAAGGGCGGCCGCCCGAACAAGCAGGATGCGGTCGATGCGGATGCTGGCCATGCAACGATCACGACTGCGCCGAAGCTGACGGAAAAGATGATTTCCCAGTGGGCGATCGCCAAGGCTCGCGTCGAGATCGTCAACCGTCCGGTCAAGGCGCCACGTTTCGTAAGCCCGGCACTTCGGGCCCAGCCGACGGCCGTCTATACGGATGGCTTCAAGATGCAGACAGCATCGATTGATCCGGAGCGTTTCAGCGGTTCGGCCGTGAACTTCCTTCAAGTGAAGAAGTTCAATTCGGTCGAATAGTAAAGACCGCATTCTGGCATTCAGGGAGCCCGCTTGGGCTCCTTTTTTATGTCGCTATGCCATGTAGTATTGCATGCAGCTACATCGATGCAGAAGTATCGCGGCTGAACTCTTCCAGAGCAACTGCAGCAGAAATTCTCAGTGAATTTGCGGCGAAACAAAGAGATAGAGCATTTCCGGAATCTTGTCGAAGACGGGGATGCTTTAGACAGAAGCCTCCTAGCTTAACGCTAGGCGCGCAGCGCAAATAATAACCCCAACCCATTTAGATTATTGTGCTGCTTCCGTTGCTCGGTAGTAATATTGACTTAATTTTATTTAATATTGCATAGCTGCTGCGGAAAATATCAGGGGTGAGCATTTTCAGCTTATGCGCAAGACGGCTGTTATTATCGGCAACGGAAAACTGCATCGTGATCTATCCGAGATTGTGGATAGTGCAGAGTTCACGATGCGCTTCGACGAGCCTACGGCCTCGGCCGGCATGAGTGGGTCGCGCACGAACATCCTTGTGCTTGGAGCCTCCGGCGGAACGACGCAACGCGGGTCAGCCGCCCCATCTTTCCTTGAGAGCACTGCTTTCAAGGCTGCGGAGAAAATCGTGCTTGCCTGTCATCCCGAGAGTGTCCGCAAGCCTCGCCGCAGGTTGCGCTCCTTGTCGCCCCGCGAGCGGCGTGCGGGTGACTGGGTCAAACGCACGATCGAGCTTGTCGGGACCGCCGGCAAGGAAGTCCGCATCATGCCGCCGCAGTTTTACATTGACGGCTATGCGGAGCTCGGGGTTACCGGCTGCCGGATACATCAGGCCTCTGCCAGCGCCGGTTTCTTCGGTATCCGCTACGCGCTTTCGACCCTGCCTGCCTGTGAATGGGAGGTGAAATTGTGCGGCTTCAGCTGGGAGGGAGCGACGCGCCATTCCTGGCCGGACGAGCGTCGCTGGGTCAGCGACAAGATCGCGAGCGGTCGAATCAGCATGCTTTTGTGAGGTTTGCCAATCCATCGCGAGACTACATCTCGAGATGTGTCTCCATATCGCGTCATATATCAGGGTTGAATAAAAGGCGATTTTCAGTTTTGGCTCAGTTTTGCCTAATCTCGCTTTCATTCACGGTTGCTAGAGCCTGCTTCCACAATATCGGGGTTATATTTAATGCAGAATCGCGAATTCAATCCGTCTTCAGCGATCCCGCTTGAAAGATCGCATATGGGATTCGGATTCGACAACGCTTCCAAGACGGGCGGGGCCGGCGCGGGTGAGCCGGGCCAGCCTGTCATTCGCGCCTTCGTCGTCCACCTGGATCGCGCGCGTGATCGCATGCCGCAGGTCGAAAGGCTGATGGCGCAGCTTCCGGTCCCCTGCGAAATCGTAGAGGCTGTCGATGGACGGCGGCTGACCAAGGCCGAGATCGACCGGGTCTATCGCCGCCGGCTTCATAAGCCGACCTATCCCTTCGAATTGAGCACCGGCGAGATCGCCTGCTTCCTGTCGCACCGGAAAGCGTGGGCCACCATCGTTGAGCAGGATATTGATGCGGGTCTCATCTTCGAAGACGATGTGGAGGTCGATGATCTTTTCCCGGCGGCTTTTGCGGCTGCCAAGGCTTGCCTGACAGCCGGTGCTTTCATTCGCTTTCCTTTCCGCATGGGTAAGGAACAGGGGAGAAGCGTGCTGACGCAGGGTCGGACCACTGTCATCCGTCCGGTCCGCATCGGCCTTGGCATGGTGGCGCAGCTCGTAACTCGCGAGGCGGCCGTTCGTCTGTTGGAAGCGACCGAGGCCTTCGACCGTCCGGTCGATACGTTTGTGCAGATGAGTTGGCTGACCCGTGTCTCGCCGCTTGCGGTTCTGCCCGGCGGCGTTCATGAAATCTCCTCGCAGCTCGGTGGCAGCACGATCAAGAGTAGCAGGACGCTGATGGAAAGGCTTTCCAGAGAGGTGCTGCGACCGCTATACCGTGCAAGAATTGCACTGCGTTCGCGCCGATCCATCTGACCTTGAGACCATCAACTTGCCCGTTCCTATCCTCGCATATCATCAGATTGCGGTGCCGCCTTCGGGCCGGGCGCCGTTCAGAAGCATGGTCGTCCACCCCGACGCTTTCCGCAGTCAGATGAAATGGCTGAAAAGGCTCGGAATACAGGGGTTGTCGCTGCGCGAAGCGATGCCTTACGTCACGGGCGCGAAGACAGGCAGGGTCGCCGCCATCACCTTCGACGACAGCTACCTGAACGTCTATGAGAATGCCCTGCCGGTGCTGCAGGAGCACGGCTTCACCGCAACGAATTTCGTGGTCGCCAATCAGATCGGCGGCGGCAATGTCTGGGACGTGCCGCTTGGTGTCGGACCCGCGGCTTGCATGTCAGAGGAGCAGTTGCGCCACTGGAGCAGCTTGGGGCACGAGATCGGTTCACATACGCTCGACCATGTCCACCTGCCGCATCTGGACGAAGGGGAAGCACGTCGCCAGATCTCCCAATCACGCGGCCTGCTGAAAGACATGCTCGCTGTCGAGGTTTCGTCGTTCTGCTTTCCTTATGGTGATGAAAAGCCGCTCGATCGAAAGCTGGTCCGCGAGGCTGGCTATAGCGTGGCGACCACGACGCAGCGTGGCAGGGCGCGGCCGCACGACGACCCGTTCGGCCTGCCGAGGGCGACCGTGCGACGCAACGACACATGGCTGCAATTCGTCAGGAAATGCGTGTCCGGGTAGTCGCCGGCCACGCCTGCCTCCCTGTCGAACCCATCTTGCAGAGCGGCTGTGCCAGCCGCTCTGGACATCTCGGATCAGGGCGCGACTGTGAAGCTGTAGGTGCCGTTGGTCTTGTGGCCATCCGTCGAGAGTACATGCCAGTCGACCGTGTATTTGCCGGGAGCGAGCTTGTCGCTCACGGGAACCATCAGCGTCTTGTCACTGTCCATTAGCGACGAGGCGCCTGTTTTCACCGCCTTCTTGTCCGGGCCGGTAACGGTCGCGCCGCTGAATTTCAGGTTGAGGCTCTCGGTAAAGGTGAGGTCGAGTTCCGCTGGCGCCTGCTTCACGGCGCTATCGGCGGCAGGCGCCGAGGATTTGAGGTGGGCATGTGCAAAGGCCTGCCCTGCAAGTGCGAGGCTGGCGGTCAGAGTGGCGAGAAGCAGCGTCTGCATCCGGGGCATGTGGTTTTCCTTTTGGTTGTGGGTGCCGCAGGGGCTGCGGCCGGTTTGCTGGCGACTTATGTTGCCGGGGATTTGATGCGGGCGGCCGACGGCCGTTCATTTCAGAAGGTTGCGGATCTTTTGCAATGCGACGCCATTGTCTTCGCCATAGGCGATCAGGCCGCGAAGATTGCCGCCGTCGTCGACGAGCAGAACCGAGGCGGTGTGATCCATCGTGTAATCTCCGCCGGGAGAAGGCACCTTCTTGGCATAGATGCGCCAAGCCTTGACGGCCTTCTGCATTTCGGCGGGATCGCCGGTGATGCCAGTGATGCGATCCGTGAAGTTGCCGGTGTATTTGTGCATGACTTCAGCTGTGTCGCGTTCGGGGTCCACGGAAAAGAAATAGGCCTTCAGCCTGTCCGCCTCGGGACCGAGCGCCTTGAACCAGCCGGCCATCTCGAAGAGCGTCGTCGGGCACACATCGGGGCAATGGGTATAGCCGAAGTAGATCAGCGAAGGATGGCCCTTGAGCGCCTGTTCCGTGATCGGTTGGCCGCGGCCGTCGATCAGATTGAACCGTCCGCCCATCTGGTTCCCCGCTGCCGTTGCCGGCGGGATGAGGCTCCAGGTGAAATAGGCGATCAAGCCGCAGACTCCGAGCAGGAAGATCGTCAGGATCGCCGGGATGGACCATTCTCTGGCGAACATCGGTTTCTCCCGTCTCTTGTGAAGGGAGACGCGGCTGGCGCTACGTCGTTCATTCAGCTGCGTTGGCATGGTCGCCTCCAATGTCGGCCTTCTTGGCAATCGCCGACCCGACGGCGAAGTCGACATCGATCGATCCGGCCTTTTCGAAGGTCAATCTCGCCCGGATCGTTTCGCCCTGCTTGAAGGGGACGATGACATCCATGAACATGACATGGTAGCTGCCGGGCTTCAGCTGGACGCTCTTGCCAGCTGGGAGAGCCAAGCCGCTTTCGAGCTTGCGCATCGCCATGACGTCCTTGTCCATTTTCATTTCATGGATCTCGACCTTGGCCGCTCTCGATGATGTTGCGGAGATCAATCGGTCGTCTGTCTTGCCGCTATTGGTGATGGTCATATAGCCCCCGCCGACCTCGGCGCCCGGCACCATGGCGCGGGCGTACGGGTTGGCGATCTTGAGGCTTCCAAGCGTTATGTCGGCGGCGCAAGCCAACCCCGGAGCGGCGACGCAGAGGCTGGCGGCAACGAGAGAGCTGATAAATCGGTTCATGGTCGGTTTCCTCTGGAGATCCGGGTGCTGCGCGGCAGATGCTGCCGCGCCGCCTTTCATGAGAAGAACCGCTTCAGCGGCGGTACAAAACGAAGGATGGTCTGGTCGAGCAGCAGCATCACCACGATGGCGAAACCGGTCAGCGGAAAGGCCGCGCCGAAGACGATCGCGATCAGCCACAGGCCGATATAGACGGACCTCTGCGGCGGCATGGGCGGCACGCCGAGGCGGCCGGTCGGCCGGCGCTTCCACCACATCATGACGGCGGTGATGCAACTGAGGATGATGGCAAGGCAGGTCGCCAGCATCAGCAACTGGTTGAAGAGGCCCCATTCCTGTCCCTGATGGACGTTGATGCCCCATTCGATCGCCTTGCCGAGCGCCGGATATTGATCGAAGGAAATATCGACCAGCGGTTTGCCGGAGTACTGGTCGATATGAACGGTGCGCTCCTTGCCGAGATCACCGAAGTAGTGGCTGGCGGTGTAGACGCCCGTCTCGTCCATCGGGATTGCCAGATCTGCGCCGGCGATCATTCCCAATCCGTGCATGATGTTGACGGCTTCATTCAGGCCGATCGGCCGGGCCGATTGAACTGAAGCCGTGTTGGAAAGCGGAACGGGAGCGTTCTCGACGATCCAGCCGGCGCGGCTGACGACATCCTGTGTCACCTTCGTCGATTTCGGAACGTCGTCCCAGACCGCCGCCGGCGTTCCCAAGTCGTTTGCCGTCAGCCAGGCGTTGACATTGGCGCCCCAATAGCCGGACCAGGGCATGCCCGTGAATGCCAGGAAGAAAATGAGGATGCCGGCGATCGCGCCGGTCACGGCATGCAGATCGCGCCAGAAGACGCGGCGGGATGGAGTGCCGCGAACCGTCAGCACGCCGCCCGTCTGGCGCCGCGGCCACCAGAGATAGATGCCGGTCACAACAAGCATCAGGGCGAAGCCGCCGACGATTTCGATGATGCGATTGGTCCAGGTGCCGAAATATTCGAGACTGTGGATGCGTTTGACGACCCAGCTGAACTCCTGCTTGGAGCCGACCGAGCCGAGCACCTCGCCATTGTGCGGATTGACGTAGACGAGCGTCGATTGGCCCGCCTTCGACACCGTTACCATGGCGGAGCGGTCTCCCGCGGCAGCCTCGCGATAGGATGTCGCTTTGGCGCCCGGCATTGCCGCCAGCGCCGCGTCGACGATCTTCTGCGGCGGGAGCGTGAAGCCGGTGTCGGCGACGATGTGGCGATGAGCATAGAAGGTGTCGGCGATCTGATCCTTGAAAAGATAGATGGACCCGGTGATCGCCAGATTGAGCAGGAAGGGAATGACAAGCAGACCGGCGAAGAAATGCCAGCGCCAGATCGCGCGATAGAGTGAGATATTGTCGGCTGCGACGGCACTCGGCTCGGTCGCGGTGAAGGCAGACATGGGGGACTCCCCGAAGAGGCGGCGGCGCGGAATGATCCAGTCTGAGAGAGGAATGCCTATCTGCGGGGGAGACGCGGCCGCTCCGGTCACTGCCCTTGCCGATGTCACCTTAGGAGCCGCTATGAGCGCTCCATCAAGCTTCGAGACATCGGCGGGAAGGGCACCTTACCCGCAGCCGGCACGACTAGCGCTCGTGCATGGTCCGGCCGCCATTGACGACAAGCGTCACGACATGGGCCGGGACGCAGGGTTCAGGCAAAGCTTCGCAGGGTGGGAGGAGCGCGTGGGCCGCTATTGGGCGGATAAAGCTGGCGGTGGAATGCCTCGTTCTTGGCAACGACGACATCGTCACGGACAAAGGCGAGATGCTCGCAGATGTCCGTCGGCGGGGCAGGGAGCAGGGCGGCTGCGGAAATGCGGCATGCTTCGCATCCCGGCATATAGGCCTTGCTGTGCTCCTTGCCGTCAGGCGTCCTTTCGGTGACGCAGATGATCGGCAGTGTTCCATCCGGCAGGCGGTATTGAGCGAGTTCGAACGGGGTGGGTTCGGCTGCTGCCGAAACGGCGGGGCGGTGGGCAAAGCCGACGGACAGCAGAGCGACGGCGCATAGAATGCGCACCAGCCACTGCGTTGTCCCAAAGGTTCGCTTCCGCACGTTTGCCCCCATTATTGTCCAAAGCAACTACGACATTCGGAGCCGCATCTCAATGCGGCAATTTGGTATGCACAGCCGCAGTGCCGTTTACATGGCGCGCGAAGGTCAGTTACAGATCGTCAGGCGCGTGTGCGAAAAGGAAATGGAATGCCCAGCGTATCCTGGAGGGGCGGCGAAGTTGACGTCGCCGTGATTGGCGCCGGCGCTGCCGGTGTCGGTGCTGCCCGGCGCCTGCAGTTGCTACAGCCCGATCTTTCCATCGTGCTGCTCGAAGCTTCCGATCGTGTCGGTGGGCGGGCGCGAACGGTCCATCCCTTCGGTGCGAATGGCGCGGCACTCGATCTCGGCTGCGGCTGGCTGCACGGCGCGCGCGGCAATCCCTGGACGAAGATTACCGAAGAGATCGGCCTGACGGTCGATCGCACGCCGGCCCCTTGGAGCGACGGCGGACGGCAATTCGAGCGCGGCGACCCTGATATGAAGGCGGCCGCAAGCGCGGTGGCTGACTTTTTCGAGCGGGTCGACGACTATGATGGAGCTGGTGACACCGATCTCTCGGCCATGTTGCCCGCGGACGAACCGTGGCGCGAAAGGATCTACGCCCTCGGCGCATTCATGACTGGTGCGGAATTACCCAAGTCTTCGGTCATCGATCTCGGCCGCTATGACCCCGGTTCCGGCCCGGACTGGCGCGTCCGCGAAGGCTACGGCACGCTTGTCGCCACATATGGTCTACCGGTGCCGACCATTCTTGGCGTTGAGGTCAACCGGATCGACCATAGCGGCGCGGATCGTCTTGTCATTTCGACAAGCAAGGGTGAGCTTAAGGCAAGGGCGGTTGTTGTCTCCGTCTCCACCAATGTCCTTGCCGCAGAGCGGATCGCCTTCTGGCCGCCGCTGCCGGAGAAGATCGAGGCTGCTTCGCGTTTGCCTCTCGGGCTGGCCAACAAGCTTTTCATCCAGACCTCCGAGCCCGGCATGTTCCCCGAGGATACGCATGTCATGGGGTCGCGGCAGGATCGCCGCACCGGCGCCTATCAGCTGCGGCCGTTCGGCGCGCCTGTTATCGAGGCCTATTTCGCCGGGGATCTTGCGCTCGATCTCGAACGGCAAGGCAGAGAAGCAGCCTTTGACTTTTCGGTGGAGCAACTGAAGCGCGTCTTCGGTGGGGGTATCGGAGCGAAACTTTCGCCTCTCGTCGCGTCTGCCTGGGCGAGCGAGCCCTTTGTCGGCGGGTCCTATTCCTACGCTGTTCCCGGTGCCTCCGACCTGCGCGGCGTGTTGGCCGCGCCCCATAATGATCGCCTTTTCTTTGCCGGGGAAGCTTGTTCGCGGGCTCGGTACTCGACGGCGCATGGCGCCTACGAGAGTGGTGTGCTTGCGGCGGAAGCGGTAGCGGGAGCGCTTTGATACGGGGCCGACGGAAGGCGCGACAGGCTGATGGGCGAAAAATAGCGATTCCGGTCGAAAATTTATCTAAAGCGCTCTTAAACTTGCGCGGCAACAGGCGTAAACGCAATCAAATACCACCCGATTTGGTTTAATTCTTCTTTCGGGAGATCGGCGGCCCAAGCCGCAACAAATGAAGCATTGGAGGAGCCATGAGTAACGGCGACGCACTTACGTTCGACATTCAGAAAAATTCGAGCCCCGCAACGGCCAGCGAGCGTGAAGCTCTGCTGCAGAACCCGGGCTTTGGCCGCGTATTCACCGATCACATGGTGACGATCCGCTATTCGCAGGATCGCGGCTGGCATGGCGCCAAGATCGAAGCGCGCAAGGCGCTGGCTCTCGATCCGGCGACCGTGGTGCTCCACTATGCGCAGGAAATCTTCGAAGGCATGAAGGCCTACCACCTGCCTGACGGCGGGGCAGCGCTCTTCCGCCCGACCGCCAACGCGCAGCGCTTCCACAATTCGGCCGAGCGTCTGGCCATGCCGCCGCTGCCGGAAAAGGTCTTCGTCGAATCCGTCCGCGAACTGGTCAAGATCGATCGTGAGTGGATCCCGACCGCAGAGGGGGCATCGCTCTATCTTCGGCCGTTCATGATCGGTTCGGAATCCGCGCTCGGTACCCGGCCGGCCACGGACTACCTTTTCTGCGTCATCGCTTCGCCGGTTGCCTCCTATTTCAAGGGCGGCGCATCGGCTGTCACGCTCTGGGTTTCGGAGAATTATACCCGCGCGGCTCCCGGCGGCACCGGTGCAGCTAAGTGCGGCGGCAACTATGCTGCAAGCCTTTCCGCGCTCGCCGAAGGCCAGCGTGAAGGCTGCGATCAGGTCGTGTTCCTCGATGCCGTCGAAAAGCGCTGGATCGAAGAGCTTGGCGGCATGAACATCTTCTTCGTTTTCGACGACGGCTCGCTGCAGACGCCGCCGCTGACGGGCACCATTCTTCCGGGCATCACCCGCGACTCGCTGATCAAGCTCGGACGCGACATGGGCCTCACGGTTCGCGAAGAGCCCTATTCGATCGAGCAGTGGCAGGCCGATGCGCAGAGTGGGCGCCTGCGCGAATCCTTCGCCTGCGGTACTGCGGCAGTCGTTACGCCGATCGGCAAGGTGAAGGGCCGCAAGCACAACTTCACGATCGGCGATGGCAATGCCGGGGCTACAACGCTCCGTCTGAAGGCCGCGCTGACCGATATCCAGTTCGGCCGTGCGCCGGACAAGAACGAGTGGCTGGACCGCCTGTTCTAAGCGGAAAGTCCTTGATCCGCGTCAATTTCACCGGAGCTCGATAGACATCCGGCGGGAACTCAAAAGGGGCCCTCCCGCCGGGCCCTGACATCTGAGATCGCATAGTTACCCGAAAACCATCGGAGTTGTTGTGATGACAAACGTCAGTGAACGTCCCGGCGGCGAGCCGGGCGAGGAGATCGGCTTTGTCGGTCTCGGCGTCATGGGCCAGCCTATGGCCCTTAATCTTGCAAGAGCGGGCACGAAGCTTGTCGTTTGGAACCGGTCGCCGGCAGCGACCGACCCGCTGCGCGAGGCTGGCGCCAGCGTCGCGGAAAGCGTCGAGGAAGTATTCGAGCGCGCCCGTATCGTCATCCTGATGCTCATCAACGAAGCGGCGCTGGACACCGTTTTGCAGCGCGGAGAGCCGGGTTTCGCGAAGCTGGTTGCCGGGCATATCGTGGTTTCGATGGGATCCAACCCGCCCGAATACTCGCGCGGTCTTGCTGCCGATATTCTTGCTGCCGGCGGCCGCTATGTCGAAGCGCCGGTTTCGGGCTCCAGGAAGCCGGCAGAGACGGCGCAGCTTGTCGCATTGCTGGGGGGTGATGCCGAGACGGTCGAAGAGGTAAGGCCGCTGCTTGTGCCGATGTGCCGCGAAACGATCCTGTGCGGTCCGGTCGGCAATGCGCTGCTGATGAAGCTGGCGGTCAATCTCTATCTCTGCACGATGCTGGCCGGACTTGCCGAGGCGGCGCATTTTGCCGAGCGGAACGGGCTCGATCTTTCGACTTTCCAGGCGGCCATCGGCTCCGGGCCTATGGCGAGCGATCTGACCCGCGTGAAAATTCCGAAGCTTGTCGCTCGGGACTTTTCAGTGCAGGCGGCGACTGCGGACGCATTCAACAGCACAAATCTGATCGCGCAGGCCGCCCAAGTTGCCGGGACGGCGTCGCCGCTGCTCGACCTGTGCCGAACGCTTTACGGAGAAAGCGTCGAACTCGGCAATGGCCGGCTTGACATGATATCGGTGGTTGCGGCGATCGAGGCACGCACCGCGGCGCTTGGTCGCTCCTGACGCGGGTGAACGCGTTGCGGAATCTGTAACCTATTATAAATGCTTGTCTTTCGTAGTTTTCGGACAAAGAGGTGCCTTGCCCATATCCTGAAATTGCTTTGGCAAACTGGCGGGCAGCGCCTATGTTGAGTTGAGATTCAAACAGACATTCCTGAAAGGAACATGGACATGTCTGCCCTTACGGACAGTGATCTTTTTCAAAAACTTGGCTTGAAGCATCCCTTGATCGTCGCGCCGATGGCGGGCGGTCCTTCCTCGGTCGATCTCGTGGCGGCCGCTTCGGCTGCGGGTGCGCTCGGCGCCATGGGAGGCGCCTATTCCAACGCCGCCGCGATCGAGACGTTTGCAGCCCAGGTGCGCCAGCGAACCGACAAGCCATTTTCGATCAATCTGTTTATTCCGCACTCGATCCCCGAAGTCGCTGCAGATCGGGTCGAGCGCGCTATCGAGGCGACCGCCGGATATCGCCAGGAGTTGGAGTTGCCATCACCGGAACTTAGCCCTCCTTACGAAGAGGATTTCGGCCCGCAATTCGAGGCGGTGCTGCGCCTCAAGCCGGCATGTTTCAGCTTCGTCTTCGGCTTATTGTCTGCCGATCATGTGCGCGAGGCGAAGAAGGCGGGTATTCCGCTAATCGGCACGGCGACGACGCTTGAGGAGGCGAGGGCGCTCGAAGACAGCGGCGTGGATGCGGTGACGCTGCAGGGCTTCGAAGCGGGCGGGCATCGCGGCATTTTCGGTGTCAAGGCTGCCGACCCGGAGATCGGCATTCGTGACCTTCTGGCGCAATGTGCAGGCACTATCCGCGTGCCCCTGATTGCGGCCGGCGGCCTTATGACCGCAGAGGACATACGGGCTGCGCTGAAGGCTGGCGCGCGAGCGGTGCAGATGGGGACGGCGTTCCTCGCCTGTACTGAAGCCGGGACATCGGCACCCTATCGCAAGAAGCTTCTCGAAACATCGGAGCGCAGGACGCGGACGACACGCGCCTTCTCCGGCCGCTTCGCTCGCGGCATCGAAAACCGGTTCATGGACGAAATGGACCGAAAGCCGGAAGGGATTCTTCCCTTTCCCGCGCAGAACAAGTTCACGCGTGACATGCGCGGCGCTTCGACCGCACAGGGATCGCCGGACTTTCTGTCTCTCTGGTCGGGAACCGGCAAGGGCGAGCTCTGGCAGGGCAAGGCTGCCGACCTGATCGAGCGCCTTTTTGCATAGAGCAATTCCAGGAAAAGTGCGCAGCGGTTTTCTGTCCGGAATCGCGTAACAACAAAGGGATAGAGCGTTGTCGCGTTTCGAGGAAAGGCGGAGAGGTTCTGGCGACGCTTTGTCTCTCTCGTGAGGGCAAAAAGAAAGGAGCCGGCAAGCCGGCTCCCGATCATCTCGCAAGGCTGTCGAAAGCCTGCGATTATTCCATGCCAAGGGCGGCCATGTAGGTCTGCAGGATGGATTCTTCTTCCAGGCGCTCGTTCGCGTCCTTCTTGCGAAGGCGGATGATCGTGCGGATCGCCTTGGTGTCGTAGCCGCGGCCCTTGGCTTCGCCCATGACGTCCTTGATATCGGAGGCGATCGCGGCCTTCTCTTCTTCCAGGCGCTCGATACGCTCGATGAATTGGCGCAGTTCGGCTGCCGCTACGTTCTCGACGCTATTCTCTTCCATGCACTTCTCCTAAAGGGTCCTAGAGGGTCGCTCGAAGCCGGTCGCAAATGGGATCGGTGGCTCAACCGATGCTACACTTCGCTTCAGGGCCTGCGCGGTATTTCGAATTCGATCGGGCAGTTGACGTGCCGCGAATGGCGCGCAAGGTCAAGCCGGATTGGTGAAGGGAGCGTTAATCTTTCGGCTTGTTCTGCTCGAAAGCGGCTTTTTGCACAGGCGAGGCCTCTTTCTGATGCTGGTTCTTCCAATCCTCATAGGGCATGCCGTAGATCATCTCGCGCGACTCGTCCTTGCTGACGGGCAGACCTGCCTCTTCGGCTGCTTCGCGGTACCAATTGGACAGGCAGTTGCGGCAGAAGCCGGCGAGATTCATCAGGTCGATGTTCTGGACATCGCTGCGTTCGCGCAGGTGCACAACGAGGCGGCGAAAGGCGGCAGCCTCGAGTTCGGTTTCTTGTTCTCTGGTAAGTGCGGTCATCTCTGTTCTCCTCGGTTCGCTCGCCGCCTCATGCCTCGTAAGGACCGGTGCGCGAAGGATAGCGTTTGTATTCGTGCAGGGCTGGATCGGCATTGATCTGTGCGAAGATCGGTGCCAGCCGGTCGGCCCATTCGGTAACCCCAGCCTCGTCGCCGATCAGATCCTGGCGGACCTCCAGCAGCGCATGCGGAATGCCTTTCATCATGCAATGGCGGAACATGGTGTCGTTGCGCAAGGCGCCGTCGTAAGGCTCGTTGTCGCCAATAACGAGATCGGTATCGGCGCCAAGCTTTGCAAGAAGCGGGACTACGGCACGCTCGTCGCTATCCCAAAGAACGGCTGCGTGCCAGGGACGCGGCACGCTCTTCCATGCCGGCGTGAAGGAATGCATCGAGAATATCAGGGGTGCTTTGCCCGTCGCCTCGGCCACTGCGGAAATCGTCTCGTCGACCGCCTTGTGATAGGGTCTGTGGAAGGCCTCTATACGGTAGCTCCACTCTTCATCCGAGATCGGGTGGTTGCCTGATATGATCGCTCCGTCGGAGATCTTCATGATCAGCGTCGGGTCGTCCTCGCCGCGGTTCGGATCGATCAACAGGCGGGAAAAGCCGCCGAGCACACCCGGCACGTCCAATCGCCCGCAGAGATGGCGGCACAGGCTTTCGATGCCGATATCGTAGGCGATGTGGCGCGAAAAAGCAGCCTCCGGCAATCCCAGGCGGCCGTAACGCTCGGGCAGATGCCGCATGGCGTGATCCCCGAGAATGACCATGCCTTTGTCACGATTGCCCGATATGATTTCGAATGATGCGAAGTTGGTCATGCGGATTGTCGATTATTAAAATTTTCAACTCTTTGTTTGATTGCATGCGCGGATGGAAGGTGCAAGGTTTGCAACGTCCGTTGGATGGCGAGCGGCGCATGGTGCCGTCACCATCCCGTGAAGAAAATATAATCGATTAGAGTTGCGTTGACATTCATCGGATGGCAGCGCAAGAAGACGCAACAACGAATAACCGGGAGCCAATTGGAAGCCGTGTCCAGCCAAGTCGCGCCACGTTTCGTTAAGCGGTCAGGTCCGCTAGCCCGAATCGCCTTCCTCATTCTCGCTGTAGCAGCGCCGTTCTTTTTCATGCCGAATGCGGCTCGCGCCGATTTCCGAACTTGCAACGGAACACAGAACCTCGTTGGCGTGGCAATCGGCTATAGGGCCAAGGAAGGCTGGGTAACGGAAGGCTGGTGGCAGATTCCGGCCAATACCTGCGCGACCCTGATCGAAGGGCCTCTCCAATCCCGCTATTATTATCTCTACGCAGAAGATGCGGCTCGTGGCGGCCGCTGGACCGGCGATGTCGAAATGTGCGTGGCGGAAAACGAATTCAAGATCCCAGGCGTGAAGGACTGCTATGCGCGCGGCTACCAGAAGATGGGATTCAAGGAATACGACACGGGGCGTCAGGCGAGCTGGATGGTTCAGCTCTCCGATACCCCGGGCAGCCAGGAAAGCCAGAATTGATGAAACGCAACAGAAAAGTCAAAATCCTCGCAACGCTCGGTCCGGCATCCTCCTCCGAAGAGATGATCCAGAAGCTTCATGAGGCCGGGGCGGACCTGTTCCGCATCAACATGAGCCATGCCAGCCATGATGTGATGCGTACGCTGATCCAGCGTATTCGCGCCGTCGAGAGCCGCTGTGGCCGTCCGATCGGTATTCTCGCCGACTTGCAGGGTCCCAAGCTGCGCGTCGGCAAGTTTGCCGACACCAAAGTCGACCTGAAGCCCGGCCAGACTTTCACGCTCGACAATCAGGATATCCCCGGCGACAACACGCGTGTCTATCTGCCGCATCCGGAAATTCTGGAATCGGTGCAGCCCGGCCATCGCCTGCTGATCGATGACGGCAAGCTGGCACTGCGTGCCGAGAAGTGCGACGGCAAGAGCATCGTGACCACGGTCATTTCCGGCACGAAGATCTCCGACCGCAAGGGCGTCAGCCTGCCCGACACGCTACTCGGCGTCGGCGCGCTGACCGAGAAAGACCGCATCGACCTCGATGCTGTTCTCGCCACCAATGAAGTCGACTGGGTCGCACTCTCCTTCATCCAACGCCCGGAAGACCTCACGGAAGTCCGTAAGATCTCGCATGGTCGCGTCGGTCTGATGTCGAAGATCGAAAAGCCGCAGGCTGTCGAACGCATCGAGGAAATCATTGAACTTTCCGACGCGCTGATGGTCGCGCGTGGTGACCTTGGCGTTGAAATGCCGCTGGAGTCCGTTCCCGGCATTCAGAAGCAGCTGATCCGCGCTTGCCGCCGTTCCGGCAAGCCGGTGGTCGTCGCCACGCAGATGCTGGAATCGATGATCTCCGCGCCGGTCCCGACCCGCGCCGAAGTGTCCGACGTTGCAACTGCCGTCTTCGAAGGCGCCGATGCCGTTATGCTCTCGGCCGAATCCGCTTCCGGCGACTATCCGGTCGAAGCCGTTTCGATGATGGCGTCCATCGCCGGTACCATCGAGCGCGAGCCGCATTATCCCGGCATCATCTATGCCCAGCGCGCTTTGCCTGAGGCAACCGGTGCCGACGCGATTTCGCTTGCCGCCCGTCAGATCGCCGAGACACTGAAGCTCGCCGCGATCGTTTGCTACACCTCGTCCGGGACGACGGGCATGCGCGCCTCGCGCGAGCGTCCGCAGGTCCCGATCCTGGCGCTGTCGCCGATCATCCAGACGGCTCGCCGTCTTTCCGTGGTCTGGGGGCTGCACTGCGTGGTCACGCACGATGCGACCGACCTCGACGACATGGTCAACAATGCTTGCCGCATCGTCGCCGACGAAGGTTTCGGTAAGCCGGGCGACCGCATCATCATTTCGGCCGGTGTGCCGCTTGGCACGCCGGGCGCGACCAACATGTTGCGCATCGCCTATATTGGTTCCGACGGCCAGTCGGGCGTCTGATTGCCGACATAAGATACTGGCTATGGCCTGAAATATGCGGACCCGCCTTCTAAAGAGGGCGGGTTTTTTTCTTGGAGGGGAAGCCCATCGCGTCGTTGCCAACGTGTGCGTACTTATCCCGCGTCTGGGCGGCTCAATCGCGAATCTTCTTCGCCGACGAACTCGAGAAGATCGCCCGGTTGGCAATCCAGCGCTTTGCAGATCGCCTCCAGGGTCTCGAAGCGGATGCCCTTCACTTTGCCGGATTTCAACAACGAGATATTGGCTTCCGTGATGCCCACCTCCGCGGCTAATTCCTTTGAACGCATCTTTCGGCGCGCCAGCATGACATCGAGATTGACGAGGATCGGCATGAAAGCATTTCCATGAGAATGCACGGCGGCTTCGCATCCGGAGTGCACAAAACAAAGAGATCGAGCTTTTCGCCACGCGAAGAAAAGCGAAAACTCTTTAGACGAAATTCGCATTCTCATCGGCGATGCGGGCCGCTTCCCGCAAGGTCCAGCCGATGGCGACGAGAAGCCCTCCGACAATCGCCCACAGAATATCGTCAAGGCTTATGGTCAGAGCCGCAAGTCTCTGTCCGGGAGTATTGCCGAGCGTGATGAGAACGCTGGCGACCATCCGCCAGAACGGCAGGAGAAGACCCTTGGCGATCAGGATCATGCCGATACGCCATACCCGCGCTGCGGCGATATCGGTGATGGCATGACCGGCGATAAAGCCAGTGAAGACCGCGCGCGCCTGCAGCAGGAGATAGACGAGCAGGGCAGCCGGCGGCGCAGACAGGGCCAGTCCCATGAGCTGAGTGGCCAATGTGACCGTTACGGGGGAACCGGCGATGCCGAGATAAGGCGCCAGCATGGTCTGAACGGTGCTCTTATCGACCCATATCCAGATCATGGCCGCGACCGTGAAGACCATGCCCGCAACGGTCGATCCGGACATGATGCGCGCCCAGCGCCGGCGGCGATCCGTCACCCCTGCCGGCGGGTGATCGATGATATGCGTCATGAGAACGCTCCAATTGACTCGATATTTAATTTCTGTATTACGATAATTAATGATCGTCAATGAGGAATTCTTATGCCGATATCCCTCGTTATTCCGCGTGTCTTCATGCTGCTTGCCTTGCTGGCGTTGGGTGGCTGCCTGAGCACGCCGCTTTCCAGCCTGCCGAAGCTCGCCCGGCTCAATTTCCTCACCATGGATTTTGCCGAGGTCAGGGCTGGGCTGCGTCAACCTTCTGCGCTGGCCTTGCGGCCGGGTGATTTCGTGATGACCGTGAAGACGAAGACCGACGGCAGCAGCGATGAAACCGTCGACAGGTTCGTCCTTCTTGAAACGACCGAGCCGGCAGAGCTGCAATCTCTGGCCACGGAGGTCAAATCTGGGTTTGCGCTGAGTGCCTGGCGGGTCGCGCCGACGGATGTGCCGCGGCTGGCAGCGATCCAGGAACGCACACGCGCTTCACTTCAGCATGGGCCGCGCGTGCGCGGCAGCATCGAGATTACCGTGACCGGCGGCTGTACGCGCGAGACCATCCCCGCGGGACCTTTGGCCGTGTCGACCTATCTCAAGCCCGCTCGTGGCGAAGGCTTCATCACCTTGAGCGCCAATGCCGACCTCAGGGGGATGATTGCAGCGAAGAGGCAGCAGGTCTCTCTTCCGCGTTGCTGAGGCGCGCGGGGAGGGGCGGTCGGGTCTGTCGAGAGGCGATGGAGGATATCGAAACGTGACACGCAGGAAACCATGCCGGTACTTGCTAACCGTTGCACCGCATGCAACCTTCCTTGCTCAACGAGGAGGGACATCATGCATCTGACCACGCTGCTCGCCTTTACCGCCGTTTCCTTCATTGGTATCGCAACGCCCGGACCGACCGTGCTTCTGGCGCTGACGAATGGTTCGCGTTTCGGGGTCAGACGCGCCTTGCCGGGCATGATCGGTGCTGTTCTTTCCGATGCGGTTCTGATCGGTGCCGTCACCATTGGTCTTGGTGCTCTGCTCGCCGCCTCCGAGTTCTGGTTCTCGGCTCTGAAATGGGTGGGGGCGGCCTATCTCGCCTTTCTCGGCATCATGATGCTGCGCTCAAAGGGGGGTATCGACGGCGCCTTGCGGGCGAGCGCAACGCGGCCGAAGGGAACGGCATTTTCCATTGGCCTGAAGAGCTTCATGGTCGCCGTCACCAACCCGAAGGGCTATCTTTTCTTCTCGGCTTTCCTGCCACAGTTTATCGACCCCTCGGCGCCGCAGCTGCAGCAATACATCATTCTGGGTGCCATCTTCGCTACGCTCGATTTCACCATCATGTTAGCCTACGCCGTTTTCGGCTCGCAGGCGGTAAGGGTGCTGAAATCGGAAGGGGCGAAATGGCTCGAGCGCGCCTGTGGCGGCGCGCTGCTGGCTCTTGCCGGATCGCTGGCGCTCTATCGTCGCGCCACCAACTGAGGTCTAGTGGCGGTTCAGAGCCGCTTCAAAGACATCTTGATCGACATTGCCGCCCGAGGTGATGGCGATCGCTGTATCGCCGCCGATATCCTTGCCGTGGAACAGCGCTGCCGCCAGCGCGACGGCGCCGCCCGGTTCCACAACAATCTTCAAGCGAGTGAAGGCAAGTGCCATGGCTTTTTGCGCTTCCTCATCTGTCACGACGAGGCCGGGGCCGCAAAGACGCTTCAGGATCGGGTAGGTGATGTTGCCCGGCTGCGGTGTGATGATCGCATCGCAGATCGAGCCTTGCAGCGCAGCATTGCGTTCGATCTTGCCCGAGGCGAGCGAGCGGGCGGTATCGTCGAAGTCCTGTGGTTCGCAGGGATGCACCTTGAAGCGAGGAGCGCGGGATTCGAGCGCCAGCGCGATGCCCGAGGTCAAGCCGCCACCACCGCAAGGGACGAGGACGCTTGCCGCCTCGATGCCTTCCTCGGCAGCCTGTTCGGCGATTTCGAGTCCGGTCGTTCCCTGGCCGGCGATGACCTGCGGCTCGTCGAAGGGCTTGATGAGCGTCAGGCCACGCTCTTTGGAAATGCGTGCGCCGATCTCGTCGCGATCTTCCTTGACGCGGTCATAGAGCACGACTTCTGCACCGAAGGCGCGGGTATTGGCGATCTTCAGCTTCGGAGCGTCCGTCGGCATAATGATGACGGCAGGGACGCCATGCAGCTTTGCCGCCAGTGCCACGCCTTGAGCGTGATTGCCGGACGAGAAGGCGATCACTCCCCTGGCGCGTACGGTTGGCTCCAGCGCCGAGACCGCCGACCAGCCGCCGCGAAACTTGAAGGAACCGGAGTGTTGCAGGCACTCGGCTTTCACGAACAGGCGGCGGCCGGCAATCTCATCGAGAAAGGGAGAGGAGAGGAGCGGCGTGCGCCGGGCCCGACCGCCGAGGCGAGTGCGGGCGGCTTCGATCATTGCAATATCGACCATGGAGGGATCACTCTTCTGCTTCAGAAAGACTTTCCATCCATAAAGCGCGCACCTCTCCTTTAAAACAATGAGATTGTCTCCGTGACACTTCAGGCGATGCCGGGCAGTGAGAGATGCCCGACATTGTATGTCTGCAGGCCGGAACTTGCCGCATCCTTCGATGGTTCAGCCAACAGGCGGAAGCGCACCAGGGTCCAGTGCGTCGGCTCGAAGGCGACCACCGATGCCAGCGCTTCGCCATCGGATATGGCCTGCGCTGCTGCCTCAGTCTCGTTTGCGCGGAGTTCGGCGAGCGATGTTGCGGCATCGATCCCGATCACCTCGCGCGTGGCAAATTTGGTGCTTCGAATATCCTTGGACGTATCTGCGTGCCAGGCGATCCAGGTATTGATCTGGGGGCGGCCGAAGTTCTCGCTCAAGGCAAGGAAGCCGGGACCGCAGACGAAATCGCTCAGGCCTTCTTCCTGCTGCCAGACGTAGAAGGGAGAATAGAAGTTCTGCCGGCTCTCCGTCACCGCATCACCCTTTCTCGCCGTCAGGTAAGCCTTGAACTTCAAACCGGGGAGATTGTCGAGCAGCGGGCCTTTCTCGCGGATGCGGCGATCGATGATCGCCATGTCGTAATCCGCGGGAAGGGCGAAGTTATATTGCATGGCGATCATTGGTCATTCCTCCAGCCAGGTTACGGCGCTTCCATCCTGTGCCGCCTGGATGCTGATATAGGAAAAGGGATGTTCCGGTGCCGCACCGTGCCGATGGCGTTCATTCGGTGCGAAGCTGATGCAATCGCCGGCGCGCAACTCCTCTGCCGGGCCGCCGAAGCGTTCGGCAAGGCCGACGCCGGACAGAACATAGAGGATCTGCCCATGCGGATGCGTATGCCAGCGCGTCATGATGCCGGGTTCGAGGTCGCAGCGCATGGCGGTCAAGCCGCCATTCTCACTGCTTTCCACCAGCGATTCGACCAGGAAGGAGGTTGTCGCAATCCCCTCGGGCGATTGCCGCATATTCGTGCCGGCACGATGAATGGCGGGCGACTGGATAGATGTGGCCTGTGACATGGCTCTCAAACCTGTTCGATCATCTGGGCGCGGCCATCGGCGAAAGACCAATCCTCGCGCGTCGCGGTCGTGATGGTGATCATGATGTCCTCGGCGCGGACGCCAGGCGCATCTGCAAGAAGCTCGACAACGCGGCGATAGAAGGCCTTCTTGGTCTCGGTGCTGCGCGGCTTGCCAATCGTGACGTCGAAGAAAACGTAATCGTCCGAACGCGGTTTGCTGGAGAGATAGGTCCGATCGAAGATAAGTTCATGCGGCTCCAGTTGATGGATCGACTGGAAGCGATCGGTCGGCGGCGTATCGAAGGCCTCGACCAGGCCGCGATGAAAATTGTCCGACAGTGCCTTGAGATATTCCGGCGATTTGCCGCGCAGAAGGGTGATACGGGTGAATGGCATGGAATTGCTCCTGTTTCCGTGTCTCTTGACGATCATAGAATGCCAGTAGATAATCGTCCCGAAAATCAGATAATTCTGGATTTATAGTCCCAAAAATATGGATGATTATCCATGCGGAAGATTATCTTCGATCTCGAAGTGCTGCGCAGCTTCGTCACCGGCATGGATCTCGGCAGCTACGCCAAGGCGGCTGACCGCCTGGGTCGTTCGACCTCTGCCATCAGTGCGCAGCTCAAGAAGCTTGAGGAGCAGGCGGGTACGCCCATCTTCCGCAAGGCGGGCCGGGGGCTGGCGCTGACGGACGCAGGCGAGACCATGCTCGGCTATGCCCGGCGGCTGCTGGATCTGAATGACGAGGCTGCCACGGCGCTGCATGGAACCGAGCTTGAGGGCTGGGTGCGGCTGGGATTGCAGGAGGATTTCGGTGAAACCCTGCTGCCTGAGGTGCTTGGGCGGTTTGCCCGCGCGCATCCGAAGGTGCGTATAGAGGCGCGCGTCGTGCGTAATGTCGAGCTGGTCGAGCGGGTCACGTCTGGCAAACTTGACTTAGCGCTTGCTTGGAGTGACGGCTTTCGCACTGCTCATACGGATCGCGTTGCCGAAGTGCCGCTCTGCTGGGTCGGCCCCGCGAACGGCGACATGCAATGGCACGCCGACGGCGGCGAGGCCATGCCGCTCGCCTCGCTCGAGGCGCCATGCCTGCTGCGGAATATTGCGACGAAAACGCTCGACCGCGCCGGCATCGGCTGGCGGATATCCTTCGTCAGCCCGAGCCTTGGAGGTCTGTGGGCAGCGACGGCGGCCGGCCTCGGACTTGCGCTGCGCACGCCGCTCGGTCTGCCGCCGAAGGTGCGGCAAATGACGCCCGGCGAGGCCGGTCTGCCGGCTTTGCCAAAGCTCGATCTCGTGCTGCATCGCGCCGAGGCCGAGGCGAGCCCTGCGACGGAGCGTCTGGCATCAATCATCCTGCAGTCGGTGCGGCAAACCGTCGAGACGGTGCCGCAGAGCCGGATTTTCGAGGATGAGCCCGGCTACGATGTCGTTACGACCTGAGATACTTCATTGGCCTGCGACGCTTCCTCGGTGAGGCTGGTGATGCGGATTTCCGCCTGCGCGGCAAGCATCTGCAGATCGCGCGGCTGGCCGGCCAGCCGTTCTAAGGCGGCAATCGCGACATCGGTCGTCACATAGTCGGGCTTGTGGCCGAGATTGCGGATGGTGACGAGCTCGGCGCCGCCAATATCGCGCGCAAGCCCGCGCGAATGCAGCTCCTCCAGTACGATGTCGTCGCTATCGCCGGTGATGATGACGGTGGGTGCCTTGATCTCGTTGTAGCGCGGCGCATGGGTGGAGACATAGGCAAGGAGATTGACCACGTCGGTGGCATTGTTGCGGAAGGTATGAGGCCGCAGCACCAGCTCCGGCGCCGTCTTCATGATGTAGTCCGCCGGCCGCGCGTTGGGGTGAAAGATGCTGAGCGTACCGGTCTCGACCCTGCGCAGGCCGATCGGCATGACGACGAGATGCGTGAAAAGCCAGCCCAAGATGGGCATCGCGGCGAGCGTATAGTACCAGTCGACGCCGCCGGGCCAGGGATGCGTGGCTGGTGCCAGGAACAACAGGCCTTCGGTCCTGTCCGGATGGCGCATGCCGAATGCGGCGGCGATGGCGCCGCCGAACGAGTGGCCGATGATGATGGCGCTCTTGATGCCGCGCTTGTCCATCAATCTTGCGATGGCATCGGCCTGACCCGAGGGAAATGCATTTTCCGCCGGCCCGCGCTCGGAATAGCCATGGCCGGGGCGATCAATGAAGAGCATTTCAGCGCGACCGCTCAAGGGGCCGGCAAAGGCAGCGAGCTGGTCGCGCAGATTGCCGCTTGCGCCGTGGATGAAGACGAGGGCAGGGAGGTCGGCCGATGCCGGACGCGGCAGATGCACCGCATTGAGGCGATAGCCACCGATGTCGGTCAACTCGCCTATGTTGGGATAGGTTTGCTCGATCTCGCGCGTCTTGTATGCAGAAAAGCCCGCGGCGAAGACAACAAACGTAATGACGGCAGTGAGCAGAGAATCGATCATCGCGGCACGGATCAGATATCGTAAGCCACTAATCTAGTGCATTATCGCGGCTTTTCACCCCTTGGGACGCAGTTTCCGCGATGAGCGATGGCTGCGCTTGCGGCCTCGCTTCAGGTGCGGCTGCCGGCAATTTTCTCCGAAAGCTTGCTTACCTCTTCTTGTGCCGCGCGATTCGCCGGATAGATCTCAAGGAAGCGCTCCCAAGTCTTCAGTGCAAGCGCGTCATTGCCGCGTTCCATCAGAAGCGCCGCCATGCCGGCAATCGCACCAAAATGGCGCGGCTCGATCCGCAGGACCTGGTTGATGTCTTCCATCGACTTGCGGTAGTCGCCGATGGCGAAGTTGAGCGTCGCGCGCCTGTTCCAGCCTTCGGCATAATTAGGCCTCAGCGAGATCACCTGATCCAGATAGTCCATCGCGGCGGCGTTGCGCTTGTCCAGAATGGCCTTATCGGCCCATTGCATCAGGAGATTGACCGTAGCGCTGCCGGAATCGCTGAGTTCGGCATTGATCTGATCTGCAATCAGGCTTGCCTGATCGGGATCGCGCTGACGCTTCAGTGAGGTGAAGAGATTGTCGAGCCGTTGCTTGGGCGAGAGACTGCCGGAGGCATCGCCGGGATCCTTCCGTTCGGCGACATTGCTCGAATCGTCAGCCGTCGCCGTTTGCGGCGTTGCTAAACTCAAGGCAAGCAGAATCGGAAGGGCAAAATAGGACAAAGCTAAAACGCGCATGGCGGGCATAGTAGCCCGCCAGTGTCGAAGATCAAAAACAAATTTGATGCGATCAACTAAAACTGTGCGCTCGATCCGAGGGATCAGAGCCACGCGCTATATCAGCCCTGACGAGCCTTGTAGCGCGGGTTCAGCTTGTTGATGATGTAAATGCGGCCCTTGCGGCGAACGAGACGGTTGTCACGGTGGCGCGCCTTGAGCGACTTGAGCGAATTCTTGATCTTCATTTTTCTGATCCGCGATGTTCGAGGGGGAATGTCACATTCGCCCGTGTCTTTAACAATCAAAAGCGCGCTCGGGGCGCGCTCTTTAGGGTGGGGAGCAAATACCCTGTCGCCCGTGCCCTGTCAACCATGTCAGGGGCTTTTTCCCGCCGCTCTTAGCGGAGAAGCTGTGTAACATGGCCCATTTTACGGCCGGGGCGGGCTTCGCTCTTGCCGTAAAGGTGCACCAAGGTATCGTCAAGGCTCAGCCATTCCGGCAGGGCCAGAATGTCGTCGCCGATCAGATTCGTCATGACACAGGCCGAATGGCGCTGTGGATTTCCGAGCGGCAAGCCGGCGACGGCACGGATATGCTGCTCGAATTGCGAGATGACGCAGGCGGCCTCCGTCCAGTGACCGGAATTGTGCACGCGCGGCGCCATTTCATTGGCGATCAGGCTTCCGTCGGAAAGGGCGAAAAACTCGATGCCGATCACGCCGACATAGCCGAGCGCCGTCAATATCCTGTCGGCGGCCTCGCGTGCGGCGACGGCTGTCTGTTCGGAAATGCCGGCGGGCAGGGTCGATGTATGGAGGATACCGTCACGGTGGACGTTCTCGGCGGGATCGTAGCAGGCAACCGCCCCGTCGAAGCCGCGTGCGGCAATGATGGAAATCTCGCGATCGAAGGAGACGAAGCTTTCAAGGATAAGGGGTACGCCGCCCAGCGCCGCATAGCCGCCTTCGGGGCTGTCGGCGTTGGAGCGATAGACGCGCTGGCCCTTGCCGTCATAACCGAGACGGCGAGTCTTCAGCACGCCCTGACCACCGAAATCGGCAAGGGCGGCTTCAAGATCGGCCTGGCTGTCGATGGCATGGAAGCGTGCGGTCGGAATGCCGCAACCGTTGATGAAGCGCTTCTCGGTCAGCCGGTCCTGCGCCATCTCGAGTGCTTTTGGCGGCGGATAGACGTCCACATCCGCCGCGAGCTTCTCGGCGGCATGGACCGGAACGTTCTCGAACTCATATGTCACGACATCGCAGCGCCGTGCCAGTTCGGCAAGTGCTGCCTGATCGTCATAGGCGGCGAGGATCTGCTCGCTGGCAACCTGCGCTGCCGGACAATCCACCTGCGGTTCGAGGATGAGGGTGCGAAAATTAAGGCGTGCAGCCGCCATGGCCAGCATGCGCCCGAGCTGGCCGCCGCCGATGATGCCGATCGTTTTTTCGGTCATAGGTCGTCCATTGGATATTCGGCAACGGCGGCGCTCTGTCGCGCGCGCCATTCGTCGAGCCGCTCGGCGATCTCTTCGTCGCCAAGCGCCAGGACCGCGGCGGCGAGAAGGGCGGCATTCACCGCCCCGGCCTTGCCGATCGCCAATGTTCCGACGGGGATACCGGCCGGCATCTGCACGATGGAGAGGAGGCTATCCTGCCCGGAGAGCGCGCGGGACTGCACCGGCACGCCGAAAACAGGCAGCGGCGTCATGGAGGCGGCCATGCCGGGAAGATGGGCCGCGCCACCGGCGCCGGCAATGATGACCTTGAAGCCTTCATCCCTTGCGCCCTTGGCGAAACTCACCAGCCTGTCGGGCGTGCGATGCGCTGAAATGATGCGCGCATCATAGGTGATCTCCAGGGCTTCAAGAGTGTCTGCGGCATTTTTCATGGTCTCCCAGTCGGACTGGCTTCCCATGATGATGGCGACAGGCGGTCTTTCGGTCATCATCGGCGCGTTATGCTCCTCAGGCTATGATGTCGGGAATAATCTGGTCTTCCAGCTTGGAAAGCTTGTCCTTGATGACGAGCTTCTTCTTCTTCATGCGCTGGATGCGAAGGGCCTCGCAGCCCGTCTGGATCATGGCATTGATTGCGGCATCATAATCCTCGTGTTCCTGGCGCAGCCGCGCCACGATCAGCCTGATTTCCGCCTGTTCCTGATCGGCCATGTTCATTTCCCCAGCATATCGCGGAATCGCATGTCTTCCGCCTCTTAAATCCCGCAAGCTCCTATCATCAAATGGCGGTAACGGGAAGTTATCCTTCATCACGAATTTGCCGCCTATAGGCCACGTTTTCGCCTTCGACAAGGGCTCGATATTATGGCACAGTGGGAGGGTTGACACCTAGGGCCTTGGCGAATGGATGGTCAGGGCCCCCAAAGAGGAAGGAAGGGTCATATGACTGTTCAAGCTCATCTTGAATCGCTCGAAAAGAAACATGTCGCTCTGGAGGAGGAGCTACATCTGGCACTGACGTCTCCCTCTATCAATGATACCACAATAGCTGACATCAAGCGCAGGAAATTGCGCGTCAAAGACGAAATCCAGCGTCTTCGTTCGTCGGTGCACTGACGCAAAGCGTCAGAAGATCAAAATCATCGATCTTGGCGGGTAGGCCAGCGGATCGAGAGGTTCCGGAATAGCCGTCAGGGTCGAAAACTATCGCCGCCTAGAGCGAGTGCGCCGACGTTACAGTGTCAGGGTGGGTCGGCGCAGCTTTCCTTAGATATGCCGCGCGAAAGTGTCTGACTACATTGCGATAGAGACCGTGCAGAGCAAAAATCTCATGCGCAGGCGGCGCCTTAGGCCCAGAATTGATCCAGCCATAAATTGAGTTTATCGAAGCCGCGGCTGTTGACGGCATATATGCGTTTCGTGCCTTCATTGGTCACTGAAACGAGATTGCTATCGAGCAATGCCTTGAGATGCTGCGACACGGCCGGGCGGCTGATCGGCAGGCCTTGCGCCAGCTCATTGACCGTTTTGGGTGAGCGTCGCAGCTCCTCCAGCAAGTAGCGCCGGTTCGGGTCCGCGATGGCTGCGAAGGGATCCATGGTCGACATGAGGAAAGGCTACGTCAAACGCTAGGGTGCGGCAAGTTAATTGTGCGCTGCACGATAGATTGTGTTGCAAGGAGCGATTGCGGGCGCGTTAATCGCGTTGGATACCGGCTCCGCGAGGCCAGTTTCGGTGGCTGCCCCTTGTCAGAGCGGACTAACGGATTTACTCACGATTGTCGAACCGGTGCATCGTCCCTGACGGTAAGCCCGAAACCATGGAAGCTCGCATGACCGTGCCCGAAGATCGTTGCCGCCTCGTTCTCATCGTTCCCGATATCGCCGATATGGAGGAACAGGCAAAGATTGTTGCCGACGCTCTCAGGGGCGGCGATGTCGCCTCGGTCATCATTCCACAGTATGGGCTGGATGACGGGACGTTCCAGAAGCATGCCGAAAAGCTCGTGCCGGTGGTGCAGGCCGCGGGTGCCGCGGCACTGATATCAGGCGATACCCGCGTGGCCGGTCGCGCCAAGGCCGACGGTTTGCACATTACAGGCAATGTCGCGGAGCTTGCCGAGGCGGTGGAGAAATTCACGCCGAAGCTGATCGTCGGCGGTGGCAACGCCACCGAAAGGCACAGCGCTCTCGAGGTCGGGGAGCTTCGTCCGGACTATATCTTCTTCGGCAAGCTGGACGGCGATATCAAGCCGGAAGCGCATCCGAAGAATGTGGCGCTCGGTGAATGGTGGGCTTCGATGATCGAGATCCCCTGTATCGTCATGGGTGGCACGGATCCGAAATCGGCGCTGGACGTTGCCTTGAGCGGCGCCGAGTTCGTCGCTTTGCGCGCAGCGGTTTTTGCCGAACCGGCGAATGCGCCTGCTATCGTTGCGGAAGTGAATGCTCTTCTCGACGAAAAAGCGCCACGGTTTGAGGATTGATAGCGATTCATGTCGCCGAAGCCACGATTCCGCCATCGATCCTTTCTCGCCCTGCTTGCAGCCGGGCTTGTGACATTTCCGCTACTGGCCGTGGCACAGTCGGGAACCGGCGACGATACGTCGCTGCCGGGTGTGACGACGCCGGCGGAAAAGGGTGCGCGACCTGACGACAACGCACAGCCCGATGATTCCTCTGCTGCTGCGGACAAGGATGTGCCGCAATCAAACCAGAGCATCGTCACGCGGCCGCTGAATGCCGATGTCAACACCTTCAAGACTGAAAAGATCCAGCCGAGCGCAGAGCCCAAGGCCGATAGCAACATCAAGCCATCGGCCGGCGTGGGCGTGTTCGAGCGCATGGGCGCGAAGTTGCCCGACCTGCCTCCGGAAAAACCTTACGCCGGCAAAGTAGATGATGCCTATGGCGCCTTCCAGCGCGGCTATTACCTGACCGCCTTTCAACGTGCCTTGCCGCGGGCGCAGCTTGGCGATCCAGCTGCGCAAACTCTGATTGCCGAGCTGATGACGCAGGGTCTGGGTGTCAAACGCGACACCAAGGATGCTGCCTTCTGGTATAGCAAGGCGGCCGAGGGCGGCGATGCCACGGCCATGTTCAAATACGCGCTGGTCCTGATGGAAGGGCGCGACGTCCCCCGCGATCAGAAGAAGGCGGATCAGTGGATGCGGAAGGCGGCCGACGCCGGTCAGGCTTCCGCCGAATTCAACGTGGCGCAGATGATTACTGCGGAAAAGCCCGGATTGAAGGGGCTGCAGATGGCGCTCCCCTATTATGAGAAATCCGCCGAGCAGGGCATTGCCGATGCGCAATATGCCGTCTCGCAGCTCTATCTCAATCTCCCGGATCTTCCGCCGGAGAAGAAGGCGCGTGCCCGCGAGTGGTTGTCGCGCGCCGCCAACGCCGGTTTCGATACTGCTCAGCTCGATATGGGCATCTGGCTGATCAACGGTACGGGCGGCAATCAGGATCTCGAAAACGGCTTTAACTGGATGCGGGTTGCCGCCTATCGCGGCAATGTCGTCGCGCAGAACAAGCTAGCGCACCTCTATATCAATGCAATCGGCACGAAGCAGGATCCTGTGGCAGCAGCGACCTGGTACGTCATTTCCCGTCGCGCCGGCCTCAGGGATCCGGAGCTTGAGGATTTCTATCAGGGCATCGAAGACTATCAGCAGAAGGCGGCCATCGAAGCCGCCAACAAATACCGCCGCGCACGGTAACAATCGCCCTCAATGCGGTCTAATTGTGCGCTCCGTTGCGGCAGTTTGCGCCCGCAATTGCCTCACCACTTGAAATTCCCCCGATTTTATGGTCTTGAGGCCGCCAATCTTTTATTTGCGCTGACGCTACCGCTCCTCCGGAGCCCCGATTTCGGGTCCGGTCAGCACCTTCTGCATTATCCAAGGAAACCCGATGGCCCGTTCTGCTCTCCTCAATGTCATGGTTCAGGCTGCCCTCAAGGCAGGCAAGTCGCTCAGCCGCGATTTCGGCGAAGTGCAGAACCTGCAGGTTTCGGTGAAGGGACCGGGCGATTTCGTTAGCCAGGCCGACCTCAAGGCACAGAAGATCATTCGCGACGAGTTGATGAAGGCACGCCCGACCTATGGTTTCCTCGGCGAAGAGGGCGATGAGATCAAGGGTACGGACGGCGCTCACCGCTGGATCGTAGATCCCCTCGACGGCACCACCAACTTCCTGCACGGCATTCCGATGTTTGCGGTCTCCGTCGCTCTGGAGCGCAACGGCGAAATCGTGGCGGGCGTTACTTTCAATCCGGCGACGGATGAACTCTACACGTCGGAGCGCGGCGGTGGTGCATTCCTCAACGACCGTCGTCTGCGCGTTGCCTCGCGCCGGGTGCTTTCCGACAGCGTCATCGGCTGCGGCATCCCGAATCTTGGCCGCGGCAGCCACGGCAAGTTCCTTGTCGAGTTGCGTCATGCCATGGGCGAAGCCGCCGGCATACGCAGCCTCGGCTCTGCGGCGCTCGATCTCGCCTACGTGGCGGCTGGCCGTTTCGACGGCTTCTGGGAAACCGGCCTGTCCCCCTGGGATGTGGCAGCAGGCATTCTGTTCGTACGCGAAGCCGGCGGATTCGTCTCGGATTTCGATGGCAGCACCGACATGCTCAACACCGGCGAGATCATTTGCGGCAACGAACATATCCAGAAGGCGCTTGCCGAGGTCGTCAAGCGGCCGATCCCGACGAAGTAAGTTACTGCCCGACCGTTCTTTCCGTCATGAAACAGTCTGTTGCCAACGGGCTGTTTTGTGCTTTCCGTCTCTTCAATTCGGCACAATGTTGCTCTAGTCTCCGCTGCGGAAAATGCGGCGGCGGAGCGTATGATGGAAAATGTGAAACTGTCGGATTTGGGATCGACCGACAACGTATCGGGAAATTACACCTACAAGCTCTCAAGCCCGATGGCCTTCTTTTGGACGATGATCCTTTTCCTGGTCATCGTCGGTTTCATCGTGGCCATCCTGTTCCGCCAGGCTCAGGTCGCCTTCCTGCACAATCCCGGTCTCAATGGCTTGATCGTCGGGGTTCTCGTCGTCGGCATTCTGCTGGTTTTCAATCACGTGCTGATGCTGAGGCCCGAGGTTCGCTGGTTCAATCATTTCCGCGCCGTCGGCAATGCGGACAAGGTCGGCCGCAATCCGCGGCTGCTGGCGCCGATGCGCGCGCTGCTCGGCAATCGCCGCGCGATGCAGCTCTCGACTGCGACGCTGCGCTCCATTCTCGACTCGATCGCCACGCGCCTCGACGAATCGCGCGATACCTCGCGCTATCTCATCGGCCTGCTCGTTTTCCTCGGCCTGCTCGGTACCTTCTGGGGCCTGATCGGCACGATCGGCTCGATCAATGACGTTATTCAGGGCCTCGATGCCGGTACTGGCAACAGCGGCGATATCCTGAGCGCCCTGAAATCCGGCCTTTCCGGTCCGCTCGTCGGCATGGGCACGGCCTTCTCGTCGTCGCTGCTCGGCCTTTCCGGCTCGCTGATCCTCGGCTTCCTCGACCTGCAGGCGGGGCGTGCGCAGAACCGCTTCTATACCGAGCTTGAAAACTGGCTTTCCTCGGTGACGGATGTCGGCTCCGATATCGCTCCCGCCATCGAAAATGCAGCTGGCTCCTCCTCGGAGGATATGCGGGCGCTGTCGGACTATCTGCGCAAGATCGCCGATGAGGGCGGCGGCCAGCGCTCGGTAACCGCGATGGCGAACCTTGCTGAGGGCATTCAGGGACTGGTCAAGAACATGCGCAACGAGCAACAGATGTTGCGAGACTGGATCGAGGCTCAGCAGGAAGAGGCGAAATCGATGCGGCGCACGCTCGACCGGCTTGCCGATCGCATCAGCCATGTCGAGAAGACCGGGAGCAAATAACCCATGGCGCTCGCTCGCAACCGACGTCACCAGAGATCCGTCGACTATTGGCCAGGCTTCGTCGATGCGCTGTCGACGCTGCTCATGGCCATCATGTTCCTGCTGACCGTCTTCGTCGTTGGCCAGTTCATTCTTAGCCGCGAAATTTCCGGTCGCGACGAGGTGCTCAATCGCCTCAACAGCCGCATCAACGATCTGGTCGAACAGCTGGCGTTGGAGAAGAACGGCAAGCAGGATCTCGAAGATACGGTTGCTAACCTGCAGGCCTCGCTGTCCTCAGCCGAGAGCGAGCGTTCGCGTTTGCAGGCGTTGCTTGCGGCAGGCTCCGGCAACAGTCAAGCCTCCGAGACGAAAGTCGGCACGCTTACGCAGCAGCTTGACGACCAGAAGCAGGCAAGCGCGCGTGCGCTCAGCCAGGTAGATCTTCTCAACCAGCAGATTGCCGCGCTGCGCAGCCAGATCGCTGCCGTCGAAGCCGCACTTCAAGCCTCCGAAGCCAAGGATCAGTCATCCCAAGTGAAGATCGCCGACCTCGGGCGGCGGCTGAACGTGGCGCTGGCACAGCGCGTACAGGAGCTGAACCGCTATCGCTCGGACTTCTTTGGCCGGTTGCGTGAAATTCTTTCGGACCGCGACAATATCCGTATCGTCGGTGACCGCTTCGTCTTCCAGTCCGAAGTGTTGTTCCCGTCGGGTGCCGCCGACCTCAATCCGGCTGGTCAGGCGGAGATGGCCAAGCTCGCGGCTGCCTTGATCGATCTCGCCAAGGAGATTCCACCTGAGATCAACTGGGTGCTGCGCGTCGATGGCCATACCGACAATGTGCCTCTGTCAGGCAGTGGTCGCTATGCGGATAACTGGGCGCTGTCTTCGGCGCGCGCGATCGCAGTCGTTAAGTTCCTGATCGCACAGGGTGTTCCTGCCGACAGGCTCGTTGCCGCCGGCTTTGGCGAATTCCAGCCCATCGCTCCCGGTGACACGCCGGAGGCGCGTGCCACCAACCGCCGCATCGAACTGAAGCTGACCGAGAAGTAATCGGCCAGCATTCCGTATATGTGCTCAGTAGGGTCGGGAGACGCGATTGCAGGGCTCCGTTGCGATTGCGACGATTTCACAAATCCATCGCCGAGAAATGAAAACGGCCGGCGCGTCGAACAACGGCCGGCCGATCTTTATAGGGAGCTTTGACGCGAAGTCTTAGGCAGTGGCAGTCGTCTGGTCTTCGAGAGCAGCGCCGGGTGCGTGAGCCTTGATGGATTCGATGGCATGGAGAGCCGAGGCCTTCGCCTTGTAGCCTTCGGATCCGAACATGATTTCTCCGTTCGAGGCCCTGAATCGGAAGCGAAACTCGCCGGCTTTGTCCTTGTAGACTTCAAATTTATACATGGTTCTCGTCTCCTAGAATCGCGTCAGCGTGGGATAACGCGGAAAATCTAGCTCAACTTCAAAGTTATTTCTACATGGTTGTATGCGGCTCGATTTGACCCGGTTTGCGTTACTTCGCAATCAACATTCGTTCTTCAATCGCAGCGTCAAATTGCAGGCGCGCCAGCTTCGCATAGATGCCGCCATGGCGGATGAGGCTCTGATGCGTGCCTTCCTCGACGATGCGGCCCTGATCCAGCACGAGAATGCGGTCTGCCTTGAGCACGGTTGCAAGCCGATGGGCGATGACAAGGGTGGTGCGTGCTTCCATCAGGCTTTCGAGAGCCTTCTGAACGAGTGTTTCACTCTCCGCATCGAGGGCGGACGTCGCTTCGTCGAGCAGCAGAATAGGTGCGTTTTTCAAAATGGCGCGGGCAATGGCGATACGCTGGCGCTGGCCACCGGAAAGCGTCACGCCACGCTCGCCCACCTGTGTGTCGTATCCCTGCTCAAGGCGGGAGATGAATTCGTCCGCTTGTGCTGCGGTCGCGGCGGCGCGCACCTCGTCTCGAGATGCTCCCGGTCGACCGAAGGCGATGTTGTCGTGGATCGAAGTGGCGAAGATCGTCGTATCCTGCGGTACGATGGCAATGCGTTCGCGCAATGCCTCGGGCAAGACGCTGCTGATACCGACGCCGTCGACGGAGACGCTACCCTGCTGGGGATCATAGAAACGCAGCAGCAGCGAAAAGATGGTGCTCTTGCCGGCCCCCGACGCGCCCACGATTGCAACCGTTTCCCCCGGTTTGACCGAGAAGGAAAGTCCGTGCAAGGCCGATCTTCCCGGCCGTGACGGATAAAAGAAATGCACGTCCGAGAAATCGACCCGGCCTTCCGGCGGCGGCAGAGGCACCGGATTGGCAGGTGCTGCGATCGGAGATACCTCGGCAAGCAGTTCACCGAGGCGGTCGGCCGCACCGGCTGCTTGCGAGAGCTCTCCCCAGACTTCCGACAGCGAGCCGAGCGAGGAGCCGGCGATGACGGAATAGAGGAGGAACTGGCCGAGCGTTCCCGCCGACATCGTGCCTGCAAGCACGTTCTGCGCGCCGACCCAGAGAACAGCCACGATACTGCCGAAGACCATGGTAATGGCGAAGCCCGTCAATAACGAGCGCGATGTGATCGCGGCACGCGCCGCCTGATAGGCATTCTCGACGGCGGCGCCATAATGTCTGGAGGCTGCACCTTCGCCATTATAGGCCTGTATCGTGCGGCTGGCGGCAATGGTTTCGTTGGCATAGGAGGACGCATTGGCCAGCGTGTCCTGCGCGGCGCGGGAGCGCTTGCGCACGGAGCGACCGAAGCTCATCAGCGGCAAGACGATGACGGGAATTGCGATCAGCACGATGCTCGACAGCTTCGGGCTCGTAATGATCATCATCCCAACCGCTCCGAGGCAGAGGATGAGATTGCGCAGCGCCACCGAAGCCGTTGCGCCGACGGCGGACTTGATTTGCGTTGTATCGGCCGTGAGGCGCGACACGATCTCGCCCGACTGGTTGACATCGAAGAAGGAGGGGGACAGCCGTGTCACGTGATCGAAGACCTCGCGACGGATGTCGGAAACGATGCGCTCGCCGATCGAGATGACGAAGTAGTAGCGTAGCGCACTGGCGGCAGCCAGTATCAAGGCCATGATCATGATGGCGATGAAGTAGCTGTCGATGAGGCCGCGGTCGGCCTGATCGAAGCCGTGATCGATCATGCGCCGTACGGCGATCGGCAAGGCAAGGGATGTGACGGCAGCGGCGACGAGGGCAACGATCGCTCCACCAACCATGCCCCGATAGCGCTTGAGATAAGGTGCCAGTCGTCCAAGGGGCCGGATTGATCTGTTTCTCTTTTCTTCTGCCTGACCAATTTCCGACAAGTCGTCTCCAATCCCCATATCAGCAAGGGCCTTGATGTTTTCGCCCCTTGTTATCCCTGCCGCCTTCATGTATAGGCACGCCATCTTAATTGGAAGCCGTGGCCTAACCGGACTGCGGCTTCATTTATTCAATCGGTTCGGTTGCCGCAATGCCTTGCGACAAATGGACCCTGCCATGACAGGAAGATTGTTATGAAGGCAAGCATTCATCCCGACTACCACACCATCAAGGTAGTAATGACCGACGGCACCGAATACGAAACCCGCTCGACCTGGGGTTCCGAAGGCGCTGTCATGAACCTCGAAATCGACAGCAAGTCCCATCCGGCATGGACGGGCGGCAACCAGCAGATGCTCGACCGCGCTGGCCGCGTTTCGAAGTTCAACAAGCGCTTCGGCGGTCTCGGCATCTAATCGCCAAGCGATCTGGTGTTTTGAAAAGAAGCCCGGTTTTGCCGGGCTTTTTTGTTGCGTGAATTGGCCGAAGTCCGAGGCTCGTTGAGTGTGGGGAGCTTTCGCTCTGTGCTGCCCCATAGGCATTGTCGCAGGAGTCTCAGCGTATTCGCTGCAGATAGTCGGCGCGGTTGAACGGATTGGCGCCGGCACGCTGACGAATCGGCGGCATTCCGCTGATCGGGGCGTAGTGGTCGAAAGAATGATCCATCACGCCCGCTCCGCTTGTCAGTCCTGGGAGCTGCTTTTGAATGCCCTGGATCAGCGCCGAAGCGACGGTACCTTCGAGCCGGGCCGTGCCGGCCGTGATGACCGACTCCCTGGTCGACGCGCCTGATTTTGCCAGCAGCGCGAGTATTCCGGTCAGCGCTGCCGTCGGCACCTCGAGCTGAAAGCGATCGATCGGTTCGCATACGACCGTCTGCGCCGATGTCAGGGCGGCTGCCAGCACCAGTGGCGTCAACCTGCGAAAGTCCACGGCGGTGGTCGCTGGAGAGCTTTGGCGGGCTGCCGTCATGGCGACATGGCAATCGATGACCTGCCAGCCGACTATGCCCTCCTTCAAGGTTTCGAAGACCGTCTCCTCGACAGCGCGATAGAAGCTTGCCGGCATCTGGCCCATTTCCACATCGAATGCGAAACTGTTTCCTACTCCAGCGGGCCGTGGTTCAACACGCAGGCCGACGGTCGCGAGAAAGGGATTGGGTTCCTTGAATATGATCTCAATCGCGTCAGCGCTGCCGATCGGGCGTTCGGCATGGATGATCGCGCTTTCCTCGAAGAGTGCGTCCAGCCCGAAGTCATTGGCCAGGGTCGCCTGGATAACTTCCTTCTGGACCTCGCCATAGAGCGAGACGAATATCTCTGTCGCGTCCTCGTTCGTGCGCAGATTGATGAGGGGATCCTGATCGGACAGCTGCGTCAGTGCCAGCCACAACGCTGCATTATCGGCCGCGCACGACGGGCGGACTCTGGTTTCCAACGTCGGCAGTGAGAAATGGAGAAGTTGCGCGAAGAGCCTTCGCCACCGATCGCATCACCGATGCGGGCGCCGCTCAACCCGCTGATCTTAGCAATATGCCCGGCGCCAACCTGCGTGGCTTTTTCGACCCTGCTGTCGGTGAACAGCTGGATGGCACTCACCTTTGCAGGGCCTTTGGGCAGATCGAGGTGATCGCGAACCGAAATGGTGCCCGACGTCAGACATAGATAGGCGAGTTTTTCGCCGCCCCATCCACGCTCGATCTTAAAGATCTTGCCGCTGACAGGCCCGTTGGGATCCGGCTGCCGGCTCGGCAGCAGAGTGCCGATGGCAGAGATCAGAGCCGAAACGCCGGCGCCGCTCATTGCCACGCCGGCATAGGCGGGATTTACCAGGCCGCCGGTAACCTGGCTCGCAATGTCCTTTTCGAGCCTGCCGGTGGTCAGTCGCTCGGGCGTCAGGATGTAGTCGTCCATGATCGCTTCGTCGCCCGCTGCCAGAATTTCACAGACAGCAGTCAGATGTGGCTCCTGTCCGATATCTGCAGCCACGACTTCGGCGAGCTTGCTGCCGGTATTGCGGATGGTCGACATCGCGATCGGGCGCGCGGACAGTTGGTTTGAAATCTCCTCAAGGATTTCCTCATAGCGGGCGCCAAGGCGGTCGACCTTGTTGATGAAGAACAGGAAGGGAATACCCAGCTGCTGTAGCGCGCGGACCAGTACGCGGGTCTGCGGCTGCACGCCTTCGACCGCCGAAACCACGACGATAGCCGCATCCAGCAATTGCAGCACACGCTCGACCTCGGCGATGAAGTCGGGATGTCCGGGCGTGTCGATGAGGTTGACGATCAGGTCATCGATCGTAAACGACACCACCGCCGCCGCAATGGTAATGCCGCGCTGCCGCTCGAGTTCGAGACTATCGGTTTGTGTATTGCCGCCATCGACGCTGCCTAGCTTGTCGATGACGCCAACGTCAAAAAGGAGACGTTCCGTAAGGCTAGTTTTGCCTGCATCTACGTGGGCCAAAATGCCCAAATTCAAAGTGCGCATGTTCCATCAACTTCTCAGAATTTCGGATTTGATTTTCGTGAGAAGTGAGTCGGCGCATTGGGACCTCCAGGCACATTTGATATCGGCTGGCGCAACTCCCAAAGGTTGAGAGAACGCGCGGGGACACTCTTACCGCTGCTTTGTGAAATTCGTCAAGTCTGCCCATGGCTGCTGGTTTCGGCCATGGTATATCGATAAGACAAAACCGGCCGCGCGAGGCGCAGCCGGTTGAAATTCATCAGCAATGTGGTGATCGGCTCAGTTGTTGCCGAAGGCCGTCTGCAAGAGGCTGAGCTGCGCCTTGACGCTGTTCTGGTTGTCCGGAACGATTGCGGGCTCGGTCGGGCGGTAGATCTCGCGGTCGAGCAGGGCGACGCGGTTCTGCAGGCGAAGCGAGCGCTCCACGAGGTCGCGGAACGATTCCGGCAGGTCGTTCCAGCCGGGAGCGGTGCGATCGACGTTGAAGCCGTCGAGGCGAACCTTGTTCTTTTCCGCCAGTACTTGATCGCGGGACATTTCGCCGTTGTTGACGGCGCGCTGCAGCAGCAGCCAAGAGGCCATCTGCATGAGGCGGGTCGTCAGCCGCATGGATTCCGCAGCGTAAAGCACCGATGCCATGCGCGGCAGCACCTTGGAAGCGGCGCGGCCCTGGCCATCGAGATAGCCAGCGGTTTCTTCAACCAGCGACATGCCTTCCGAGTACAGCGCCCTGAACTGTGCCGACGATGCCGCGTGGCCAGCAAAGCTGATCGTGTTCAACCCAAGTTCCGACATCGAATAAATCCCTGCTTCACGCAACACTTTTGTTCAGGAAAAGCCGGTCAAGTCCCTAAGAGCTTTCGGCATCCGCTTTTATGACTTTAAGATGGTGGTTTTAACTGAAATTCGCAAGGCGATTCTTAAGAAAGGGTTAATCTCCACAGTTTCGTCGGGAAAGACGATACATGGCAAAAAAGAAGAGCCGCAAAAGCGGCTCTCAAGGTAAAACAGGGAGAAAAATCAGACCAATTCGCCAAGTGAAGGAACCGTCTGAGTCCAGAGCGAATCTGGATGGTCATAGTAATATGTCGTAAAGCTTAATATTCTGTTGAGCATGTCTTAATCTTGAGCTTGCAAGCCAAGGTTCCGTTGGTCGTGCTCCTCAGAACCGGAAGAGGCCTTCCGCCGCCTTTCGGCCGGATGCCTTGGTGGCGACCTCTTCTTCCAGCCTGGTGATTTCGCTCTTCAGCAAAGCAATGCGATTGTTCAGCTCGTCGACCGAAAGCAGCGACAGGTCGCTGCCGATCTCATGCGCGGAAGGCTTCTGCGGGCGATCGTCGTCGAATATGCTCATTTCGGCTCCTCCTTTTTCTGCAAAGGGTTCAGGTGCCGTAATTTATAGAAATATCGTCCTTTTTTGAAGTGTCGCTTCGCGCGAGCGCCATACTCTCCGGCGTGATCATCTGCGCATTGGCAGACGGCATGGTCGTATAGGCATCGCGATCGCCCGCGGGCTTTGCGGCGCGGCGGCGGCTGCGAAAGATCGAATAGGATGTGATCAGCACGTGCGCGACGGCCGTCAGGAAGAAGAGCGAGTAGGGGCCGACGGAGGACATGACCGGGCCGCCGATCGTCGGGCCGATGATCGTGCCAATGCCATAGAGCAGCAGCAGGCCGCCGGAAACCTTGACGAAATCCTCCGGTGCCGCGAAGTCGTTCGCATGAGCGACGGCGATCGGGTAGAGCGTATTGGCGAAGGCGCCGTAGATCACCACCATGCTGATGAGGAAGTAGGGGCTGCCGGGCTTCAGCAGGAAGAGCAGGAGGCCGTCCAGAGCCGCGACGGCGGCCATGCCGGCGAGCACGTAGCGGCGGTCGATACGATCCGAAAGGCGGCCCGCCGGCAGCTGCATCACGGCGCCGGCAAAGATGGTCATGCTCATCATCAGCGCGATATCGCTCTGGGACAGGCCGGCATTGGCTCCGAAGACCGCGCCGAGCGTACCATAAGCGCCGTTGGCGATACCGACCAGCAGTATGCCGAGCGAGGCGACCGGAGAATTGCGGTAGAGCGCCTTGAGATCGAGGCTGACGGCTTTCAGTGGCTGCGGGGAGGCGGCGGTCGACAGTGTGGTGGGCAGCATGGCGACGCAATAGCAGATGCCGCACATCATAAAGAGAATGGGTGTGTGGATATCCGCGAAGGGCACCATCATCTGGCCGGCGACCGCGCCGATCAGGGTGATGCCGATATAGAGCGAGAAGATCGCGCCGCGGCTTTCGTTGGTGGCGCGCTCGTTCAGCCAGCTCTCGATGATCATAGAAGTGCCGGCCGTGCAGAAGCCGGTTACCGCGCGCAGCGCCACCCACCAAATCGGGTCGACGATAATGCCGGTCAACAGCGCAATGATGGCGATGACGGAGATGAAGCCTGAAAAGGCACGGACATGGCCGATGCGCCTAACAAGCTTCGGGGCTGTGAGGCAGCCGAGCACGAAACCGGTGGCCCAGGTCGTGCCTAGCAGGCCGAGCGTCGTGGTCGCATAGCCTTCGGCCGTGCCGCGCACAGGCAGCAGCAGGCTATGAAGGCCATTTCCGGTGAATAAGAAGAGCGTACCGAACAGCAGGGCCAATACCGGCAAAATGTTTCTTTTCATGCTCCTCACCTTCATGCGGCTCCGCTTCAGGAGCCGATAAGACAGGATCCCGCCCTGCCTGTATTCGCTATTGATTGTGTCCCGGATTGCCGCTATCGGCCTGTAGAAACAGTCTGTTGGCGCGGAAAAATGTCCGTCCTATGACGATTAGAGCATGTTCGCAAAAACTGTGCAGCGGTTTTTGGTCGCGGCTGTTCTCACTCTTGCGCAAACGGGGAAAAATAGCGTGACAAAAGCCATCGCGGTGGTGCTGTTGCTCGCCATGGCGGTGCAACTGATCAAGCCCTTGGGGTTGCCGGGCCTCAGACGCCGGGCCGATTTTTGGAAGATCGCGATCATCGCCTTCGGCATCTGGACGATCGCATTGGTCATCAACGAGACGTTTTGAGGCGTTTCGGGCCGAAATTCGGCCCTTTGATCGGTTCGGCCTTTCTCTTCAGAGCAAGATCTCGCCGCGCATGATGTGTACGCTGCTGCCGGTCAGAAAGACTTCGTTTACTACGCCAGCGATTTTCCCGACTTCGACGCCGATCACGCTGCGTCTTCCCATCTCCACGCCCTGCTCGATGGTGATTTTTAGCTCCGCATCCTGCTGCGGCAGGAGCGAGGCCAGATAGGCACCGATGGCGGCGGAGGCACTCCCGGTTGCCGGGTCTTCCATCACATTGTCCAGAGGCGCGAACATGCGGGCGCGAATATGCCAGGGATTTTCAGACGAACGCACGTAGAGAAAGAGCGAAAAGCCGGTCTTGTCTTCCTTGTGTCGCGCGGCGGCTTCGGCAAAGACGGCGGCATTCGGTTTTGCTTTGGCCAGCGCTTCGAGACTATCCAGTTCCGCAAAGGCGAATGGAAGACCGACAGAGGCGAATGTCGGAGCATGGGACGACCGGCGGATCGACTGCGGATCGATCTGTACGCAGCGTGCAATCAGATCGTCGGCGATCGCCTCGCCGAGCGTGAGTTTTGCCGGAGCGCGTATGCGGGCACCGGTGACTTGCGCGTCCTCGCGCAGCACCGTCACTTCGACCAGGCCGGCATCCTCTTCGAAGGTCAGCCGCTCACCAACCGGCTTTCCGAAGATTTCCCGCTGCTGGCCGAGGACGAAAGCGGTGCCGACATTGGGATGACCGGCAAAAGGGATCTCGGCAGTCGGCGTGAAGATGCGAACCCGCGCCGTATGATCGGGATTGTCAGGCGGCAGCACGAAGGTCGTTTCCGAGTAGTTGAACTCGGTCGCAATCTTCTGCATCGCGTCACTGCTGAGCCCGCGTGCATTGGGGATGACCGCCAGCGGATTGCCGACGAAACGTTCGGAGGTGAAGACGTCGACGGTGACGTAGGCGACGGTATTCATGGCGATCTCCGGAGCTTTCATTGAACTCCAGAGATTTAGCCTTTGCCTCGCTGAGCCGGGAAGCGCGAACTTGTGCCCGTGACAAGTTCGCCGGCGTCCCTCTCAATTGCCCTGAAACTGCTTCAGCACGCTCGACCAGAGTTCGACCAGTTCGGCACCGCCCACATCATTCGGCTTTGCGCGCACAGCAGTGTGGACGAGGACGAGATGTGTCGTCGGATCGACGAGAATGCGCTGACCTGCCCGGCCATCGAGGAAGAATGTTCGGCGCGGTCCGGGCATAAGCCAGGTTTGATAGCCGTAGCCCCACGGGTTGGTCTCGTGATTGACTGCGAGGAAGGAGCCCTGCCTGACTGGTTGCGTTGCGTCCAGCAGCCATTGGCGCGGTATGATCTGACGACCGTTCAGGGCGCCGTCATGGGCAAGCAGCAGAGCAAAGCGGGCATAGTCGCGAAGTGTCGCGCTGAAGCAGCAATAGCCGACTTCCTGGCCCGTGCTGTCGATCTGCCAGTTGGCGCTGGCTTCCGCGCCCATCGGCTGCCATATCCGGGTCTGGAGGTAGTCCGACATCGACATATGGGTGGCGCGGGTCAGGACAAGGCTTAGCCCTTCGGTGTCGAGATTGCTGTAGTGCCAAACCGTGTCGGGAGGCGCGACCCGCTTGTTGAAACGCGATACGGCGCTAATGGGATTGAGCTTTTCCGGGCCAAGCAATGAATTGCTGAGCCGGACGTTATCGTCGGGATTGCCGAAGTTTTCGGTGAAGGCAATGCCGGAGGCCATATGCAGCAACGCGCGTATCGGTGTGCTGCCCATTTCGGTGTTCTTCAATTCCGGCACATAGGTCTGCACGGTATCGTCGACGGAGTGGATGGCACCTTCGGAAAGGGCAATGCCGACGAGCATGCCCGTCAAGGTTTTTGCCATGGATTGCGAGACAAGGCGGTCGCGATCGGTACGGCCGTATTGGTAGTGTTCAAAGAGGATCGTATCGTTACGTGCGATCAGCAGTCCCGTCGTGGGATTGGTGTCGAGATACTTCGCCAAAGAGGCGGTTTCCTTACCGAACGTGAACTTCACCGAAATCTCGGCTGCCGCGCGTAGCAGCGGCAATGGGTGTTCGGCCGCGGCAATCGTGTGCGTCGGTGCCAGCTGATCGGCGTGGCTGAAGTTGCCGATCATGTTTTGCTGCCTGCCCATTGGTGGGCTTAGTGATGGGCCTGTGGGATAACCGAGTTTCTCACCATAAGCTTCGGCGTCAGGTCCAGTCGGGGAAAAGACGGGGTTGGCCGGCTGCATCTGCTGGGCATGCGCAGCATCTATTTGGAAAACCATCACCACGGCAAGAACAGCAACAAGACTGCGCCAGGCAAACATACGGCAACCCCTCAATTAAGCCCCTCTATGATAGGCGGGACAAGCTAGTGCCGCGCTTTCGTGACATCTGTTTGACATGATTGCTTTTCGACGCTGCAGCAAGCCATCATTTCATCGCCTGCACTATGCCACGTCCAGTCGTGAACGTCGGGTTACCGGATGTCTATTAGCCGAAAGCAAAAAGCCGCGAAAGGTTTAGCTTTCGCGGCTTTCTTTATTCAAGAGAAGGCGGCTCGATTACTTGCCCTGCAGAACCGCGACGCCCGGAAGAACCTTTCCTTCCATCCATTCGAGGAAGGCGCCGCCTGCCGTGGAGACATAGGTGAAGTCGTCGGTGACGCCGGCATGGTTGAGCGCGGACACGGTGTCGCCGCCGCCGGCGACCGACGTCAGCTTGCCGGCCTTGGTGCATTCGGCTGCATACTTGGCAACGGCAACCGTCGCGGCATCGAAAGGCGTGATCTCGAAGGCGCCGAGCGGGCCGTTCCAGACCAGCGTGGTGGCGCGGCCGATCCAGTTGTTGATCGCTTCGACGGACTTCGGACCGACATCGAGCACCATAGCATCAGCCGGGATGGCTTCGATGGCAACGACTTCGTTTGCGGCGCCGGCCTTGAATTCGCGTGCGATGACGCCGTCCTCGGGCAGCACGATAGCGCAGCCGGCGGTGGCGGCCTCGATCATGATCTGCTTGGCAGTGTCGGCGAGATCATGCTCGCAGAGCGACTTGCCGACGTTGGTGCCGCGGGCAGCGAGGAAGGTATTGGCCATGCCGCCACCGATCACCAGTGCGTCGACCTTCTTCACGAGGTTCATCAGAAGGTCGATCTTTGTGGAAACCTTGGCGCCGCCGACGATTGCGACGACCGGGCGAACCGGATTGCCGAGGCCCTTCTCCAGAGCTTCAAGCTCGGCCTGCATCGTGCGGCCTGCATAGGCCGGCAGCAATTGAGCGAGACCCTCGGTCGAGGAATGGGCGCGGTGGGCCGCGGAGAAGGCGTCGTTGACATAGATATCGCCATTGGCGGCGAGCGCCTTGGTGAAGGCTGCGTCGTTCTTTTCTTCTTCCTTATGGAAGCGGGTGTTTTCCAGCAGCAGGATGTCGCCATTGTTCATCTTGGTGACGGCGTCTGCTGCCGGAGCGCCGATGCAATCGGAGGCGAAAAGAACTGCGTGGTCCAGTACTTCCTCGACGGCCGGCACGATCAGGCCGAGGGAAAGGTCTGGCGAGGGGCCATCCTTCGGGCGGCCGAAATGGGCGAGCAGGATGACCTTGGCACCCTTCTGCGACAATTCGAGAATTGTCGGCGCGACGCGCTCGATACGGGTCGCATCGGTGACTTTGCCATCCTTGACCGGCACGTTGAGGTCGACGCGCACGAGTACGCGTTTGCCGGTGATGTCGTTGAGATTGTCAAGGGTTTTGAAGGCTGCCATGGGGAGGATCCAATATTGTTGGTGGCGTGAAGCGCGCAGACCATACTACGGATGACCAGAGACGCAAGGACATTCAGCTGTCGCTTTTGCCCGCATTTGAATCGTTTGAAACGGCCTCTGCCGGGCGTTCCCGCCGCTTTTGCAGGTAGGTTCGGACGCTCTTAAAAATATCGTGGAAATTGACGAAGATCGGCAGGAGCACAGGCGGTTCGACCGCTTCCAGGGACATGCCGACGGACTGGATGTGGTCGTTCTCGTCGAGATCGCGGACGATGAGGATGATCTCGCCCAGGCGAATGCGATCCGCATAGTCAGCTTTGCCGCCCAGGCGGTGACGCATGAGCTCGGCGATGGTGAGGCCCTTTTCCTGTTCGCTGAGCAGCCCCGGACCGTAGGCGGCGTCGAGATCCGCCGCGGGGCGCAGCGGCGAGATCGAGAATGCGCCGAAGAATTCCGCATCGTCCGGATCGACGGGTGCGCGGCTGGCAAAGATGCGGTCGAGCAGGCGCGAATAGTTGGGTGAGACGAAGAGATAGACGACGTCGTTCTCGCGCAGGCGGCCGGCATATTGATAACGCATCGACTTGCCGTCGCGGACGACGAGCGAGGGCATGGCCCAGCGTGGGATGCGCTCGCCGCGCAGAACCGGGCTGTCCTTGACGACGCGGTAGGTGAGCAGCTCGTGATTGACCGTGCCGGGCAGATCGACTTCGACCTTGTCGATCGCGCCCATGCGTGGCGGGACGATGAGGCCCAGGCGCCGTGCCATCGGCTTGATCGTCCAGCCCTGGACGAGCAGCGACACCAGCACGACGATGAAGGCGACGTTGAAATAGGTCTGTCCCGACTGGAGATTGCCGAGGATCGGCATGATGGCAAGCAGGATGGAGACCGCTCCGCGCAGGCCGACCCAGGCGACGAAGCCGGTCTCGCGCTGGGTGTAGTCGAAGGGCAGCAGGCAGAGCCAGACGGCGATCGGACGGGCGATGAAGATCAGGAACAGCGCGAGCGCCACTGCGGGGATGGCGATGGCAGGAAACTGCGATGGCGTGGCGAGCAAGCCGAGGACGAGGAACATGATGATCTGCGCCAGCCAGGTCATGCCATCTTGGAAACGCTTGATCGAAGCGGAGGCCGGCATCTTGCGATTGCCAGCATAAATGCCGGCGACGTAGACGGCTAGGAAGCCGCTGCCGCCGACGGCGCCAGTAAAGGAGAAAACGAGGAGCGCCAGCGCCAGCACGAAGATCGGCGTCAGGCCGCGGTCGGTTTCGAGACGGCTGACGATGAGGACGATCATCATGCCGCCGATGAGGCCGAGGATGACGCCAAGGCCCATCTGCTCAACGAAGGTCGCCAGCATGGCGAGATTGATGCCGGCATAGCCTTCGCCGCTTGCGAGAAGCTCCACCAGGGCGAGCGTCAGGAAAATGGCCATCGGGTCGTTGGTGCCGGATTCGACTTCGAGCGTTGAGCGCACCTTGTCGCGGATATTGATGCCGCCGATGCGCAACAGGAAGAAGACGGCCGCCGCATCCGTGGAGGCGACGATGGAGCCGAGCAGCAGGCCCTGCAGCCAGGTGAAGCCGAGCAACCAGGCGGCGGCAAGGCCGAACAAAGCCGCCGTCACGATAACGCCGACCGAGGCGATCGTTAGCGCCGGTGCCGCCGCAAGCTTGAAGGCCTGGATCGGTGTGCCGTAGCCGGAATCGAAGAGGATGATGGCAAGCGCGAGAGAGCCGAGAATATAGGCGAGATAATTATTCGAGAATTCGATACCGAGGCCATCCGTGCCGGCGGCGAGGCCGATCATCAGGAAGAGCAGCAGCAGGGGGGCGCCGAAGCGAAAGGCAATGAGACTGGAGAAGGCTGCAATGAGAATGAGGACCGTGCTGATCAGCACGATGACGTAAAATGCCTCCACCTTATCTTTCCCTTTCCGTGCGCCACCGCTGGGGCCCAAAAGCCCGGAATGTTGGAAATCTCTCCAGTTTCCATCATGCCGCCGTGCCAGGTCGATTGGCAAACACGGAAATCGCTCGGAGGAGAGTTTGCGAATCGAAACTCGTCTCCGATGACTGTAACGTCATGGTGTGATGCGCTTTGCCAGAACAGCAAAGCGGCTTTGAACGCCCTGGGGACCTCTCTCTCGAAATCTACTGGTAAATCTGGACCATAGCAGGGCAGCATTCAAAAAATCGAAATGTTTTTAAGATGATGCGGGGATCTGCCTTGGTGGCCGATCAGAGGTGGACGCGTCTGAAATAGATAGGATAGTCGATGACGAGACCATCCGCGTCGACAGGCAGATCGACGGTAAAATCCCTGTCTTCCGCTGCGTAGCGATAGAGCGCTTCCGGCACGATGCAGGTGTAGTTCTGGTGATCGCGCACGGGTTCGAAACGATCGAACGGGATATAGAGCATGGGGAGTTTTGCCGTGCCGTCCTGCGGTGCAAGCTCGAGCCGACGGATCGGCAGGCTGTTGGTGAAGGGCGAGCCATAGAGGTCGACGTCAATACAGCCGTCGAACTGCGGCAAGGCTTGGCCATCTTCGGTGCGCCAACGACCCTTGCCATCAGAGATCAAGGCAAGGCGGCGACCGTCGGTGGTTTCGACGGAGAAGGAGAGGACCGCCCAGCCGGCGGTGCAATCGATGCGGTAGGAGACGCCATAGGGCGTGCCGCCACGGCCGCCAATAATAATGCCGGCGGCACGGATGGCCGCGCCGCCGGCATTGTCGATAGGGGTAATCGTCAGGTGCTCCAGCCCGTCTCCTTCCATCGGACGCCAGCGAACTGTCGTCGAAAGGAGCGGGCGGAAGGCCATGATCAGATCAGCTTTGCGAAGGCAACAGCCGTGTCGGACATACGGCTGGAGAAGCCCCACTCGTTGTCGTACCAGGAAAGGACGCGCACGAAATTGCCTTCCATGACCTTGGTCTGGTCGGTCGCGAAGATCGACGAGTGGCTGTCATGGTTGAAGTCGCGGGAAACCAGCGGCTCGTCGGTGTAGCCGAGGATGCCTTTCAGCTTGCCGTTCGATGCAGCCTTGATGGCTTCGTTGATTTCTCCGACCGTGGTTGCCTTCTTGGACACGAACTTGAAGTCGACAACCGAGACGTTCGGCGTGGGAACGCGGATCGACGTGCCGTCGAGCTTGCCCTTCAGGTGCGGCAGCACGAGACCAACGGCCTTTGCGGCGCCCGTCGAGGTCGGGATCATGGACAGGGCTGCGGCGCGGGCGCGGTACAGGTCCTTGTGCATGGTGTCGAGCGTCGGCTGGTCACCGGTGTAGGAGTGGATGGTTGTCATGAAGCCGTGGTCGATGCCGACGGCGTCATCGAGAACCTTCACGACCGGCACCAGGCAGTTCGTGGTGCAGGAAGCGTTGGAGATGACCAGGTGCTCCTTGGTGAGCTGGTCGTGGTTGACGCCGAAAACAACCGTCAGGTCAGCGCCGTCAGCAGGAGCCGAAACGATGACGCGCTTGGCGCCGGCCGTTAGGTGAGCTGCGGCCTTGTCGCGGGCGGTGAAGATGCCCGTGCATTCCATCGCGATGTCGACGCCGAGATCGCGGTGTGGCAGGGTTGCCGGGTCCTTGATCGCAGTGACCTTGATCGGCTTGCCGCCGCCAACGATGATCGTGTCGCCTTCGACCTTCACTTCGGCGGGGAACTTGCCGTGAATGGAGTCGTAACGCAGCAGATGTGCATTGGTTTCGACCGGGCCGAGGTCGTTGATGGCAACGACTTCGATGTCGGTGCGACCGGACTCGACGATTGCACGCAGGACGTTACGGCCGATGCGGCCAAAACCGTTGATGGCTACTTTTACAGTCATTGAAATTCACTCCCGTTCACTCAGGGTGTCTGTCTATTGGATTTGAGAGCGCTTGTCAGCGCCCTCAGGAAAGCTTTGCTTCAGCTGCGGCGACAACAGCTTCGGTGGTGATGCCGAAGTGCTTGTAGACGTCCTTATAAGGAGCCGAAGCGCCGAAGCCCTTCATGCCGATAAAGGCGCCTTCCGGTCCGATGAAGGCATCCCAGCCTTCGCGAACGCCGGCTTCGACTGCAACCTTGACCGGCGAATTGCCGATGACGTCCTTGCGGTAGGCTTCCGGCTGTTCGAAGAAGAGCTCGGTGCAGGGAACGGAAACGACACGCGTGGAAACGCCCTTGCCTTCGAGAGCCGTGCGGGCTGCGACGGCGAGCTCGACTTCGGAGCCCGAAGCGAAGATCGTCACCTTGGCATCAGCATTGCCGGCCAGCGTGTAGGCGCCCTGTTCGCAGAGGTTCTTCTCGCTGTATTCCGTACGAGCAGCCAGCAGGTTCTGACGCGTCAGGGCAAGGCCGGACGGACGGTTGGTCGTCTTGATGGCGATCTGCCAGCATTCGGCCGTTTCCGTGGCGTCTGCCGGGCGGAAGAGCTGGAAGTTCGGAATGGCGCGCAGGCTGGCGACCTGCTCGACCGGCTGGTGGGTCGGGCCGTCTTCGCCGACGCCGATGGAATCATGCGTCAGGACGTGGATGGCGCGGATGCCCATCAGGGCAGCGAGGCGAAGCGGCGGGCGGCAATAATCCGAGAAGATCAGGAAGCCGCCGCTATAAGGGATGAGGCCGCCGTGGAGCGCTATACCGTTCATGGCAGCAGCCATGCCGTGTTCGCGGATACCCCAGTGCATGTAGCGACCCGAGAAATCGGTCGGGGTGATGGACTTCATCTGGCTGGTCTTGGTGTTGTTCGACGGCGTCAGGTCGGCGGAACCGCCGATCGTTTCCGGAATGAAGCCGTTGATGACTTCGAGCGCGTCTTCCGATGCCTTTCGAGTTGCGACCGTCGGCTTGGTTTCAGCGAGCTTCCTCTTGTAGTCGCTGATGGCGGCGTCGAAGCCGGCGGGCAGCTTGTGGTCGAAGCGACGCGTGAATTCGGCCTTCTTGGCGGCGTCGGCCGCGGCAAGGCGGCCTTCCCACGCTTCGCGGGTGCCGATGGAGCGTTCGCCAGCGGCGCGCCATTCACCGAGAATTTCGGTCGGGATGACGAAGGGCTCGTAGGGCCAGTTCAGCGCGACGCGGGTCGCGGCAATTTCCTCGGCGCCGAGCGGCGATCCGTGAACCTTGTGCGTGCCCTGCTTGTTCGGAGCGCCGAAGCCGATGATCGTCTTGCAGGCGATGAGTGTCGGACGGTCGGACTTGTGAGCGGCTTCGATGGCGGCGCTGATGGCGGCCTGGTCGTGACCGTCGACTTCGATGGTGTTCCAGTGAACAGCCTTGAAGCGCATGATCTGGTCGGTCGAATCCGAGAGCGAGACGGCGCCGTCGATGGTGATGGAGTTGTTGTCCCAGAACAGGATCAGCTTGTTGAGCTTGAGGTGGCCGGCAAGCGCGATGGCTTCATGGCTGATGCCTTCCATGAGGCAGCCGTCGCCGCACATGGCGTAGGTATAGTGATCCTGAAGCTCTGAACCGAACTCCTCACGCAGCTTGCGTTCGGCGATCGCCATGCCGACGGCATTGGCAATGCCTTGGCCGAGCGGGCCGGTGGTGGTTTCGATGCCGGTGGCGTGGCCATATTCCGGATGGCCGGCTGTCTTGGAGCCGAGCTGGCGGAAGCGCGTCAGCTCTTCGACCGTCATGTCCGGATAGCCGGTGAGGTAGAGAACCGAGTAAAGCAGCATCGAGCCGTGGCCAGCCGACAGGACGAAACGGTCGCGGTCCGGCCAATGGGGGTTCTTCGGATCGAAGCGCAGGTATTTGCTAAAGAGAACGGTGGCAACATCGGCCATCCCCATTGGCAAACCGGGGTGACCGGAATTGGCCTTCTCGACAGCATCCATGGCAAGGAAACGGATTGCATTTGCCATCCGGTCGTGTTGTTCGCGAGAGTTCATGGGTTTTTCCGCAGTGTTCCGGGTTCTCGGGGGATGGCCACACGCTTGGGAGGGAGGGCCATCGGTTGAAAGGCGGGCTAAGGGGAGACGCTCTTCCGAACGCCATTTCCAACGTCGCCTCAGGCGGCTGAGACATAGCAGTTGGGGCGAGCAAGTCAACAAATCGAGGGGGTATTCAGGGCAGGGCGCGGCAATTTTTTGACATTTGCCCGTTCACTTTTACAAAAGACGACAATCATGCGACAAGGCCTATGCGGTCGGCAAAGGCGGCATTCATCCACAGAATAGGGTGCCTGTCGCATGACGGCCTTTATTGACGTGCAGTCGCCGAGTTGAATATTGTTGCGAAATCAGACAAGTGGCCGGATGTTTTGATTCGGGCCTTGCGCGGAGTATCGAAGGCCATGACACCTTCAGGCAAAACGGTGGACGCAGCGCTCGCCCAGTTGCGCCAGGCGCTTTCCACTTTGGAAAACGCGGTTGACGGGCGGTTCGAGCGCGAGCGTGCGCACAGCGACATAGAAGGCGAGGTTCGCCGGGTTCATGCCGATCGCTCGCGCTTGGCTCAGGAGCTCGATCAGGCCGAGTTTCGAGCGAACCGGCTCGAGGAAGTCAATCGTGAGGTGTCGCGCCGGCTTGTTACGGCGATGGAAACCATAAGAGCCGTGCTGGACCGCTGATTCCTCGGGAGGCAGCCGTCGCGGCACGGCAATGATCGGAAAGTCGAATGGCACAAGTAACGGTAACGATCGACGGCAAAGCCTACCGGATGGCCTGCGAAGAGGGCCAGGAAGATCATCTGACCGATCTCGCCACTCGTTTCGACCGATATGTGCTGCACTTGAAGAGTCAGTTCGGGGAGATTGGCGACCTGCGCCTCACCGTCATGGCCGGCATCATGATCACCGACGAGGTATCGGAATTGACGCGTCGCGTTTCTGCGCTGGAGACCGAGCTGGAGGGCTTGCGCAGCAATCGCGATACGACCATGGCTGCCAATGCACGCGCCGAGGAGACGCTCGCAAGCGTCATCGACGAGGTAACGACACGCATTCAGGGCATCACCGAGAAGCTGATCGCCCGGCCAAACGCCGAACAGGCCTGAGTTTATTTCTGCGGATGCGCACCGAGGCCCTCTGGTGCGATAACGCAATCCGCTCTATATAGGTCGTGCGGTCTGCGCTTCCCGACAGGAACCACAATCCCTGGGGCCATACTCGATCCAAAGGGAGCTGTCCCTGGCCAGGCCCGTGGGCCTGGACATATGGCGCCCACCTACGTTTGTAGGCACCCAGGATCGTAAACATCCATCGGTCGTCGTGGATCGCTCTTCAACTTTTCCCCGATAAGGCAAGGAAGGCGCCGCGTAGTTCTTCTGCCACGCTGACGCCACTCCTCCTCCCCTTAACTTTTCGAGCCCAGATAGGCGCCCCGCTCCAGTTCGGCCCGGTTGGTCGCGCTGCGCAGCCGCAGCAGGTCCTTGCGGGCGATCAGGCCGACAAGCCGACCGGTCTGTGCCTCGACGACGGGGACGCGACCCGTATCGGCGTGGATCATGATGTCGGCGACGCGGCCGACCGTGTCCTCGAGATGGGCAACCGGAATGGCCGTATCCGAGATCACGTCGTAAAGCGTTTGATCCATCAGATCCGGTTCAATCTGCCACCGCAGGGCGTCGGCGCGCGAGATCATGCCGACCAGACGGTCATTGCTTTCGACAACGGGATAGAAGCGATGCGCATCCAGCCGCTCCGTCATATGCGACAGAGCTTCGGACAGGCGCATGGTAGCGGGCAGGGTATCCACCTTGGCGATCATGATATCGGCGGCGCGAGTGAGCTCGAACGGATCGATGCCGTATTCGCGGGTAATATGCTGGCCGCGTCGGGCGATCTTTTCGGTCAGGATTGAGCGGCGCAGCAGCAGCACGGTTACGGCATAGGCCGCTACAGTGGCGGCGAGCAGGGGCACCAGCGCGCCCATGTCTCCCGTCAGTTCCGTGGCAAAGAAGGTGCCGGTCAGCGGAGCGCGCATGGTGCCGCCCATCATTGCCGCCATGCCGAGCAGCGCCCAGAAGCCGGGATCGCCGGGTAGTGCGAGCCCGACGAGCCAGCCGAGCGCGCCGCCGAGAATGAGGAGCGGTGCGAGTACGCCGCCCGACGTCCCGGAGGAAAGGGCGACAAGCCAGATCCCTGCCTTGACCAGCAGGATCGCCAGCACGGCGCCTGTGGCGATGTGATTGTTCAGGAGGTCGGCGATGATGTCGTAGCCGACGCCGAGTGCGCGAGGCTCGATCAATCCACCAAGGCCGACGACGAGGCCGCCGAGGGCCGGCCACCACATCCAATGGATCGGCAGCTTTTCGAAGGCGTCTTCGATCTTGTAGAGCAGGGTAGTCAGCAGGCCGGATTGCAGGCCCGACACGATGCCGAGGCCGGCGGCGAGCAGAATTCCCCACCAGGACAGCGTCATATCGAAATGCGCGGGAAACAGCGCGCCACTGCCGATCAGGAACGGACGCCAGACGACCGAGACACAGGCTGCTACGGCAACGGGGATGAAGCTGCGCGGCTTCCATTCGAACAATAACAGTTCGACGGCGAGCATGACCGCTGCTATCGGCGTGCCGAATACGGCTGTCATGCCGGCTGCGGCGCCGGCAACGAGCAGGGTCTTGCGCTCGGCGGCGCTCAGATGAAAGAGCTGAGCAAAGAGCGAACCGATGGCGCCGCCCGTCATGATGATCGGGCCTTCGGCACCGAACGGACCGCCCGAGCCGATCGAGATCGCCGATGACAGCGGCTTCAGCACCGCCACTTTCGGCGACATGCGGCTACCGCCGATCAGGATGGCCTCGATGGCCTCCGGAATGCCGTGCCCGCGGATTTTCTCCGATCCGTAGCGCGCCATGAAGCCGATGACGAGGCCGCCAATGATGGGTGCCGCCACCATCCAGGGCGAGCGTGCCACGGAGGTGAAGGACAGCGGCTCCGTGCTGATCTTGAATAGCCAGACGGCATTGCTGACGAGTGCGATCAACTTGATCAGCACCCATGCTGCGAAAGCGCCGCCGGTGCCGACCACCAGCGCCATGGAGATCAATAGCAGCACGCGCTTGTCGGTGGTGAAATCGCCATTGTCTTTCCGGGACGCTCCGCCGGAGAAATCATGCCTGTTACTTTGTAGGGTGGGGGTGTCCTGCATTGTCGACCTTCTGTGCCAGAGCGGTTCCGCCTTTCTTCGAGCCGCGAAAATGCTCCATCTTCTTGTTTTTACGCATTCCGGACGGAAAACCGCTTCGCACTTTTCCTGGAATTGCTCTAAGCGTGCGCGCCTGTCAGTCGATTGCATTTTGGCGCGAGATGGCAATTATATCGTAATGCGATATAAATCAACAAAGATTACCGGCTGCGGCAAAGAGGACGATGCGATGGTGCGGAATTTGGATGAAACCTTGTCGCAGGCGGATTACGAGGCGTTGGCCACGCTGCGCTACACCCTGCGCAAATTCACGGATTTCAGCACGTCGGCAGCGCAAGAGGCGGGGTTGCCGCCGCAGCAGCACCAAGCGCTTCTGGCCATCAAGGGCAACCGTGCCAGCGAGCCGATGACGATCGGCGCATTGGCGGAGAAGCTGTTGATTGCTCCCCACACTGCTACGGAGTTGGTCGGGCGACTGATCGATAGCGAGTATGTCACACGCCAGCCCGATCCCGCGGACAAGCGTCGCCAGACCCTGCACTTGACGGAAAAGTCCGACAAGGTTCTGCAGCAGCTCAGCTCGATCCATCTGGTCGAAATTCGCGACATGGCGCCGAAGCTGATCGAAATTCTCACGCAGCTTCAGGCAGGCGTTCGGGCTGAAAGCTGAGGAATGCCATCGCCGTTACGGCCGGCGATGGCGCTGAGGTTATTGACCTAGACGAATGCCGCCGTCGCAGATCAGCGTGTGGCCGCTGGTAAATCCGTTGCCGATCAGAAAGGCGATGGCGTCGGCAACTTCCTGCGGTCTACCGACGCGGCCGACGGGTGTTCGTGCAGCAAAGGCGGTAAGGGTCGGCTCCTTTTGATCCGCCCCCAGAAAATCCCACCAGGGCGTGTCGACGACACCGGGCGAAATGCAGTTCACCCGGATCGGTTTGAGTTCGACCGCGAGTATCGGTGCCAGCGCAGCGATGGCCGCGTTGATAGCGCCTAGTCCAGCCGTCCCGGGCATGGCTGCCTGCGCGGATACTGCGGAGACGAAGGTGATGCTGCCCTGCTTCGACAGATAGGGCAGGCAGGCCTGCGCACAGGCGAAATGTGCCAGCGTCTTCTGCTCAAAGCCTTTCCTGACATCGGCAAGATCAACCGCGGCAAAGGGGCCGGCGCCGTTGCCGCCGCCCAGTGCCAGGACGAGATGGTCGAGCGGGCCGATTGCTCGGAAGGCGGCGGGAAGAGCGGCGAGGTCGGCGGCGTCCATGACAATCGCAGCGATATCGCCATCCAGGCTTTGCGCCGCCGCCTGCAGCTTTGCCGCATCGCGGCCAGTGATCGTCACCCGATGTCCTTTTTCGAGAAGATGGGCAGCGGTCGCAAGGCCGATACCGGACGAGCCACCGGCAATGACAGTATGTTGAGACGACATGAGTGTCTCCTTTCTATTGGCTAGGGAGTTGGCGAGTGGGTAGATGTTGAGGGTTCATGCGAGGCCGATGAGGCTTTGGTTGAGTGCTTGCAGTTTGCGGCGCGCAGCCGCGTCATAGGCCTGGGCATTAGCGCGCGAAGGGCGCAATCCGTCGAAATAGAGACCGGTGCGTCGGTCCAAAGCGTCGCTCATTGCCAGGTTCAGGATGGCGTCCGCGCCTTGCTCGACGGTGCTTAGCGGTGCAACGCCGGCCTGCCGCACCATCGTAGTATCCATATAGGTCGCCGGGTGAAGGCAATTGACTGTGACGCCTGTGCCCATCAATTCCTCGGCAAGGTCGAAGGTGAAGATGATTTGCGCCAGCTTGCTCTGGCAATAGGCACGTGCACCGCTGTAGCCGCGTATCAGCATGACGTCGGCGAAATCGATTGCCTGCTGGCCGGCGGAGGCCACGTTGACGATGCGGGCGGGGGCACTCGCTCTCAAGAGCGGCAACAACCGATGCGTCAGGAGAAATCCGGCCAGGTAGTTGACTGCAAAACGTAGCTCGTGCCCGTCACGGCTAATCTTGCGTCCCGCATCGTAGCCTCCCGTGCCGATCCCGGCATTGTTGATCAGGATATCGAGGCGATCGTGATCGCGTTCGATCGTATCGGCCAATGTCCGGACCTCATCCAGCGAGGCGAAGTCCGCGGGATAGAAGACTGCTTTTCCGCCAGCATCGCGGACGCCCGAAACCAGAGCCTCGGCTCGCGCCGTATTGCGGCCGTGCACCAGCACGAGGGCTCCCGCTGCCGCCAGCTTTTCCGCGACCCGGCGGCCGACGCCATCGGTCGAACCGGTCACGAGGATTGTCTTGCCGCTCATATTCATCGGCACTTTCTCCATCTTGTCGGGAGCCGATATTTGGCAGCTTGCGGAGACGACAAACAGTTCTCACTTTATCCTAGTATTGATCCTGCTATGATGAGCGATGACCATCAATCCGAGCCGAACAATCATCGAGGCCAGACGTCGTGAGTTCGGCACCTTCCTTCGTTCCAGACGCGAAAAGTTGACGCCGGCCGACGTTGGTCTTCTCGAAGGGTTTCGGCGTCGAACGCCTGGGCTGCGGCGCGAGGAGGTCGCGCTCCTGGCCGGTGTCGGCACCACTTGGTATACATGGCTGGAGCAGGGCAGGGATGTGCGCGCTTCCGCGGAGGTCCTATCTGCGCTCGCAGACGCATTGCGGCTTGACCCGGCCGAGCGGCGCCATCTTTTTACGCTCAGCGATCGACCCTCCGCAGATCTGCCCTCGCATGGGCCGGAGGATCTGCCGGGCGCGCTGCAGCGCATGCTTGTCAGCCTTGCCGGTCAGCCGGCCTATGTGCTCGGACGACGCTGGGATGTGCTGGCCTGGAATGCAGCCGCTGTAGCACTTTTCGGAGATTATGGCCTGCTGGAGGGGGATGCGCGCAACAGCGTCCATCGGGTGTTCACAGATCCCGCCCATCGGAAGCTTCTCGTTGATTGGGAAAGCGTGGCGGCGAATTCGCTCGCAATGTTCCGTGCCGATAGCGCCCGTTACGCCGGCGATCCCGATTTCGAACGCTTGATTGCCACTCTGACGCGGGCAAGTCCCGAGTTCCGCGCATGGTGGCCGAGGCAGGATGTTTTGCGGCCTCTTGCCGGCCACAAGCGGTTGAGCCATCCCGAAGGCGGGATGATGACATTCGAATATACCGCGCTCGCGGTTATGGATCGACCCGATATGAAGCTGGTGGTCTATACGCCGCTCGACGAGGATGGGACGAGCGTCAGGCTGAAAGAGCTGCTGTGCCGGGACTGCGCCACGTAGTTTTCACTCCTAGCGGTTGCGTCCTGCTTCTTAGCTCTCCAGATCGCTCTTCAACTGGTCAAGGATGGTGAGGGCGTGGCCGGCATAGGCACTGATCCAGCGGTCGTGAATCTGCTTGATCGGCAGGCTGTTCAGATGGTTCCAGCGCTCGCGCCCGTCTTTCCTGGCGATGACGAGATCCGCTTCCTCAAGCACCTTCAGGTGCTGCATGACGGTGCAGCGGTCCATATCCGGAAAGGCCTCGCAGAGCGTGCCTGTCGTGCGCGGCGCATCCTTCAGCATGTCCAGAATCTCGCGCCGCCGCCGATGGGCGAGGGCCTTGAAAATAAGGTCGCTATCCGATTCGTTTGACATGTTATATTTATATAACATAATGGGGCCGTTCGCAATGGAGCGATGGTGGCAAGCTGACAACGGAGGAGATGTCATGACATTGAATGTTCGGATTTCGGGACGGATCGGCCGCAAGGTCGATGAGGTCTTCGACGCAGTCGTCAATCCCAAGAAGCTCTCGCGCTACTTTACCACCATCGGCGGTGCGAGCGGGCCGCTGATGGCCGGCACGACAGTCATCTGGTGGAAGAATACGCCTGTGGAGGTCAACGAAGTGGAAGACGGCAAGCGTATCGTCCTTCACTGGGAAGGTGGCAATGGAGATGATGGCATCCGCTACAAAACCAGGGTCGAGATGACGTTCGATGCTTTGGATGATGGCGGTACGCTCGTCATCATCGAAGAATCCGGCTGGCGTGACGACGAAGCCGGCCGCCGCAGCACCTACCTGAATTGTGAGGGATGGACGCAGATGCTTTGCTGCATGAAGGCCTTCGTCGAATATGGCATCAACCTGCGCGAAGGCTTCTTCCGCAGCGAGATGCGCGGCGAACCGGCCGAGGCGCCGGATCGCTAAAGCGCCTTAATATTATGAAAAATGCCCCTCGACTCATCCGTGCGGTCATATGCGGATGAGTCGATTTATGTCTGCCATCGTATTTCCAATCGCAGATTGCGGGCCTTATCGAGCGAATAGTGAAGTTATCTATTCAGCGTTGTGGCGTATTCTGGGAGATCACGCAAAACCTGTTTTGTCCGCCTTTCTCTCCACGCGCAAGCCGCCTTCGAAAGGCGCATTGAGGCAGGTGACCGGACAGGCAATTCCTGATAGGGAGCTGCGCCCAAGGCGAGATATCAAGGCTGCTCTTGTGCAACGAGAGCATGTGCAAAAGCTGGTGGAGTGAGAGAATCCCTCAAATAAAGACAGATTCATCGCTGGCGAAACCTAGCCTGCGCCAAAATTGCCTAAATTTAGAATGATGGGGGCGCGCATCACAACGAGCCTATGAAAGAAATGCAGGACTGTAACATAAAGACATACTGTCGGTGTTACTGAGGATCCGAACAATCAGGGCCGACCTGGAGCCGGATGATTTTATGTCGATTCGACCCGAAATCATCCGGTTCCGGAATCAAATTAGATAGAGCGTGATGTTGTCCGAAAACCGCTTGCACTTTTCGGCATCACGCTTCAGGTCAACAAGCGGGTAGAGCATGTCGAGTCCAATCGATCTGGAAAATGCCGATGAGGAAATGGAAGAGCGTGGCGGTATTGTCGGTTTCCTCAATCGCAACCGCACGCTGATCGTCGCCGTCCTCACCGTTGCTGTCTTCTGCATAGCCGCCTACGCGATCTATGATCTGACCAACGAAGTCCGCTATGACGACGTCGTGCATGCCCTGACCACGACGAAGATCTCCTCGGTGCTCTTGGCGCTGCTTTTCACGGGACTGAGCTTCGCCTCCCTGATTGTCTACGATCAGAACGCACTCGACTATATCGGCAAGAAGTTGCCGTTGCCGCACGTGGCGCTCACCTCGTTCAGCGCTTATGCCGTGGGCAATACCGCCGGCTTTGGCGCGCTCAGCGCCGGTGCGATCCGCTATCGTGCCTATGCCCGGATGGGCTTGTCGCCCGACGACATCACCCGTGTCATTGCATTCGTTACGCTTGCCTTCGGCCTTGGCCTTGCCGCCGTTGGAGCGATCGCGCTGCTTGTCATCGCCGACGAGATCGGGCCACTGATCAGCGTCAGCGGCCTTTGGCTGCGTCTCGTTGCCGGTGCCATTCTCGCGGCGCTTGCCTTCGTCGTCTTTGCAGGACGCAATGGCCGCGAAATTCGGCTCGGGCCCGTTGCCGTGCGTCTGCCGGATTCGCGCACCTGGTCGCGGCAGTTCCTGGTCACCGCATTTGACATCGCTGCCTCGGCTTCCGTGCTCTACGTGCTGCTGCCGGATACATCGATCGGCTGGCCGGGCTTCTTCGCCATTTATGCCATCGCGGTCGGTCTCGGCGTCCTCAGCCACGTTCCGGCCGGCTTCGGCGTTTTCGAGACGATCATCATCGCCTGGCTCGGCAGCTCGGTGAACGAAGATGCGGTGCTGAGTTCACTGGTTCTCTATCGCGTCATCTACAACGTCATTCCGCTCGTCATCGCGATTGCCGCGATCTCGGTGGCGGAACTTCGCCGCTTTGTCGATCATCCCGCCGCATCGAGCATGCGCCGTGTCGGCGGTCGTCTCATGCCGCAATTGCTGTCAGCATTTGCGCTGCTGCTCGGCATGATGTTGATCTTTTCGAGCGTGACGCCGACGCCCGACCAGAACCTGATCGTCCTGTCCGACTATCTGCCCCTGCCTGTCGTCGAAAGCGCGCATTTCTTTTCCAGCCTTCTCGGGTTGACTATCGTCGTCGCCGCACGCGGTCTGGGGCAGCGGCTCGACGGTGCATTGTGGGTATCGATCTTCTCGGCGGCGTTTGCGCTTTTGCTATCGCTGCTGAAGGCCATCGCCGTTGTCGAAGCCGGCTTGCTGGCTTTCTTCATCTTCAGCCTCGTCGTCAGCCGCCGGCTCTTCAACCGGCCGGCATCGCTTTTGAGCCAGACGCTCACGGCCGGATGGCTGACAGCTATCGCGGTGATCTGTATCGGTGCCGTCGTGGTGCTCTTCTTCGTCTATCGCGATGTCGGATATAGCAACCAGCTCTGGTGGCAATTCGAATTCGCCGATGAAGCGCCGCGCGGGCTGCGCGCCGCGCTAGGCATTTCCATCCTGTCATCGGCGATCGCGATCTTCAGCCTGCTGCGCCCGGCCGCGAAGCGGCTCGAGCCGGTCACGGGCGATGTGGTGGCGCGGGCGGTCGAGATCGTCCGCAGACAGGGCATTGCCGACGCCAATCTCGTACGCATGGGCGACAAGAACATCATGTTCTCGGAAAAGGGCGATGCCTTCATCATGTATGGCAAGCAGGGCCGCTCCTGGATCGCGCTCTTCGATCCCGTCGGCCCGCGTCACGCACTCCCCGACCTCATCTGGCGCTTTGTTGAAACGGCCCGGGCCGCCGGCTGCCGTTCCGTTTTCTATCAGATCTCGCCGGCACTACTTTCCTATTGCGCGGACGCTGGTTTGCGTGCCTTCAAACTCGGTGAACTGGCGGTGGTCAATCTGTCGAATTTCGAGCTGAAAGGCGGCAAATGGGCCAATCTCCGGCAGACGGCAAGCCGCGCAGTTCGCGACGGACTAGAATTTGCCGTTATCCAGCCTCAAGATATAGGGGAGGTGATGGACGATCTGGCCCATGTTTCCGACACCTGGCTGGCCGATCACAATGCCAAGGAAAAAGGCTTTTCGCTGGGCGCGTTCGATCCGGACTATGTCAGATCACAGCCGGTAGGCGTATTGAAGAAGGATGGGAAGATCGTCGCTTTTGCGAATATTCTGATGACGGAGACCAAGGAAGAAGGATCCGTCGACCTGATGCGCTTTTCGCCTGATGCCCCGAAAGGTTCGATGGATTTCCTGTTCGTTCAGGTCCTCGAATACCTCAAGGGCGAGGGCTTTCATCGTTTCAACCTCGGCATGGCGCCGCTATCGGGCATGTCGAGGCGGGAATCGGCACCCGTTTGGGATAGGGTCGGGGGAACGGTGTTCGAACACGGCGAGCGCTTCTACAACTTCAAAGGGCTTCGTGCCTTCAAATCAAAGTTTCATCCCGAATGGCAGCCGCGCTATCTGGCTGTTTCGGGCGGTGTGAGTCCGATAATCGCGTTGATGGATGCTACATTCCTCATCGGGGGCGGACTTAAGGGGGTCGTGAGGAAATGATTTTGAAATACGCAATGTCATTGGCTTTCGGTTGCATGTTGTCGGCGGGCTTGCTGGTGTCGGGTCAAGCACGAGCGGAAGCCGACGATACCAAATACGATCTGGGCATGATCCCGTCGCCGCATATCATGCGCCCACAAGGCAAGGTCTCGAATGAAGTCGTCCTGATTTCCGATCTTGCCGGCTGGGGCGACAAGGAGAAGGCCGTTGCCGACAAACTCGTGGCCAATGGCTCGCTCGTCATCGGTATCGACTATCCGTCCTTTCTGACGTCGCTCAACAATTACGACGTCAAGAAGAACGACGGCTGCATCTACATCGTCGCGGACCTGGAATCGCTGAGCCAGCAGGTGCAACGCTCCTTTGCCGACAGCACCTATCAATCGCCGATCATCGCCGGCGTCGGCGCCGGAGGCGCGATGGCGCTGACGATCGCGGCCCAGACCCCGGATGCTACGGTCGCGGGCACGCTTGCCGTTGACCCGGCAGCCGGTATCGCCCTGAAGCAGGAGCTTTGCACACCGGCCGAGAAGAAGACCGATGGCGACATGGTGTCCTTCGGTCTGCAGGAAGGCGCGCTGCCGAATCCGATCGTGGTGAACTTTACGGCGAATGCACCGAAGGATGGCCGCGACCATGTTACAGACATCCAGAAGGACCATCCCGAGGTCCAGACCACGGATTCCAGCAATACCGACACCTATGCCACGCTTGAGGCTTCGCTCGCCGACTTGATCAAGTCGATCGACGACGCCAAGTCGCCGCTCGGCCTGCCGCTCGACATCATGGAAGCGACGCCGACCGAGGATACGCTTGCCATCGTCTATTCGGGCGATGGCGGCTGGCGCGACATCGACAAGGAAGTCGGCAGCTACCTGCAGGATCAAGGCATTCCGGTCGTGGGCGTCGATTCCCTGCATTATTTCTGGACCGAGCGGGATCCGCAGCAGACGGCCAATGACCTCGCCCGGATCATCGATTTCTACACCAAGCGCTTCAAGGTCAAGCATGTGGTACTGGTCGGCTACTCTTTCGGCGCCGACGTGCTGCCGGCGAGCTATAATCGCCTGCCGCAAGCGGCAAAGGACAAGATCGTGCAGATGTCGCTGTTGTCGCTGTCGCAGAAGGTCGACTATGTGATTTCGGTCATGGGTTGGCTCGGCGCATCGAGCGAAGGCAAGGGTGGCGATCCGATCAAGGACCTCAAGTCGATCAATCCGAAAATGGTTCAGTGCGTCTATGGTAAGGACGATGACGAAGATGTCGCGTGCCCGTTGCTCAAGGACACTGGCGCCGAAATCATCGCCATGAACGGCGGCCACCACTTCGACGATGATTATGAGGCTTTGTCCAACCATATCATCAACGGCCTGAAGAGCCGTCTCGGCGAATGACAGATCGATATGGGCGGCTGATTTGCGCAGCCGCCCGCTTCCGCTTCGACACCTTCCCTGATGATGTAAACACCTTCTTCCGATATGGAGGTAGTTGAGCGCGGCGAGCGGATCTTTCCGGGGTTTGCCGCTCAGCAAGCATTTGCTTCTTGCTGCGGCTGTCGTTAGTCGGAAGAAGTACCTATTGCGAGCAGTGCGGCTGGCGCCGTCATTCGCTTTCACGCCTCAAGCATTTCCGCTTCAAACGCTGTCGCGGGAATGTTCTGTTTTTTGTCGTTACGCAATTCCAGCAAACCGCTGCGCATTTTTGCTGGAATTGCTCTAGAAAGGGCCTGCCTTGTCCGCCGCACAGTCTTCCGCCTTCAGCAAATCCTATTCCGGCTTCCTCTTCGACATGGACGGTACGATCATCAATTCGATTGCCGCTGCCGAGCGGGTCTGGGGAAATTGGGCCCGCAGCAAGGGGCTCGATGTCGAGAAGTTCATGCCGACGATGCATGGCAAGCGCGGTATCGACACGATCGGCCAGTTGAACCTGCCCGGCGTCGACCCGGTTGCCGAGTCGACGCTTATCATGGAAGCGGAAATTGCCGACGTCGAGGGTGTGGTTGCGCTGCCAGGGGCCATCGATTTCCTGGCCTCCCTGCCGCCGGAACGCTGGGCGATCGTGACATCTTCCCCATACCGCCTGGCGATGGCTCGACTTGACGCCGCGGGTATCCCCGTGCCGCGCTTCATCGTGACCGCTGAGGATGTCAAGGTCGGCAAGCCGGATCCGCAATGCTATATCCTTGGCGCCGAACGTCTCGGCCTGCGTACCTCCGATTGCCTGGTGTTCGAGGATGTCATGGCCGGCATCAAGGCCGGCGAAGCGGCCGGCGCCGATGTGCTCGTCATTACCGCGACGCACTCACATCCCGTTGAAACCGGGCACACGACCTTGCTGAACTATGAAAACGTCCATGCGCATGTGGATGGTGAAGGAAAGCTGTCGATTGTCGATAACGGCTGACATACCGGATCGGCCACGGGATTGCCGTATGTCGCTTTCGCGCATTGCATTGGGCTGCCGGCTCATTATGTTTTCGTGATATCATAGATTTTTGCGAAGATCCGATGACCCCGAAAGAGCTGAAAGCCCAATATCGCAACGAGCGTCTGGCTGCGCGTGACGCCATTCCCGCCGAGGAGCGCATCGAAAAGGGACTGGCCATGGCCACCCACGCTGGCGATGCGATCGACATCGAGCCTGGCATGGTCGTTTCCGGCTTTCTGCCGATCCGATCAGAAGTGGATGTCAGGCCGCTAATGGCGCATTTCAGGGCGCGGGGTGCTCGGCTCTGCGTCCCAATCATTCTCGATAAAAGCACGATCGTCTTCCGTGAACTCGTGCCCGGCGCGCCGCTCGTTCCCTGCGGTTTCGGGACCTTCGGACCGGGCCCCGATGCGGCGGTGCTCGACCCGAACGTCATGCTGATTCCGCTTTCAGCTTTCGACAAAACCGGCCACCGCATCGGCTACGGAGCCGGCTATTACGACCGCGCGATCACCCGCCTGCATGAAAAAGGCCTGAATCCGCGCCTCATCGGCATTGCATTTGATTGCCAAGAAGTGCCATCAGTACCGGCTGAGCCGCATGATGTCCGTCTTGACGCGATTTTGACCGAGAGCGGACTCAATTTCGTTTCGGAAGCGATTGGATAGCGAATGCGGCTGCTTTTTCTGGGTGACATGGTCGGGAAAACCGGACGGACTGCGGTGTGGGACCGCCTTCCGGGACTTGTCTCCGATCTGAAACTCGATTTCGTCATCGTCAACGGTGAGAATGCCGCCGGCGGCTTCGGCATCACCGAGGATATCTTTCTCGAAACGATCAATGCCGGCGCCGATGTCGTGACGACAGGCAACCATGTCTGGGACCAGAAGGAAGCCGTCGTTTTTAGCGAGCGGCACGACCAGTTCCTGCGCCCCGCCAACTATCCGGCCGGCACCCCCGGCCGCGGTTCCGGGCTTTACTATGCGCGCAACGGCGCGCGCGTGCTCGTGGCCAACATCATGGGCCGCGTCTTTATGCATCCGGAACTGGACGATCCCTTCAAGGCGGCAGAAGCCATTCTCGATGCCTGCCCGCTGAAAGAACAGGCCGACGCCATCATCTTCGATTTCCATGCGGAAGCGACGAGCGAAAAGCAGTGTTTCGGGCATTTCGTCGATGGTCGCGCAAGCTTTGTCGTGGGCACGCATACGCATGTGCCGACCGCGGACGCGCAGATCCTGAATGGCGGAACTGCCTATATGTCGGATGCCGGCATGTGCGGCGATTACGATTCCTCGCTCGGCATGGAAAAGGAAGAGCCGCTCAACCGGTTCATTTCAAAGATGCCAAAGGGACGGTTCGAAGCGGCATCCGGACCTGCGACCATCTGCGGCGTCGGCGTCGAGATTTCCGACGCAACGGGATTGGCCGAAAAGATCGCGCCGCTGCGGCTCGGCCCGCGGCTTGCGGAGACCATTCCGGAATTCTGGCGTTAGCTGCCCGGATTTCGTCGCTGAACCGACGTCAATCAGGCGGTTCGGCGACAAGTCGGACGAGCCTGAGCAATTTTCGCCGGGAAATGTGTTTCACCGTCTTTGCTACTTCCACTCGTCATGATTGATTGCGCTGCACCGTTGGAGGAAGCGCATGAACCGCGTTCTTTTGACTGCCATCATAGCCGCGACACTATCGGGCTGCGTGTCTCCTAATCCGGTCAGCACGACATCCGATGGCTACCGCATACAAAAATTTAGTCAGGGAACGGTTTCTGTTGGCAAATGCGCCAATCTATTGGCCGCCGGTAATTGGAGCGTGTCATACCCGACCGATGCTATGACCGGCAAACGCAATTGCAGCATTACCTCCCTGGCGGGGGCTTTATTCATTGACTACGGTAGTTCACCAAAACCCCAACGGGTTTGAGCCTTGATGCATGATGCGCCGGGGATGACGGCGTTGATCAGGGTTGATAGCCATCCGGCCGTTGCTACCGACACACAGGGTTGCGTTTCGGCAAGCCGGATCATTCACCAGATGAGAAGTGGCGTCACTTTCCTGGCGCGCGTTGGCGCCATCAATGACTGGTCGCCCGATCTACGATCCGTGATCAAGGACTCACGCGCGTCGCTCGAAGGACTGAACAAGGCCATGGAAGCCGTTGCGGATATCCAGGCAGGAAGGCTTGCCGTGAAACCATAGGAATGGCGGCCGAAGGCTTCTGCAGCCGCCGTTACCCGGCTTTTTACTTGAATGAAGGCCGCTTCACTCTTATAAGGCAGCCATTCCCAACAAAAGACGTGAACAGGGGTGCCATGGCTGGCCATTCACAGTTTAAAAACATCATGCACCGTAAGGGTCGTCAGGACTCGGTGCGTTCGAAAATGTTCTCGAAGCTGGCGCGCGAAATCACGGTCGCTGCCAAATCGGGCCTGCCCGACCCGACCATGAACGCGAGCCTGCGTCTGGCGATTCAGAATGCCAAGGCGCAGTCGATGCCGAAGGACAATATCGATCGCGCCATCAAGAAGGCGTCCGGTGCCGACACCGAAAATTACGACGCGATCCGTTACGAGGGCTATGGTCCGGGCGGCACGGCGATCATCGTCGAGGCGCTGACCGACAACCGCAACCGCACGGCGTCCAACGTCCGCTCGATCTTCACGAAGGCCGGCGGCGCACTCGGCGAAACCGGCTCGGTGTCCTTCTCGTTCGACCATGTCGGCGAAATTACCTACAAGCCGACAGTTGGCGATGCCGACAAGGTCATGGAAGCGGCGATCGAAGCCGGTGCCGATGACGTGGAAAGCGATGAAGAAGGTCATGTGATCATCTGCGCCTTCGAATCCCTCGGCGAAGTTGCCAAGGCGCTCGAAGCCACGCTCGGCGAAGCCGAAACGGTCAAGGCGATCTGGCGCGCGCAGAACAATGTGCCGGTCGATGAAGAAAAGGCCCAGTCGCTGCTGAAGCTCATCGACAACCTCGAAGACGACGACGACGTTCAGAATGTCTATTCGAACTTTGAAGTCTCGGAAGAAGTGTTGGCCAAGCTCTCGGCCTGATCCATCGAGATACATCAAAAAGCCGGCTGCAGCGATGCGGCCGGCTTTTGTGCGTCATGGGTTCGTTGCGCGGATGAAATCGTCGCGGAAGGCGGTAAGATCGGGCGCGGCGACATCGGAGACGGCCCAGAAGACCAGCCCGTCCGCATGCCATTCGACGAAATTGTAGCCGTCCTTCTCAGCATTGCTGCGGGTTTCCGAGGTGGCGGGCCAGATGAAGAGATTGATGACATGACCGTGCCGGCGATAGATCAACGCTGCGACTACCCGGCTGTCGAGGTAGTCCACCCTGCCACCAACGAGAGGGAAGCCCTGTGTCGCCAGATCGACCACGGGCGGCGAGAAATCGATCTTGCCGTTGAACCATGGCTTGACGGTGTGCTGGTCGGAGGTCAGCACATCGGTCAGATGATCAGCCAGCATCGAGCGCACATGGCTTGAAAGAAGCTGGTCCTCGATCGTCTGGCTCTGCTGCGGCACGTTCAGCACCAGCATGAGGCTCGCGGCCAGAACACCTAGAGACGGCACGAAGCTCCATTCGCGAACCAACCGCCAAGCGCGCCGCCATGGGCTTTCGGTGTTGGTCACCGCCGCCGCGCGCTTCGTCATGGCCTGTTCCAGCGAAAGTGCGGCCTGAACGCGGGCGTGAACGCTGTCCGGTGCCTGCCATTTCACACCCTCGCGTGCGGAAAGTCGCTTGACCGTCATGGCATACTCCATCTCCCCGGCGCATTCGATGCACGTCGCCAGATGGGCCTCGAAACGCGCAGCATTGGCTGTGTCCAATTCCCCATCGATGAAGCCGTGCAGCAGGTCTGCCCATTCGCTGTGATCGTCGTGCTTTCCGTTGCTCATTGCGCCGCCCCCTTTTCTTCAAGGGTACGCCATGCTTCGCCGAAATCGCGGCGGGCGCGGGCGAGGCGCGACATGACGGTGCCGATCGGCGCATCGATAATGTCGGCGATCTCCTTATAAGACAGATCCTCAAGCTCGCGCAGAACCAAAACCTCGCGCATGGCATCCGGCAACATGTTGATGACCGCACGCACCCGCTGCGTTTCCGATTTGCGGATGAAGGCGGCTTCCGGCGTATCTTCCTCTGAGGCCGGATCGGGGGAGGGCGAACTTTCGTCCCGATCTCTTTCGTCGGTCATCGGCTGTTCGTAGCGGGTCTTGCGCCGGCCCTCCTGCAGCCAGGCATGGTAGCAATTGCGGACGATGGTGAAGGTCCAGGCGCGGGCATCGCCGTCGCGAAAGCCGCCAAAGCCGCGATAAGCGCGCAGATATGCCTCCTGCACGATATCCTGCGCAGCATCGGCATCCCGGCTCAGAAAGCGTGCGAAATTATAGGCGGCGTCCAGATGCGGGATGATGGTGCGTTGGAAGCGGCGCATGGTCTCGTCGCGAGAGGAGATTGCGAGGTGTTGCGACCCGGCATTGGCCGTCGGCTCCGCCACCGCCATGAGGATGGCGTGATGGGCCGGTTTCGCCTGCGCAAAGAAGGCGCGCAGGCGGGCCAGAAGTCGCGCCAGCCGGCGCATCGCGGTCGTTTGCGGCCAGTTCCAAGTCCATGTGTGGAGTTGGCTGCCGAGCGTCATCGAAGTCATCATTCGGGCGTCTGTCATCATGATCCCCGCAAAACGCCGATACCGACTGTAAGCCGTGGATACGGTGCTTGCAATGTTGCCTGCGATACTAGATCGCGCCGGTGTGGGTTTTATTCCCGATCGGATGCAAAAAATTGCAGAGCCCGGATGCGGACGCCCGCGTCTCCACCGATTCAATCCATGCCGGTAAAAATAATGCCATATATCTCAATGGCTTGCGAAAATTCTTCGCGCGGTTGGGAATAAGCGCGCGTCGCCATCGATCTTCTTCCTCAGTGGACGGTCGCGATTTGAAGCGTCCTCCGCCTGGCTCGAAAGCCATAACCCTGAGGAGATATTGCGATGTTTGATATGACCCGCCGCACCGTTCTCGGTACGGCTGTAGCTGCGGCAGCCTTTGGTCTGTCGTCGAAGCTCGAATTCATCCCGCAAGCCTTTGCCGCCACGCCGCTGGAGCCGACGGTCGGCTTCTATAAATACAAGGTCGGTTCGATCGAGGTCACGGCCATTTATGATGGCATCTGGCGCAAGCCGCATGATCCGGCCTTCATCAAGAACGCTTCCGTCGAGGACACCAAAGGCGCGCTTGCCAAGGCCGGCCTGACGACGGACTTCATGCCCATTCCGCTGACCGTCGTCGTTCTCGACATCGGCGGGCGCAAGATCATGATGGATGCCGGCTCGGGTGTCGGGCAATGGCAGACCAATGCCACGCATCTGCCGGCCAATATGGCTGCTGCCGGCATCGACTACAAGAAGATCGATACGATCATGATCTCGCATTTCCATCCGGACCACGTCTGGGGACTGATGGAAAAGGGGACGAATGCGGCCGTTTTCCCGAATGCCGAGCTGATCGTCAACGCGGCCGAATTCAACTGGTGGACCGATCCCAGCCGTGTCGACAAGCTGGCGGAAGGCCGCAAGGAAGCCGGCCGGCGTATCGCCTCCGTCTTTCCGAAATGGAAGAACTGGAAGCTGGTCGACGATAATGCCGAAGTGGCACCCGGCGTGCACATGCTGGCCGCATACGGTCATACGCCCGGTCATTCCGTCTTCCTCATCGATGGCGGCAGCGAACAGCTGATGGTTTCGGCCGACATCATGTATGTGCCGGCGCTGCTTGCGCCCCATCCGGAATGGGAAGGCGCCTATGACCAGGACGGCCCGATGGCCGTCGCAACCCGCCGCAAGCTGATCGATCGTGTCATCGCCGACAAGATCAGGATCTGCGGCTCGCATTTTCCATTCCCGGGCTCCGGCACCTTCGTCAAGGACGGCAATGCCTACGGTTTCACCCCAACCATTCAGGCCTGAGCGGCCAAAACAGGAGCAAATACCATGTTCAGACATGCCATTTTCGGGATCGCCGGCCTGTGCGCCGTTGCCATCCTTCCGGTCGCAACGGCAGGCGTCGCCTTTGCCGTCGACAATATGGAATCGACCGATGCGCCGGACCTCACCTCGGTGCGCGCGAAGATCGATGCGAAGGACTATGCCGGCGCGCTCACTGAGCTCAGGGACATCGCAGAGGAACACCAGCAGGCCGACGTCTACAATCTGATGGGCTTCACCCTGCGCAAGACCGGCGATTTCAAGACGTCGCTGACCTACTACACCAAGGCTCTGGAACTGCAGCCGGATCACAAGGGCGCGCATGAATATCTCGGCGAGCTCTATGTCGAGACCGGCGACATGCCCAAGGCTCGCGAGCAGCTTGCCGCTCTGACCAAGCTTTGCCCGGCTGGATGCGAAGAGCTCGAAGATCTGACCAAGGCGATATCAGCCAAGGGAACCAACTAGCCCGCAGCTTCAACCGATCCGGCGGCATTTCGCTCGACCAGGTCGAGAGGATGCCGCTGGGCAGGACCGGAGCGCGCGGATATCGACGGGAAGGAGACAAGCCATGGAATTCGAAGAGGAGAGTGCCGTTCTTGTGAATATGGCCGACATGGCATTGTTGTTCGGCCGCATATTGCTGTCGTTGCTCTTCCTGGAAGAAGGCATCGAACTCGCCAGCAATTTCGACAATGCATTGGAGGTTATGGCCAAGCTCGGTGTTCCAGCCCCCATCGCGATTGCAACAATCGCGCTGCAGCTAGGCGCCGGCCTTGCCATTGCGCTCGGGCTGATGACGAGGCTGGCGGCATTTGGCCTCGGCCTGTTCTGCGTGCTGACGGCGCTGCTCTTTCACACCAACTTCGCCAGCCACAATGAGTTGCTGCACTTCGAAAAGGATCTGGCGATTGCAGGCGGCATGTTCGCGCTGATCGTCGCCGGCGCCGGCAAGCTGTCGCTCGACATGCTCATCCGGCGTCATTGGAACACGAGGCTCGTGGCTTGAGCCCGTTGGTCGTTCGGTGAGCCGCGTATATAAGATCGGCTCACCGCATAAGTGACTGCTTCCGAAAATCAGGAGACCTTCTTGAAGCTTGGAAGCGTCGCGAAGAGTTCCACCGATTTCAGGCGGGCCTCGATATCATGGACCGGCATCGAAATGATGACTTCATCAGCCTCCGTGTCTTTGATAAAGCGCGACAGCTTTGCTTCGGCCGTCGCAGGGGAGCCGACCACGGCGTAGCGCAACGTATTTTCCACATTCAGCTTTTCCATCGGCGTCCAGAAATCGTCCATGTCGCTGCGTGGGCGGGGGAAGGGGCCGCGCACGTTGCGGCGCAGATTGACGAATTGCTGTTCCGCAGAGGTGAAATGATATTGCGCCTCCTCATCGGTATCTGCGACGGAGCCCATGGCGCCGACCATCACATAAGGCTTGTCGAGCGTGGCCGAAGGCGTGAAGCGGTCGCGGTATATGGCGATGGCGTCCAGCAGCGAATCTGGTGCGAAATGCGAGGCGAAGGCATAGGGCAGGCCGAGCATGGCGGCGAGGTGGGCGCTATAGAGGCTGGAGCCGAGCAGCCAGATCGGCACGTTGGCGCCATGGCCGGGAACAGCGAGGATGATCTGGTTGTCGTCAGCCGGGCTGAAGAGGTGCTGCAGCTCGACGATATCCTGCGGAAAGCTCTGCGCGCCGGCATCGATATTGCGACGCAGGGCCTGCGCGGTGCGCATGTCGGTGCCAGGCGCACGGCCAAGCCCCAGGTCGATGCGACCGGGAAACAGCGCTTCCAGCGTGCCGAACTGCTCGGCAATGACGAGCGGCGAATGGTTCGGCAGCATGACGCCGCCCGAACCGATGCGGATGCGCGAGGTCGCTGCGCCGATGTGGCCGATCACGACTGAAGTCGCGGCGCTGGCAACGCCTGGCATGCCGTGATGCTCGGCGAGCCAGAACCTGTTGTAGCCAAGTTCTTCCGCCTTTTGGGCCATGCGCTTCGAGCTCTCGAAGGACTGGCGGATGGTGCTGCCTTCGGCAACGGGCGAAAGATCGAGGATGGAAAAGGGAACCATGGCAAGAAACCTGCGTGGTGGAAGGGAGGGTCGCACCCACATGTAGGAGTGCAGTGTGCCTATTCCAAACCCCGCCGCCGCAATTTCGTCACGATGTTTCAGCGTGGCGCTGGCGGTCCAATCTGTGTCTTGTTTTTGTTTTGTTCACATTTTACTGGCACATCTTCAGCCCGAAAGATAGGTTGGCTTATGCAGAATACGATTCGCATCATCGGCATCGATCCGGGCCTTCGGCGCACCGGCTGGGGCATCATTGATACGCTTGGCAACTCGCTTCGCTTCGTGGCTTCGGGCACCGTCACTTCGGATGGCGATATGGATCTCGCATCCCGTCTATGCCAGCTGCATGATGGGCTTGCTGAGGTCGTTCACAGCTATCAGCCGGATGAGGCCGCCGTGGAGCAGACCTTCGTGAATAAGGATGCGGTGGCAACGCTGAAGCTCGGCCAGGCCCGTGGAGTCGTTATGCTGGTTCCGGCGCGGGCAGGCCTGCCGGTCTCGGAGTATGCTCCGAATGCGGTCAAGAAGGCCGTCATCGGCGTCGGTCACGGCGAGAAGCAGCAGATCCACATGATGCTGAAGATCCTGATGCCCAAAGTGGAATTCAAGGGAAATGACGCGGCCGATGCGCTCGCTATTGCCGTCTGCCATGCCCACAACCGCGGCGCCAGCCGGCTGCGGCAAGCGTCGCTTCTGGCCGCCGCGAAGGCTTCGTAACCGCTTCAACCCGTTCGCTAAACCCACTCCTGACGGACACCATTCATGATCGGCAAGCTGAAAGGCACAATCGAAGAGATCGGCGAAGACTATGTGCTCGTGGATGTGCACGGCGTCTGTTACGTCGCCTATTGTTCCGCTCGGACGCTGTCGAAGCTTGGTTCCGTCGGCGAGGCATGCATTCTCTTCATCGAGACCTATGTCCGTGAAGATCAGATCCGGCTCTTCGGCTTTATGACGGCGCTTGAGCGTGAGTGGTTCAACATCGTGCAGACGGTTCAAGGCGTCGGTGCCAAGGTGGCTCTGGCGCTGTTGTCGACGCTGACGCCGGCCGAGCTTGCCAATGCGATCGCGCTTCAGGATCGCGCCGCCGTTTCACGGGCGCCGGGCGTCGGCCCGAAGGTTGCCATGCGCATTGTAACGGAACTGAAGAACAAGGCGCCGGCCTTTGCTGGCGATGCCGCCAATATCGTGCTCAAGCAGGAGTTGGGCGAAGGCGTTGCCGCAGCGCCGGTTGTGGATGCCGTATCGGCGCTCACCAATCTCGGCTATTCGCGGGATCAGGCCGCCAATGCCGTGGCCGCAGCCTTGAAGACTGCCGGCGATGGCGCCGATAGTGCCAAGCTGATCCGTCTTGGCCTAAAGGAACTGTCGCGTTGAGGCTTTGCACCCTCCGCGTTCCTTACTATTGTCTCAAAATCGCGAGATCGCCATGGAGTGCTCTCTCGTCGAAGACTATCTTGAGCGTGGCGGAATGGACGCCGCCTTCGGCAGGAGCGCCGAGAAACGCATATTTGGAATGGAACCGCTGACATGAGTGAAGCCGCACGTCTGATATCGCCGGAAAAGCGTGGCGAAGACATCGATGCGACGCTCAGGCCGCAATCGCTGGACGAGTTTACCGGCCAGGCAGAAGCGCGCGCCAATCTAAAGGTTTTCATCGAGGCGGCCAAGGGGCGCGGTGAAGCGCTGGACCACGTGCTGTTCGTCGGCCCACCCGGTCTCGGCAAGACGACGCTGGCGCAGATTATGGCCAAGGAGCTCGGCGTCAACTTCCGCTCCACGTCCGGCCCGGTCATCGCCAAGGCAGGCGATCTTGCGGCGCTGCTCACCAATCTCGAAGAGCGCGACGTGCTCTTCATCGACGAAATTCACCGCCTCAACCCGGCAGTCGAAGAAATCCTTTATCCGGCCATGGAGGACTTTCAGCTCGATCTCATCATCGGCGAAGGGCCGGCGGCGCGTTCGGTGAAGATCGATCTCGCCAAGTTCACGCTGGTTGCCGCCACCACCCGTCTCGGCTTGCTGACGACGCCGCTGCGCGACCGCTTCGGCATTCCTGTCCGGCTGAGCTTCTATACCGTCGAGGAGCTGGAACTGATCGTGCGGCGTGGCGCCAGGCTGATGGGCCTCGGCATGACGGATGAGGGTGCGCGCGAGATTGCGCGCCGAGCCCGCGGCACGCCGCGTATCGCCGGCCGATTGCTGCGCCGCGTGCGCGACTTCGCGGAAGTGGCCAAGGTCGAGGCGGTGACGCGGGAGGTTGCCGACGAGGCATTGACACGGCTTCTCGTCGACAATGTCGGCTTCGATCAGCTCGACAAGCGCTACCTCAACATGATCGCCGTCAATTTCGGCGGCGGCCCCGTCGGCATCGAAACCATCGCTGCCGGTCTTTCCGAGCCGCGCGATGCAATCGAGGATATTATCGAGCCCTATATGATCCAGCAGGGCTTCATTCAGCGCACCCCCCGCGGCCGCGTCTTGACCGCGATTGCCTGGAAGCATCTCGATATGCAGCCGCCCAAGGATCTGGAGGCAGCCCAGTTCCGGCTGTTCCAGGAGGGGGACTGAGTTGCTCGGCCGTCGTGCCTTTTTAAAGCTATTCGGCGGCAGCGTATTCGGCTTGATGGCACTTGGAGGCTATGCACTCGGCTATGAGCCCGTCATCAGGCTGGATGTGACCCGCTATGCGCTGACGCCGCCGGGATGGACGCCGGGGTTGAAGCTTCGGATCGTGGCGCTTGCCGATTTCCATGCGTGCGAACCGTGGATGACGGCCGAGCGCATCGGGTCGATCTGTGCCCGTGCCAACGAGCTTGGCGGCGACATCATCGTCCTGCTCGGCGACTATACGTCCGGGACCGATCTAATCACGGGTAGGGTCGATCATCGCGTATGGGCGGCGCAGCTAGCCACATTGAAGGCGCCTCTCGGCGTTCATGCCATCCTCGGCAACCACGACTGGTGGCACGATGCCGCCGCTCAAAGAAGCGGCCGTGGCCCCACATTCAGCCACCGGGCTCTCGGCGGCGTCGGGATTGAAGTCTATTCCAATCGCTCGGCGCGTCTGGAGAAGGACGGGCAGGGGTTCTGGCTCGCCGGCCTTGAGGATCAGCTGGCGCTGAGGCGCAGCATCCGGTGGAAGCGGCCTTTCACCGAGGGGCTCCACGATCTCGGCGGGACGCTGGCTCAAATTTCCGATGACGCGCCTGTTATCCTGCTTGCTCACGAGCCCGATATCTTTCCGGATGTGCTTCCGAGGGTGTCGCTGACCCTTTCCGGGCATACGCATGGCGGACAGGTTCGGGTCTTCGGCTGGTCGCCTTATTCTCCGTCGCGCTATGGCGACAGATATGTCTATGGCCATATCATCGAGGAAGAGCGTCACATGATCGTCTCCGGCGGCCTCGGCTGCTCCATCATGCCGGTTCGCTTCGGTGTCCCGCCTGAGATCGTTGTCATCGATGTGGGTTGAGGGATGATGTCGAAACGCAAGCTGATCAGACTGAATGCGGGGCGCTTGCGCTTCCAGATGCGTGTGGCGGGCCTCGCCTTTCGCGACGGGCATGTGCTGGTCCATAGAGCCGTGCACGAGAGCTTCTGGACCTTTCCCGGCGGCCGGGCGGAGATCGGAGAGACCTCCGAGGACACGCTGCGGCGGGAAATGCAGGAGGAGCTTGGCGTGGATACCACGGTCATGAGGCTTCTCTGGTCGGTCGAAAATTTCTTTCACTACGAGGAGCGCGACTGGCACGAGCTCGGCCTCTATTACCTGATGGAGATACCTGCGAGCTTCCCATTCGATCCGCAGGAGATCGTGCATCGGGTCCAGGACGGCGACAACGATCTGGAATTCAAATGGGTGCGGGCGACGCGCGAGGCGCTGGTTGCACTCGATATCCCGCCCTATTTCATTGCCGAGGAGATCGAAGATCTGCCGCTGACGCCGCGTCATCTCGTCTGGTGCGACGGCGATCTCGACCAAGGCTAAGGAGAGGATTCGATGTCTCACTTCCACCTCGTTCGGAGCTTTCGAAAGCTCGCCTACAACAATGCGCTGGCAAATATCCGGCTGCATCGCGCTTGCGCGGCATTGCTGCCTGGCGAGTTCGAGGCAAAGCGCGTCAGCTTCTTTCCGTCGATCAAATCGACCCTCAACCACATCCTGACGGTGGACTGGTTCTATGTCGATGCGCTGGAAGGCGGAAGACTCGGCCTCAAAGCCTTCGACATCGAGGAGCCTTATGACCGGTTGGGTGATTTGACGGCACAGCAGGTCGAGGTCGACGGCAGGCTGGTCGCCTTCTGCGAGAAACTGACGCCGGATGTGGCAGTACGGATCGTCGATATCGAGCGCACGGGCCGCGTTCAGCGGGAGCGGGCGGACGATGTGCTGAACCATCTGTTTCAGCATCAGACGCATCATCGCGGCCAGGTGCATGCCATGCTGGCCGGAACGAGCGTTACACCGCCGCAGCTCGACGAATTTGTCGTTGCCGACGATGCGCGGTTCAGGGGCGGGGAGCTGGCGACGCTCGGATGGGACGAGACGAAGCTGATGCGCTAACTCGCGTGGTGCCGATCAGCCAGGGTTTCTATCGTTTGCCTGAGCAAGGCTTTTCCGCCGCCTTGCCATCCCAGGGCTTGGATCTTTGACGTGTCCATGGCGTTGACAGCGCTGTGCGGCGCAGCCGTTGGCAGTGCGTGCGGACAGCCTGTCGCGCTTTGAAGATGCCCCAGGATTTCGTGCGTATCGGTCAGAATATCCGAAAGATTGAAGGCTTGACCGTCCATCCGGCTGGCCTCCGTTTCCAACAATAAACGAACTGCACGGCCGAGGCCCCGCCCATGAACTTCCGTTCCTGCACGAGATGGAACCGGTCTGCCAAGCAGATAATCGTCGAACAGCTGATCCCATTTGTTCGGTCGCAGGTCGCCGTAGACGCCGGTCGCTCTCAGGCTCGCCGTGGCAAAGCCAGGTGTGGAAAGCGAGAATAGGGCATGCTCGGCGTCGCGTTTTACTTCACCGTAGAGAGTGTTCGGCATCGCTTTGATTGCCTCGGTCAACGTCTCCCCTGCAGGCCGATCGCCATAGACGGCGCGCGAGGATAGGAAGATGCAACGCCGAACGCCAGCCATTCTTGCAGTCTCGAACAGCTTGACCGTGCCGCCCAGATTGAGCCGGCGAAACCCATCGGGGTCGTCTCCCTCGCCGCCGCGATATTTGCCAGGCACATGGCTGAAGGCCGCGTGCACAAAGACATAGGCGTCGTCGAAGACTTGGCGTTGGTCCTCTTGGGGGTCGAGGCTCATCGGCACGAAGGAGACGGGACGGGAGAAGAAGCTTGCTTGCGGCTCGTTGCGGCTACCGACTGCGACCTCGTACCCGGCCGACAGCAACTCCTCGGCGATGTATCGGCCGACAAGACCTGTTCCTCCCGATATGAGAATCTTCATGCCGCCTCTTTTGGATTGGTGAGCGTCGCGATGTCCGGCACGCCTTGCCCCGTATGGAAGCAATGCCAGAGGTCGATCAGCGGCCTCAGCAGCTCGGCCTTGGGGTGGTTTTCCTCCCAGGGCTTTTCGTACTGATAGTGCAGGATCGAGACACTGTTCCAGTTCCAGAGGTCGGGCATGCTGAACCAGACATATTGCAACATGTTCATGAATACAGGCAGGCCGTGCCAATCCGGGAAGAAGGCCTCAAGAAAGGTCTGGTCCGTCCGGCGCCAGAAGACATCGGGCCGGTCGAGCCGTTGCAGCATGTCCTGGAATGTCGCAAGCGATGGCTTGGCGACAAAGACGCCGGAATTCAGTCGATGAAAGTCGGAAAGGCTCTCATAGACGTTCGGGGCGGCAGAGAATTCGGGATAGTCGAAAAGCCTGTCGACATTTCGCAGCACCAGCGCATCGGCGTCAATGAAGACGCAGGTATCGTATTCGATGAGCTGCCAGAGCCGCAGCTTGCAGAAATTGTCGAGCGGCGTGTGGAAGGATGGCTTGCGGCCCTTGGTGAATGGGGCGGCGGCATGGAGGTTGCCGCGCGCATGTCGCTCGTTGAAGCCCTCAGAGAGGGGCAGATGTTCGACTTCGATGAGGCGGCAATCGAGTCCGGCGAGCGGAGCGAGGTCGCTTTCGCGCACGCCGGCGGTATGCAGCACGACGATATCGGCCTTGGTGCCGGTCCGAACGATCGAGCGCGCCAGCGCCAGCGCGCCCATGGCATAGTCGGCATTCGTGACAAGGGTCACGAATGCCTGACCTGAGCGGGGGCGGGTGTAGGGGCGCAACCCCTGCAGCATTTCGCTTCCGAGCATCATGACACGGACTTCAACCTCTTGCCTTCTGGGTCATGGTTGACCGTCGCGGCGAGATCCTTCGTCCAGGCAGAGACGGCGGGGACGCGCGAGCGATCGACGCGATAGGCGTATTTCCTGGCGACATCGACGATTTCGCCGAGCAGGCCGGCCTCCAGCGTGATCGGCGACAGTCCGAGGTCGAGAAACTTGTCGTTCTTGACGATCAGCTCGTTTTCCGGCGCTTCCTTGCGCGGGTTCGGCAGCCGAACGATTTCCGCGCCGCTGATTTTTGCAATCATGTCGGCGAGGTCGCGCACGCGGTGTGTTTCCGTCATCTGGTTGAAGATTTCGACGCGGGCGCCGCGAGCCGGCGGGTTCTTCAGCGCAAGCTCGATGCAGCGCACGGAATCCTGGATATGGATGAAAGCGCGGGTCTGGCCGCCGCTGCCGTGCACGGTCAGCGGATAACCGATCGCCGCCTGGATCAGGAAGCGGTTCAGCACAGTGCCATAGTCGCCGTCATAATCGAAGCGATTGATGAGTTGTTCGTGCCGGCGCGTCTGCTCCGTATGCGTTCCCCAGACGATACCCTGATGCAGGTCGGTGATCCTGAGCCCATCATTCTTGGCATAGAACTGAAAGAGCAGCTGATCGAGGCATTTCGTCATATGGTAGATCGAGCCGGGATTGGCCGGGTAAAGGATCTCCTGGCTCACTGTGCGGCCGTCGGCCGTATCGATACCGACAGGCAGATAGCCTTCGGGGATGGCGGCGCCGATGGTGGAATAGCCGTAGACACCCATCGTGCCGAGATGCACGAGATGCGCGTCCAGATTGAGCTCGACCAGCGCGTTCAGCAGATTATGCGTCGCGTTGACGTTGTTGTTGACTGTGTAGTTCTTGTGACGGTCGCTTTTCATCGAGTAAGGGGCGGCTCGTTGTTCGGCGAAATGGACGATGGCGTCGGGGCGATGTTCGGCCAACCACTTCTTCAGAAGCTCGTAATCTTTGGCGAGGTCGATCAGATTGAAATGTATGCGGCGGCCGGTTTCGGCGTGCCAGATACGGGTACGTTCTTGGATCGAATCCATCGGCGTCAGCGACTGGACGCCCAGTTCGGTGTCGATCCAGCGACGGGAGAGATTGTCGAGGATGTGGACCTCATGACCGGCATCGGAGAGATGAAGCGAGGTTGGCCAACCGATGAATCCGTCGCCGCCCATAACCGCTATTTTCATGAGGTTTTTCCTTCTGCGCCGATCCGCTGTCCGGCATCATTCCGGATAGTCGGAGTTTATGACAATTGTTCAAAGCTTGCTTGATGGCAGAAGTTCGGCCAAAGAGGTGCCGGACATTCAAGGAGATGCGGCAACAATGAACAGCCCCTTTCTGATAGCTGGGGAACTGGAAGCCGGAAGCCACCGGCTGGTGCAGCGAGTCTATTACGAAGATACGGATTTTTCCGGCCTCGTCTATCACGCGCGCTACCTGCATTTCCTTGAGCGAGGCCGCACGGACTACCTGCGTTGTCTCGGAGTGGAACAGCGCGAATTGCTGAATGCAGACGAAGAAGGGCTGGTCTTCGTCGTTCATCGCATGGAGATCGACTTCAAGGGACCGGCGCGCATGGATGACGTCCTGACGATCCGCACCGTCACCGAAAAGGCGGGGGGCGCCAAGATGGTCCTTTCCCAGGAAATACGCCGCGACGATACTTTGCTGATCGCGGCCAAGGTCATCATTGCCGTGATCAATGCCAAAGGCAGGCCGCGGCGGCTGCCGGAAAAGCTCGCGGCGCAGATGCTCACCGCTTCGGAAGCCGCTGGCTAATAAGGCTTTCGATGACCGGGCTGCCGGCCTGTGCGGGCAGCGGAACCGCCATTTGCCTGGGGGTGCTTGCAATAACTTGAGTTTTATGTGAAGGAATTTGGCGCGCAAGTCATGTCTGCGTTTGTCGCCGGTTTCGTCCGGTCAGTTCTTCCCTGGAGCTAGAATAATCTTCCTTTGCAGCTAAATCCTTCATGGTTCGACGCTAACATTCTTTTAACCATAATAGTGTCTTACTGCTTTCGTCGGAGTTTGTGCGGTGCACGCCTTCCTTTGACCAAATTTGACGGCAAGAAGGCAATTGTAAGCTTGGAAGGCTTGACCAGGGCGTTCAGCGGCGGCTGCCAAACATTTCTTGTGAGATCACTTTTAGCCGCCCGGTCTAGCGCCGGGCGTTTGGATTCGGGGATTTTGGATCAATGGAACAAGTAGCATTGGCAGCGGCCACCACACCGGACATCACCCTCTGGTCGCTCTTCATGCAGGCGGGCCTGGTGGTCAAGCTCGTCATGATCGGCCTTCTGGCCGCGTCCGTCTGGACTTGGGCGATCGTCATCGACAAGTATCTGAGCTATGCGCGGGCACGTCGCCAATTCGATCAGTTCGAGCAGGTCTTCTGGTCCGGCCAGTCGCTCGAAGAACTCTACCGTACTCTTTCCGAGCGCAACAATACCGGCTTGAGCGCCATCTTCGTCTCCGCCATGCGCGAATGGAAGAAGTCGTTCGAGCGCGGCGCACGTTCGCCGATCGGCCTGCAGATGCGTATCGACCGCGCCATGGATGTCACCCTTGCGCGCGAATCGGAACATCTGACCGCCCGTCTTGGATCGCTCGCGACCATCGGTTCGGCCGGCCCGTTCATCGGCCTGTTCGGTACGGTCGTCGGTATCATGACCTCGTTCCAGGCGATCGCCGGCTCGAAGTCGACCAACCTCGCGGTTGTCGCGCCGGGTATCGCCGAAGCGCTGTTGGCAACCGCCATCGGTCTGGTCGCGGCTATTCCCGCCGTTATCGCCTACAACAAGTTCTCCGGCGACGCCGGCAAGCTCTCTGCACGCATGGAAGGTTTCGCGGATGAATTCTCCGCCATCCTTTCGCGCCAGATCGATGAGAAGCTGCAGCCGCGCCAGGCAGCGCAGTAAGTAGCGGACAGAACCGGAGTATTCACATGGGAATGTCTGTTGGAGGCAATGGTGGCGGCGGTGGCCGCCGAGGCGGTCGTCGCGGCGGAGGCCGAGGTGGCCCGATTTCCGAAATCAACGTGACGCCGCTCGTCGACGTCATGCTCGTGCTGCTGATCATCTTCATGGTCGCTGCGCCGATGATGACGTCGGGCGTGCCGATCGATTTGCCGCAAACGCAGGCCGGCGCGCTGAACGCCCAGACCCAGCCGATCACCATCTCGATCAAGGCCGACGGTCAGGTCTTTCTGCAGGAAACGCAGCTCAACGTGACGGAGATCGCTGCAAAGCTGCAGGCGATCGCGACCACCGGTTATAACGAACGCATTTTCGTGCGCGGTGACGGCAAGGCGCCTTATGGCGTCATCGCCGATGTCATGTCGCGCATCCAGGAAGCCGGTTACAAGAATATCGGCCTCGTCACGCAGCAGATAACGGATCACTGACGAATCGCCATGAAGCGCAGTCTTGCCACATCTGCGGTTTTTCACGTCCTGGTGCTGATCGGCGCCATGGTGACGCTGAGTGCGCCGGCGCCGTTGGCGACGCCGGAAAGCACGGCGATGGATGTCGACATCGTACCGGCAGACCAGCTTCAGCAGGGCGAGAAAAAAGCGCCGGTGACGGATCACGTCTCGCGCAAGCAGACCACGAAGCAGGACCAGGTCGCCAACGCCCAGAACGTTGGCGAGAACAAGGTTGATATCAAGAACGCGGTCGTGCCGACACAGCGACCGGAGAGCGACACCGCGGCATTGGCGCCGAAGAAGGTGGATGCGCCCGTTCCGCAAAATGATCCGCGGCCAAACGACGTCAAGACCGTAGAGCAGAAGGACACAGAGGCTGCGCCGAAGGAAGTAGCCGTTGTTCCGCAGCAGAAGCCGGATGTGACGCCCACTCCGGCGCCGAAGACCGATCCGACGCCTCCTACTCCGAAAGCCGACGTAACGCCGACACCGCCGCCAGCCCAACAGCCGACGCAGCAGGCTGAAATCCAGTTGCCGAACAATGTTCCCGTACCGGACGTAAAGCCGCAGCCGACGCCACCGAAGACCGCCGAACAGAAGCCCGAAGTCAAGCCGGTGCCGAAGCCGGACGTGAAGGTGGCTGAAGCGAAGCCGACGGACAAGACGACGACACAGAGCACCAGCAAGACCACATCCAACGATGACGGCAAGAAGGATGCTGACAAGAAGCGCCAAGTTGCCAAAGCCTCCAACAAGGGCTTGGATGATGGTCTCGCCGACCAGATCAGCGACCTTCTAAACAACACTTCGTCGAAGGGCGGCGCGAAGCGATCTTCCCAACAGGCCTCCGCTGGCGCGGAAACGCAGGTCGCCTCGCGCGGGGGGATGAAATCGCTTGGCGCAGGCAAGCTTAGCCAGAGCCAACAGGACGGTTTGCGTGATCTGATCCAGAAGTATTGGAACCTTCCTCCCGGGCTCGAAGGCGCAGGCGACGTGCGAATCAAGGTGCATTTCAAGCTCGATAAGTCCGGGCAGATCGTCGGTCAGCCAGAGGCAACGACGAGCGGTGGACCGGCGTCGACGCAGGGGGCCATGCAATCCGCCGCTGTACGCGCTGTCCTTCGCGCGCAATCTGAGTTCATGACGATTCTTCCGGCGGATAAGTATGACGACTGGCAGGAAGTCGTCGTCAACTTCAGCGCAGCGGACCTGGGGATGTGATGCGGGGTATACAGCTTTCGATGAGCCACTGTCCGCGTATCGCCCCGTCCTTGCTCATGGCTTTGGCAGTGATGTTCGCGGGGGCAGCATCGGCCCAATCAGCGATTGTCGCTGGCAAACATCAGCTTGACCATGCGGCCGCTGATAGTATTCGCGACAAGGTTACAAGGAGCTGGCTTCGTCCTTCGGATGTGGCCGACATGAAGGCGGTTCACGTACAGGTCCGCATGAAGCTCGATCATGATGGGAAGATTATGGGTCAACCGGAAGTCGTTGCAAGCGGCGGTCCGGAGAGGACCCAAAAAATTGTGGCAGCAAGTGCGGTGCGTGCCGTCCTCAGGGCGGCGCCTTTCACGGGTCTGTCACAGGCTCAATTCGACAATGAAACTAGTTCGGTCGAGGTCATCTTGAACTTCGAACCCGGCGACATGGCGCTTTAATGCTGAAAGGCTTGGCACATATGCTCAGAAACTCCCTCGTTCGTCTCCTGCTGGTGCTGGCGGGCCTTACGGCCGCACTCGCCACTCCGGCCTATGCCGTGGTCGAGCTCAACATCAACAAGGGCAATGTCCAGCCCATGCCGATCGCGATCACCGATCTTCTGTCGAATGACAGTCTCGGTCCGCAGATCTCGGGCGTGATCGCAGCCGATCTGCAGCGTTCCGGCCTGTTCGCGCCAATCAACAAGCAGGCCTTCATCGAGAAGATCAGCAATCCGGATTCGACCCCGCGCTTCCAGGACTGGACGACCATCAACGCGCAGGCTCTGGTGACCGGCCGCGTGACGCAGGAAGGCGGTCGTCTTCGCGCTGAGTTCCGCCTGTGGGACACGTTCGGCAACAGCCAGATGATCGGCCAGCAATTCTACGCGCAGCCAGACAACTGGCGTCGTGTCGCCCACATCATCGCCGACGCGATCTATCAGAAGATCACCGGTGAAAAGGGCTATTTCGATACCCGCGTCGTTTTCGTCGCCGAAAGCGGCCCGAAGACGGCCCGCAAGACGCAGCTCGCCATCATGGATCAGGACGGCGCGAATGTCCGCATGCTGACCGACGGCAGCGATCTCGTACTGACGCCGCGTTTCTCGCCGAACCGCCAGGAAGTGGCCTATATGTCCTTCGCCAACCAGCAGCCGCGCGTCTATCTGCTGCAGCTGCAGACGGGCCAGCGCGAACTGGTCGGCAACTTCCCCGGCATGACCTTCTCGCCGCGCTTCTCGCCGGATGGCCAGCGCGTGATCATGAGCCTTCAGCAGGAAGGCAACGCCAACATCTACACGATGGACCTGCGTTCGCGCACGACCACGCGTTTGACCTCGACGGCTGCCATCGACACTTCGCCCTCTTATTCGCCTGACGGCTCGCAGATCGCCTTTACGAGCGATCGCGGCGGCAAGCCTCAAATCTATGTGATGGGTGCGGATGGCTCAAACCAGCGCCGCGTTTCCTTCGGTGATGGTTCCTATTCGACGCCGGTCTGGTCGCCGCGCGGCGACCTCATTGCCTTCACCAAGCAGTCCGGCGGCAGCTTCTCCATCGGCGTCATGAAGACCGATGGTTCGGGCGAACGCCTGCTGACGACCGGGTTCCACAATGAAGGCCCGACCTGGGCTCCGAACGGCCGCGTCATCATGTTCTACCGCCAGCCTGCCGGCTCCGGTGGCCCGCAGCTCTTCTCCATCGACCTGACCGGCTACAACGAGCAGAAAATCCCCACTCCGGGCTTTTCTTCCGACCCTGCCTGGTCACCCCTGCTCGAGTAGTTGAGCGTTCGCCACTTTATCGCCGCAAAGTCCTGTGACTTGACCGGTTCCGGACAATTTTAGGACATCATTAACCATATTTGTTGGAATCGGATTAACCGAACCCGGTTACAGTCTGGCAACCCTGATAGAGACTAAGGAGAGACCGGCAATGAGCCGCATCGCAACCCCGGCCGTTGGCCATATGCAAAACCTCGCTCGCAACCCGATCATGATCGCGCTTTTCGTCGGCCTTTCGCTGGCTGGCTGCGCCTCCAAGAAGGGTCTGCCGAACGATGCCAACGGTCTTGGCCTGAACGGTGGTGCGGGCAGCGCTACTCCGGGTTCGCCGCAGGACTTTACCGTTAACGTCGGCGACCGCATCTTCTTCGACACCGACAGCACCTCGATCCGCGCCGACGCCGCTCAGACGCTCGACCGTCAGGCTCAGTGGCTTGCTCGCTATCCGAACTACGCAATCACCGTCGAAGGCCATGCCGACGAACGCGGTACGCGCGAATACAACCTGGCTCTCGGTGCTCGCCGTGCGGCTGCCGCCAAGGACTACCTCGCTTCGCGTGGTGTTCCGGCAAAGCGCATGAAGACGATCTCCTACGGCAAAGAGCGTCCCGTCGCGACCTGTGACGATATCTCCTGCTGGTCGCAGAACCGTCGTGCCGTCACCGTGCTCAACGGCGCCGGTTCCTGATAGGTCAAACGACTGCTCGAAATGCATAAGGCGGTCCTTGCGGCCGCCTTTGTTTTTTTGACCACACTTTGGCCGAACTCCGTTGCTTTTTGAGAGCAATTGTAAAAATCTCCTGTTCGAGCCTCTGGCCCGAAGAATCAATGAGACAGGACGATCCATATGAGAAAACTTGTCGTGGCGAGCATGCTGTGTCTCGCTGCCTTTGCAGGTAGTGAGCGCGATGCCTCTGCCTTGTCGCTGTTTGGAATCCACCTCGGAGGCCGTGACGCTTCCGCACAGTCGGCACACAACAGCGAGTATCAGAGACAAGCACAATATAACCGTGCGCCGGTCGTTAAGGTGCAGAGCAGCGACGCCGAGGTTCGCCTGCAGCGGCTTGAAGACCAGTTGCGCCAGTTGAACGGTCGTGTCGAAGAGATGAGCTATCAGCTGTTGCAAATGCAGGAGCAGATCCGCAAGACGCAGGAAGACAACGAGTTCCGCTTCCAGCAGCTGGAGAAGCGCGGTGGCGCGCCGGCAAGCGGCGGGACAATGAAGAAGAGCGAGGCCGATGTGCCGGCGCAAAGTTCCGGCGGGCAGCAGGATGATATCGCCAGTGTCATCGGCGATTCGCAGAATGCCGGCGCAGCTCCCCAGCGGGGCTCCAGCTCGGGCAAGCCGCCGTCGCAGCTCGGCTCGATTCAGTTCGATCAAAGCGGCAGTGAAGTGGGCAGTTCGTCTACCGGCACAAATAACGGTTCCGGCGCGCCGCCCAGTTCCGGTTCCGGGGCGCAGACGGCGTCGCTCGGCAACGAGAACGATCAGTACAAGGCAGCTTATGGCCACGTCCTGTCCGGCGACTACAGCGTCGCCGAACGGGAATTCCGCCAGTATATCGATAGCTATCCCAGCAGCTCGCGGTCTGCGGATGCGAATTTCTGGCTCGGTGAAGCGCTCTATTCGCAGGGCAAGTACAACGACGCCGCCAAGACTTTTCTGAATGCGCATCAGAAATACAGCACTTCGGAGAAGGCTCCTGAGATGCTCCTGAAGCTCGGCATGTCGCTCGCCGCGCTCGACAACAAGGACACCGCCTGCGCCACTCTTCGCGAAGTCGGCAAGCGTTATCCCAAGGCTTCCAAGGCCGTGACCAGCAAAGTTGCAAGCGAACAGAAGCGTCTTGCCTGCTGAATGCCATGTCTGACGTTGCTGTGACCGCTGCCGCCACAGCCCTTGCGCCTGAAGCCGCCGCAGCCGAGTTTCTTCGTTCGCTTGTAAAGCCTGCTCACATTCTCGTCGCCATCTCCGGCGGCAGTGATTCTACAGGGCTATTGATCGCCCTTGCCGAACAGCTGGACTCCTCTTTCCATTCGAAAGTCACTCTTTCTTCCGTAACCATCGATCATGATTTGCGCGCAGGCGCTGCAGATGAAGCGCTGAAGGTTGCCGCGCTCTGTGCCCAACGTGGCATTGCCCATTTCACCCGCCGTTGGGAGGGCGACAAGCCGAAAAGCGGCATTATGGCCGCCGCCCGCGAAGCGCGCTATGAGCTGATGGCCAACCTTGCCGGTGAGATCTCAGCCGATGTGATCGTTACCGCTCATACTGCCGACGATCAGCGTGAGACGCTTGCCATGCGAAGCGCACGTGGTGGTAAGGCGAAGGACGAGGGCGGCACCGGCATCGCGGATGCAATGTTGTTCGATCGCCGCATCTGGATCGTCAGGCCGTTTCTTTCGTGCACGCGGGCCGATATCCGCGCTTATCTCGAAGAATATGGGGTATCCTGGCTCGAAGATCCGAGCAACGAGGATACCCGCTACGAGCGCGTGCGGACACGTATGCATCTCGCTGTGCAGCCGCCTCTTGCCCTTGCGGCGAACATTGGTGCAAAACGCACTGCGTTGGCCGAAAGGGCGACGACCTGGTTGGATGAGCATGTGACCGTTCATGCCGAAGCGCTTTGTGACATTCGTAGGGCGGCATTCTCCGCAGATCCTGCCGTTATCGCCTATGCGCTCTCTTACCTGACGGCCGTGTTCGGGGGAGGGGCCTATGGGCCTGGCCGCAAGCAAATGGAGCGTGTTCGGGATTTTGTGAATGCCGGTATTCCCGGGCGGCGGACGGTAGGCGGCGTGGTCTTCGATCTGCGCCGCGAGGCGCTCTTTCTGATGCGGGAAAGCCGCAACATCGAGCCGCTAGTGCTTGCCCCTGGCGCGGCCGGCGTCTGGGACGGCCGCTTTGACGTCATCAATCAGGGCTCGGCACCTATTTCCGTGAAGGCTTCCGGCATGGATGGCGCGCAGGTTTTTTCACCGAACTTGCCAAGAGGAGCAGTGCAGCGCGCCTGCGCCGCCATGCCTCTGTTCGTATCGAACGATGCTGGTGTGGCCCCAATCGTCGCAGTTGCGCCCTATCTTGCACCCTTCGACCGCTTTTTGACACGATTCGACCTCATGTTTGCAGATCGCCTTTCGGTCTCTTTTGGCCGTCAAGCCTATATGCGGCCGCCGCTTTCGGTCCTATAGACGTAAAAAACATGTGTCGACGCTGTTTGCCTTGGCAACGGCTTGGCGCAACCCTATGTTAGGGAACAAGTAATGCCGTCGCTTAGCGGCGGAAGTTTCAGTGCTGGGGAGTTCGATGAACCCTAATTTTCGTAATTTCGCTCTGTGGGCAATCATAGCTCTGCTGTTGATTGCTCTGTTCAGCATGTTTCAGAACGCGCCGGCACAAACAGGCTCCAGGGAAATTCCTTATTCGCAGTTCCTTCGGGAAGTTGATTCCGGCCGCGTCCGTGACGTTACCGTCACCGGCAATCGCGTCGTCGGCAGCTATGTTGAAAACGGAACACCCTTCCAGACCTATGCTCCGGTCGTGGATGACAGCCTGCTTGAACGCCTGCAGAGTAAGAACGTCAACATTGTCGGCCGTCCCGAGTCGGACGGTTCCTCGAGCTTCCTGAGCTATCTCGGCACGCTGTTGCCGATGCTCTTGATCCTCGGTGTCTGGCTGTTCTTCATGCGGCAGATGCAGGGCGGTTCGCGCGGAGCCATGGGCTTCGGCAAGTCCAAGGCCAAGCTTCTGACGGAGGCTCACGGTCGCGTGACCTTCGAGGACGTTGCTGGCGTTGACGAGGCCAAGCAGGATCTGGAAGAAATCGTCGAATTCCTGCGCGATCCGCAGAAGTTCCAGCGTCTTGGCGGACGTATCCCGCGCGGCGTTCTGCTCGTCGGTCCTCCTGGTACGGGTAAGACGCTTTTGGCGCGCGCCATCGCCGGCGAAGCCAATGTGCCGTTCTTCACGATCTCCGGTTCCGACTTTGTCGAAATGTTCGTTGGTGTCGGTGCAAGCCGCGTCCGCGACATGTTCGAGCAGGCGAAGAAGAATGCGCCCTGCATCATCTTCATCGACGAAATCGACGCGGTCGGTCGCCATCGTGGCGCCGGTCTCGGCGGCGGTAACGACGAGCGCGAGCAGACCCTCAACCAGTTGCTGGTCGAGATGGACGGCTTCGAAGCCAATGAAGGCATCATCCTGATCGCGGCGACCAACCGTCCCGACGTTCTCGACCCAGCGCTGCTGCGTCCGGGCCGTTTCGACCGTCAGGTCGTGGTTCCGAACCCGGATATCGTCGGCCGCGAACGCATCCTCAAGGTTCACGCCCGCAATGTGCCTCTCGCGCCGAACGTCGACTTGAAGACGCTCGCGCGCGGTACGCCCGGCTTCTCCGGTGCAGACCTGATGAACCTCGTCAACGAAGCTGCCCTCATGGCTGCCCGCCGTAACAAGCGCCTGGTGACCATGCAGGAATTCGAGGACGCCAAGGACAAGATCATGATGGGCGCCGAGCGCCGCTCTTCGGCCATGACCGAAGCGGAAAAGAAGCTCACCGCCTACCACGAGGCTGGCCATGCCATTACGGCGCTTTATGTCGCCGTCGCCGATCCACTGCACAAGGCAACCATCATTCCGCGCGGCCGCGCCCTTGGCATGGTCATGCAGCTCCCCGAGGGCGACCGCTACTCGATGAGTTACAAGTGGATGGTATCGCGCCTCTGCATCATGATGGGCGGCCGTGTTGCTGAAGAGCTGACCTTCGGCAAGGAGAACATCACCTCCGGCGCGTCGTCGGATATTGAGCAGGCCACCAAGCTCGCCCGGGCCATGGTTACGCAGTGGGGCTTCTCCGATGAACTCGGCCAAGTCGCCTATGGTGAGAACCAGCAGGAGGTCTTCCTGGGGCACTCCGTCTCGCAGTCGAAGAATGTTTCGGAAGCGACCGCGCAGAAGATCGATAACGAAGTGCGCCGTCTGATTGACGAAGCCTACCGTCAAGCCAAGGATATCCTTACCGAACAGCATGACGGCTTCGTGGCGATTGCCGAAGGCCTGCTCGAATACGAGACGCTGACGGGCGAGGAGATCAAGGCCCTCATTCGTGGCGAAAAGCCGGCACGCGACCTCGGTGACGACACTCCGCCGAGCCGTGGTTCGGCCGTGCCGAAGACCGGAGCGAAGAAGGATGGGCCGCTCGGCACCAAGGGCGACGAAGCTGAAGGTGGTTTCGAACCCCAGCCCCGCTGACGCGCAGGGTCGTTGAATATGTGAACGAAGAGGCCGGTTTTCCTTTGAATAGGGATCTGGCCTCTTTTGTTGATTGACGGGTAACAAACGGAAGCCGAGGTGGCCTCGCTGAGCGGCCGGAGTTCGAACGTGACCGAAGTGCCACATTCCGTGAGCTGATGTTGCCTTGCAAAAGATCGGATATCTCCATGCGTGAAGCGTCGGTGATCCTCAGTTCAACGATTACCTGCCCGATCTGCCGCTTTGAGGCAGTCGAAGTCATGCCAACCGATGCCTGCCAGCATTTCTATGATTGCAGGGGCTGCGGCGCCGTTCTCCGGCCGAAACCCGGCGATTGTTGCGTGTTCTGTTCATACGGAACTGTCCCTTGCCCGCCGGTCCAGGTTCAGAGGGGCAGTGCCGTCAAGCATGTGTGAGGGGGTGCAGTTTCTCAACCGTTGCTGCACCAACGGTCACCTTATTTACGCCGATAGATTAGGAGGCTGGTTCCGTTTCGTTGGGGATCAGCCTTTTTTAGTGCTTATTAATGGTAACGCGTTGTAATACGCTTTCTTGGTAATTTACGTGCCGAGTTTTGCAATCTATGGCATGAGCCTCAAGCATCGATGTTCGCGCCTCCCACGGAATTCAGTGGAGGTGAACGGGATGCCGCAGTCCCTCATAGGGACGCCGCAATCACGGGAGTGCATATGAAACGTCGCTATTTCGGAACCGACGGAATTCGCGGTCAATCCAACACCTATCCGATGACGCCGGATCTTGCCATGCGCGTGGGTATCGCTGCAGGCACGATCTTCCAGCGAGGCACTCACCGCCATCGAGTGGTCATCGGCAAAGACACGCGCCTTTCCGGCTACATGCTGGAAAACGCGATGGTCGCTGGCTTTACGGCCGCCGGCGTTGATGCCTTCGTTCTCGGACCTATTCCGACACCTGCGGTCGCGATGCTGACGCGTTCGCTGCGTGCCGATATCGGTGTCATGATTTCCGCCTCCCATAATCCGTATGAAGACAACGGCATCAAGCTTTTCGGCCCCGATGGTTACAAACTGTCCGACGATCTCGAAATGAAGATTGAGGACATGCTCGACAAAGACATGTCGGAGCATCTTGCCAAGTCCGAGAATATCGGCCGCGCCAAGCGCGTCGATGGCGTACACGACCGCTATATCGAGCATGCCAAGCGGACCTTGCCACGCGACGTGACGCTACAAGGATTACGCATCGCCATCGACTGCGCCAATGGTGCCGCCTACAAGGTTGCACCGGCCGCCCTCTGGGAACTTGGCGCCGATGTGGTGACGATCGGCAATGAGCCGAATGGTACGAATATCAATCTCAATTGCGGCTCCACCAGCCCGGTGGCGCTTCAGAAGAAGGTGCATGAAGTGCGTGCCGATATCGGAATCGCGCTTGATGGCGATGCCGACCGTGTCATTATTGTTGACGAAACCGGCACGATCATCGATGGCGATCAGCTGATGGCCGCCATCGCCGAAAGCTGGGCCGAGAGCCAGCTGCTGCGCGGCAACGGCATCGTGGCGACGGTGATGTCCAATCTCGGCCTGGAACGCTTCCTGGAGGAGCGCGGGTTGTCGCTGGCCCGCACCGCGGTCGGCGACCGCTACGTTGTGGAGCACATGCGCCAGAACAATTTCAATGTCGGTGGCGAGCAGTCCGGCCATATCGTATTGTCCGACTACGGCACGACCGGCGACGGCCTCGTTGCCGCCCTACAGATCCTTGCAGCGGTGAAGCGCACCGGCAAGCCGGTCAGCGAGGTCTGCCGGCGTTTCGAGCCGGTGCCGCAATTGCTGCGCAACGTCCGCATCTCTGGCGGCAGGCCGTTGGAAGACAGCCAAGTGCGCAAGGCGATCGCCGACGCGGAAAGCGAGCTTGCCCGCAATGGACGCCTGGTGATCCGCCCCTCCGGCACGGAACCGTTGATCCGTGTCATGGCCGAGGGTGATGACCGCAGCCAGATCGAACGCATCGTCGGCGGCCTGATCGACGTTATCTCGAGCGTGCGCACCGCCGCCTGAGTTGGTGCCCGGGCATCATCCCGAATATCAGATCGATGGCCGCCTTTATTGAAGGCGGCCATTTCCTTTCTTGGCTCATTACTGCGGGATGTCCGACTTTACTGGAATATCTCGCCGGGATAGGCGCCCCAGAGCTTGTTTTGCTTGATATAGCCTCTCGCTGAATGTCCCTTGACGGAAACGCGACACCAGCTTCCGCTGCAGGAGTAGAGCGACAGCAGCACCTGCGGCTGCAGTTTGGCAACCACGGTGCCGGTTGCTTCCGGGTCCATGCGCAGCATGGCGTTCTTTGTCAACCAGGGCGCGACAACAGCCATTCGCGCGCCAGAAAGAAGGGCACTGTGCATCCAGCCTGTGACGCCGGTATCGTCGCGAACCTGTCGCCAATGGCCATATTCGTTGATGATCTCCATCGGAAGGCCGGGCTTCACGTAGATCCATTTCGTCGCATAGTTTGTCGACGGACCGACCCGCATACGAGCCTTAAAGGATTTGACGGAAGCGAAGCGGGGAATGGGCAAACCTGTTTGGCGACCCGTCTTCCACGCCGCCGCGGCGACGGGGCTTGCCGGCGGGGTTCCGCCGAAACCGATTGAGCTCAAGAAGATTAAGGTGAGGCACAGGCCGGCATGTATTTTTCGTTGGTAAGTCAATGACCCCTCATTGGTGAACTCCCGGCGGGTGCACTGTAATGGCCGGGTTCTTGCCAATTGGTTTAGAAATTCTGCAGATACGCCCCGGCGGATTTTATGCTTCAGGTGGTTCTGGAGGAGGTGATATAGATGCTATCTCATTATTTTTATTTTTAATTTATTCATGCCTAATATGCAGGCTTGAGTATAACCTGTGAGTAAAACAGGGTAAACATTCGTAGTTAATCAGGTTTTAACTCCTTTTCTTCATTATCCCGACCATGTCTTTTCGGTTGGCAAGCATCTGCTGCGCCAATGGCAAGAAATTTGGAGCCAAAACCATGATGAAAACCGTGATCGGCGCACTTGCCACCTTGCTTGTCGGCACGTCAGCCTTTTCCGCTGATCTTTATACACCAGAGCCGCAGCAGCCGGCGCCGGAAGTGGTCGTTGCCCAGTCGAGCGGCTGGTATCTGCGCGGCGATGTTGGTTATGCCTTTACGAAGCTGCGCGGCGCGAATTATTTTCAGGGCTCCAATGGCAGCCTGGTGGATTTCGACAGCGCCAAGCTCGATGGCAACCTTACACTGGGCGGCGGTGTCGGTTATCAGATCAACAACTATCTGCGCACGGATCTGACGCTCGACTATCTCTTCAAGTCCGACTTCAAGGGCTCGACGAAGGGCGATTGCGGCGCCTGCGGCCCGAATTGGACCGCCGTGCCTGCGACTTCCCGCGATCTGGCGTCCCTGACGGCTTATAGCTTGCTTGCCAATGCCTATGTCGATCTTGGTACGTACAGTGTCTTCACGCCTTATGTCGGCGCCGGTATCGGCGGTACCTACGTCAAGTGGGACAAGCTGAACAACACCTCTTGCTCGGACGCCAATCCCGATTCGTGCGACGGGTCCGTCAACCACAATGGCCGTGGCAGCTGGCGCTTCACCTATGCGCTGATGGCCGGTACTTCGATCGACCTCAGCTGTAACCTCAAGGCCGATGTCGGCTACCGTTACCGCCATATCCAGGGCGGCGACATGTTCGGTTATGCCGAAAACGGCGGCCCCGGCTACGACAAGGGCATCAACCTTCATGAAGCCCGCCTCGGTGCCCGCTACACCTTCGGCGGCTGCCAGACGGCGAGCTACATGCCGCCGGCCGATATCCCGATCCAGCCGGTCTACAAATAAGCCTCCGTCTCACAAGTTATTGAAAAGCTGCCCGGTTTCCCCCGGGCGGCTTTTGCCTTTTCCGCCTTTCCCATTAAGCAATTTTCCATCGCCTTAAAGCTTCATTAACCATGAATTCCCTATGGTTAATGAAATGAAAATGGCGTGTTCCCGGTCACTGGCCCTCTTGAGGTCTTTGCAAGGGCAGGAAAGCCAGCCGGTGAAAAGGGCGGGCATCCGTACGAGGATGGAAGGCGAGGGGTAATGATCCGTTTCGACGCTTTGGCGCTAGCCGCAGCGATGGCAGGCGCATCGACCGGCGCTGCCCTTGCCGGCGACGCAACCCCGCCCGAGATCAAGATGCCCGAAGTCAGCGTTCAGGCAGCGAAGGGCTGGTACGTGCGCGGCGATGTCGGTTATGCCGTCAATGCCAGCCGTGGCGACATGAAGGTTCGTTCCTACGATCCGGCCGGTGGTGATTATCACTCAGGCTCTTTCGATTCGAATCGCTTCGGCGGCGATTTCTCCGGTGGCCTCGGTATCGGCTACCAGTTCAACGATCTGTTTCGCGCCGACGTGACAGGCGATATTTTTAACGGCGATTTCAACGGTCGCCTCTCCAGCGCTATGTCCTGCTCCGGCGGGGCGGTCGGCACCGGTTGTTCCACCAAGGCGCGGTCATCGTTCTCGGCGGGAAGCCTGATGGTCAACGGTTATGTCGATCTTGGAACCGTTGCCGGCTTCACGCCCTATCTCGGCGCGGGTCTCGGTGCGACGCGGGTCTCTTGGGGCAGCGTCAACGCCATCGGCTCATGCGTGGACGGCACGTCGAGCTGTGGTGGCGCGGCTCCGGTCAGCGCTCGCTATCCCGGCGACAGCGACTGGCGTCTGACCTATGCCTTGATGGCCGGTGTCGCCTACGAGGTCGCGCCAAACATTAAAGTCGATCTCGGCTATCGCTTCTCGCACGTCGCCGGCGGCGATATGTTCGGCTACTCCGCTGCGGATTCAGCAGCAGGCGCCGGCGGCGCTATGGGTCGCGACGGCGCGCTGTCGCGCCATGAAATTCGGGTTGGCCTCCGGATCACCACCTGGTAGGCCAAGCGCTCAAGGTGTCGCCAGGACATAGGCGATCCGCCTGAAAAAATCCAAGGTACGGAACAGGTGTGCGGGTATCCGCCGCCATGCGGATGACTTGGCCGCCCGATAATCGCGGCGCCAGCCGACCATCGTACTTCCCCGCAGCGGGCCGAAGCCGAGGACGTTGGTGCGGGTGGTGAAGATGGACATCTGCATGTCCCATCCGCGCTCGATTGCGACATCCCAGGGCAGCGACATGACCGACAACGATCTCACGATCTTCTCCGCACCCTTGCGTGTAATGAGATAGCACGCCGTCGAACCCTGAGGGCCGAAGAGGCAGCGACCGACGATGTCACCCTTCGGGCTCTCCGCCCGGGCATGAAAGCCGCTCCAGCGGTGATTGACGAGCTTGATCAGATCCGCCGTCGGTGCCGCTTCCTTGGCAGATATGGCACGGTCCAGGAAATCTTTGTCCAAGGCTACATCGTCTTCAATGATGATGGCCATGTCGTCGCCATTGGCCAGAAGTCGACGCAATGCCAGCAGGTGGCTCCGGTAGCAGCCGTACTCGCCGGGCAGGATGGTTCTGCCATGCCGGCGCTGGAAGCGCCTGTGATCGACATCTATCCATTGCTCGCGAGGAACAAGAGCGCCGTCGACGCCGTCGATCCGTTCGAAGCGTAACCCGAGCTCACCGCTCTGGCGCTCGATCTCTGCAAGTCTGTCTGCCGCTCGATCGATGTTGATCAGATATACGGGAATGGGTTGTGGGAATTCGAAAGGACGTTCGGCGAGTGCAGTGAGTGACATCGAGCACACTTGTTATTTCCGGCGGCGCGAATCAACTCGCGCTCGACCTAATGTGATTGCATTTCGCCGTAGAAATCAGCTTTTGTGAGGCCGATTTAGATCAGCTCCATTACGGCTAACTTGCGCCATCAAATTTCTCGCACGAATTTGTGAAGTGATGTGGGAGTTCCACTTTCCTGTTGCGCCGGCAGGCGGCTTCCAATATACCCGGCAGCGGGACACCCTTCCCCAACGAAGGGCTTTCTATCTGAGAGGATAGCATCATGACTAAGCTCGCCAAGCCGGACATCCGTCCGGACAATACCCATTTCTCTTCTGGCCCCTGCTCGAAGCGCCCCGGTTGGACGCTCGATGCTCTTTCTGACGCGGCTCTTGGCCGTTCGCATCGCGCGAAGGTCGGCAAAGCCAAGCTCAAGCAGGCCATTGACCTCACCCGTGAAATTCTCGAAGTACCGGCGGACTACCGTATTGGCATCGTTCCGGCTTCCGATACCGGTGCCGTCGAAATGGCGCTCTGGTCGCTGCTCGGCGAACGTGGCGTCGATATGGTCGCCTGGGAAAGCTTCGGTGCCGGCTGGGTTACCGACGTCGTCAAGCAGCTGAAGCTCAAGGACGTCCGCAAGCTCGAGGCCGGTTACGGCGAGCTTCCTGATCTTTCCACGATCGATTTCGATCGCGACGTGGTCTTTACCTGGAACGGCACGACCTCCGGCGTGCGCGTCCCGAATGGCGATTTCATTCCGGCCGACCGCAAGGGGCTGACGATCTGCGACGCCACTTCGGCGGCTTTCGCTCAGAACCTCGATTTTGCCAAGCTCGATGTCGTCACCTTCTCCTGGCAGAAGGTTCTGGGCGGCGAGGGCGCACATGGCGTCATCATCCTGTCGCCGCGCGCCGTCGAGCGCCTGACGACCTATGTGACGGCCTGGCCGCTGCCGAAGATCTTCCGTATGACAAGCGGCGGTAAGCTCATCGAAGGCATCTTCCAGGGCGAGACGATCAACACACCTTCGATGCTTTGCGTCGAAGACTATATCGACGCGCTTCTCTGGGCCAAGGAACTCGGTGGCCTGAAGGCGCTGATCGGTCGTGCCGATGCCAACGCAAAGGTTATCCACGATTTCGTCGCCGCCAACGACTGGATCGCCAATCTCGCTGTCAAGGCCGAGACGGAATCCAATACCTCCGTCTGCCTGAAGATCGTCGATAAGGATGTAGTCGCTCTCGATGCCGATGGTCAGGCGAACTTCGCCAAGGGCCTCGTTGCGCTGCTCGAAAAGGAAGGCGTCGCCTATGATGTCGGCCACTATCGCGACGCACCGTCGGGCCTGCGTATCTGGGCGGGCGCTACCATCGAAGCCTCCGACATGCAGAAGCTGATGCCCTGGCTTGCCTGGGCTTTCGAAACGCAGAAGGCGACGCTCTCCCAGGTTGCTGCCTGAGGTTTGAAGCGTGAATGGCTCCGCCGGCGAAGGCGGAGCTCAGCATTCCGGATTTCTTGTTATTTTCATGCAATTCCTGACGGAAAGCCGCTTCGCATTTCCCGGAAATTGCCCGTCTTAGGTGACTTTTCAGGAGGCCTCAATGGCACCTCGCGTACTCGTATCCGACGAACTGTCGGAAACCGCCGTCCAGATCTTCCGCGATCGCGGCGTCGAAGTCGATTTTCAGCCACAGCTTGGCAAGGATAAGGATCGGCTGTTCGAAATCATCGGCAACTATGATGGTCTCGCCATCCGTTCCGCCACCAAGGTGACGGAGAAGATCATCGCCGCGGCCAAGAACCTCAAGGTCGTTGGTCGTGCCGGCATCGGCGTCGACAACGTCGATATCCCCGCCGCCTCGCGCCGCGGTATCATCGTCATGAACACGCCGTTCGGCAACTCGATCACCACGGCCGAGCACGCTATCGCCTTGATGTTCGCCGTTGCTCGCCAGCTCCCGTCTGCTGATGCCTCGACTCAGGCCGGCAAGTGGGAAAAGTCGAAGTTCATGGGTGTCGAAATCACCGGCAAGACGCTCGGCATCATCGGCGCCGGCAATATCGGCTCGATCGTCATCGCCCGTGCACTCGGCCTGAAGATGCACGTCGTTGCCTTCGACCCGTTCCTGTCGAAGGAGCGCGCCGAGGAAATGGGCGTGACCAAGGTCGAGCTCGACGAACTCTTCGCCCGCGCTGACTTCATCACGCTGCATGTGCCGCTGACCGACAAGACCCGCAACATCATCGACGCGACTGCGATCGCCAAGATGAAGCAGGGCGTGCGCATCATCAACTGCGCCCGTGGTGGTCTGGTCGATGAGGCAGCTCTCGCCGCCGCCATCAAGTCCGGCCATGTCGCCGGTGCTGCTTTCGACGTCTTCGAAGTGGAGCCTGCCAAGGAAAGCCCGTTGTTCGGCCTGCCGAATGTCGTTTGCACGCCGCATCTCGGCGCTTCCACCACGGAAGCGCAGGAAAACGTCGCTCTGCAGGTCGCCGAGCAGATGGCCGACTATCTCGTCAAAGGCGCTGTCTCGAACGCCATCAACATGCCCTCGATCACCGCTGAAGAAGCGCCGATCCTGAGGCCTTTCATCAAGCTCGCCGATGTTCTCGGTGCCTTCGTCGGCCAGGTCACGGAAGATCCGATCAAGGAAATCGAGATCCTCTACGACGGCGTCACCGCCGGCATGAACACGAAGGCACTGACGAGCGCGCTGCTCGCTGGCCTGATCCGCAATCAGGTCGCCGACGTCAACATGGTTTCGGCGCCGATCATGATCAAGGAAAAGGGCATCGTGCTGGCCGAAGTCAAGCGCGACAAGACAGGCGTCTATGACGGCTACATCAAGCTGACGGTCACCACCGACAGCATGACGCGCTCGGTTGCCGGTACCGTCTTCTCGGACGGCAAGCCGCGCTTCATTCAGATCAAGGGCATCAACCTCGACGCCGACGTGGGCAACCACATGGTCTATATCGCCAATACCGACGTTCCCGGCATGATCGGCTTCATCGGCACGACGCTCGGCTCCGCCGGCGTCAACATCGCCAACTTCCAGCTCGGCCGCGACAAGCAGGGCGGCGATGCCATCGCACTGCTCTATGTCGACGGCGCGCTCAGCGATGATGTGCTTGCCAAGCTAACGGCGCACCACGCCATCCGCCAGGCGAAGCCGCTGGTGTTCAACATCGACTAAGCCGCCCCTCCGAGGGTCGGTCGAACCATCCGGTTTGCTCCTCCCAAGAGTCAACTCCGAAACCCGGTGCGACATGAGTTGCGCCGGGTTTTTTCTACTGCTGCGACGGTTGTGGATAAGCCGGGCGAGTAGCTATCGAGGTTTGCGAAACGAGCCTATTTCTTTGTCATGGAGGCTTTGCGGAAGAACATTCTCGGGGAAGGAATGGGCACGCCGATCGAATGGCTGGCAAAACCGGCCTCGGTGGCCATCGTTCTCTTTGCGCGGGCGATTACCGCCGTCAGAGCCATCTGGCCCGAGAGCGGCATGCGTACTAGCCGCTGCGTCTATTTCGCCAATCACTCCAGTCACGGCGATTTCATCCTGATCTGGACAGTTTTGCCGCCACGGTTGCGCAGACGGGTGCGCCCGGTGGCCGGCGCCGACTATTGGCTGAAGTCATCGCTGAACAGCTTCATCGGCCGCGATGTTTTCAATGCAGTCTTGATCGAGCGCGATCGCGAGGTCCGCAAGGAAGATCCGGTTACGCAGATGACCCAGGCGCTCGATGCAGGCTCGTCGCTGATCCTGTTTCCGGAAGGCACCCGAAATCTCACTGAACAATCGTTGCAGCCTTTCAAGAGCGGGCTTTTCCACCTTGCCAAGGCACGCCCGGATATCGACCTTGTTCCGGTCTGGATCGACAACCTCAACCGCGTCATGCCCAAGGGTGAATTCGTGCCTATTCCGCTGATCTGCACCGTCACTTTCGGCGAGGCGCTGCATATCGGCGAGACCGAGGAAAAGGCGGATTTCCTGGCGAGAGCCGAAACGGCCCTGCTGGCGCTTGCGCCGAAGCGGGCGGGGGACTGAGAATGGGGGCAGCAAGCGCCGATCTGATCCACCTCGTCCTCGGCATTTTCGGCGTGCTGATCGTCGCCTCCGTCATCGGCTATGTGCTGGAGCGTCGGCTGTCGCCCGACGGATCGAATGCCGCGATCGAGAACCTGAATGCGCGCATCAAGGCCTGGTGGGTGATGGTGGTGCTGATCGGCATCGCCTTCATTGCCGGGCGCGCCGGCGTCATTCTGCTTTTCGCCTTCTGCTCCTTTGCGGCGCTGCGCGAGTTCGTGACGCTGATCAATACGAAACGGGCGGATCATTGGGCGCTTGCCGCGGCCTTCTTCGTCGTCCTGCCGGTGCAGTATTATCTGCTCTGGGCCGAGCAATATGGCATCTATTCGATCTTTATTCCCGTTTACGCCTTCCTCCTCATGCCGATCATCGCGGTGCTGCGCGGCGATACCGAACGGTTTCTGGTGCGGATCGCCGAGGTGCAATGGGCGCTGATGATCTGCGTCTTCTGTGCCTCGCATGTGCCGGCGCTGCTCACTTTGCATATTCCCGGCTATGAAGGCCGCAACGTACTGCTCATTGCCTTCCTGGTGATCGTCGTGCAGCTCAGCGACGTGCTGCAATATGTCTGGGGCAAGCTGTTCGGGAAAGCGAAGATCGCGCCGCGTTTGTCGCCATCGAAGACGGTGGAGGGTTTTGTCGGCGGCGTGGTCAGCGCCTCGCTGATTGGCGCGGCGCTTTGGTGGGTGACGCCATTCACGCCGCTGGAGGCCGGGCTGCTCGCCTTCGTCATCACGATCATGGGCTTCTTCGGCGGGCTCGTGATGTCGGCGATCAAGCGGGATCGCGGCGTTAAGGATTGGGGTCATCTCATCGAGGGGCATGGCGGGCTGATCGACCGGCTGGACTCGGTCGTCTTCTCCGCGCCGATCTTCTTCCACCTCGTGCGCTTCTGGTGGTCCGTGTCATGAGCGGAAGGCTGAAAGCGCTTGCCGGCAGCAGCATCGTGCATGTGCTTTTCGCTTTCCTGGCCATGGGCGGCTGGGCCTTCTTCGCCAATCACATGCATCCCATGCCGCGCCCCTTGATATCAGGCTTCGTGCAGGGGGTGCTTTCGGGCTGCCTGACGCTGTTTTTGAAGTCCGTGGTCGAAGCTTTGGCGCGGTGGTTCAGCGGCCTTACACGCCTTTGGGCGCCGCCGCTGATTGCCTGCCTGGGCTCGGCAACCATCCTGATTGTCATCCATGTGCTGAGCGGCACGCCAGAGATCCTGAAGACCATTGCCGTGCCGTTGCTGGTCTCCTCCAGCTATGCGGCCATCTACAACTACTCGATATCGGGCGGAAGGCGGCGAAACCATGAGAGGTGAGGGGCCATGACGGGCGAGGGGATGGGTGACAGGCGGCCGCTGGCGAGCCGCAACACGCGATGGGCTCAGACGCTGGCGCGGCGTATGACCGCACTTTCTGTGACGCCGAACCAGATATCACAGACGAGCATGTTGATGGCGGCGCTGGCGGGCGGTTCCTTCTGGCTTTCGGGGGCCGCCGGCGGTGCGGGGATCCGTGTGGCCTTGCTGATTCTTGCGGCCCTGTTCTGCCAGCTGCGTCTCCTCTGCAATCTGCTTGACGGCATGGTGGCCGTCGAAGGCGGAAAGGGCGAAGCCGATGGGCCCTTCTGGAACGAGTTTCCGGATCGGATCGCCGATATCCTCATCTTTGCCGGCGTTGGCTGTGGCATTGCAATGCCCGGGCTTGGCTGGGCCGCAGCCGCCTTCGCCGTGCTGACGGCCTATGTGCGCGAGCTTGGACGCGCCACTGGCAATCCCAGTGATTTCGGCGGGCCGATGGCCAAGCAGCATCGCATGGCCGTGGCCACGGGTGCGGCCCTTCTCTCCATCATCGAGGCCCTTTGGAGCGGTGGTAGCTGGGTTTTGACGGCTGCGCTCTGGATCGTTGCCGTAGGCTCTGCCGTCACTGTTTTGCGGCGTGCAGGCAATTTGGTCGGGCATTTGAAGACTACAGCATCGACCCGAAAATCGGAATCGATTTCCGGAAAGCACGATGCGTAGATTCGAGATTAGAGCGACCTTTGTGCTTCCGAAAGGAAGCACGGCGCTCCGAGGGATGATTCGCGATTTCGCCCACCCCTTGCATGGGTTGGCAATCCTTTCTATATCCGTCCACAACTGAGGCTGGCCGCAAAGAGCGGCCGATGGCCCCACATGATGAAAATTCGCCGCTTTTGCATGGCATCCGGCGGCGAGAGCATGGTCCCGAAAAGTGCATAGCGGTTTTTGGGCAAGGTCATGCGGTATCAGACAATGAAAGCGTGGCGGCTTTTCGAAAAAGTCATCCCGCTCAGGATAGCATCGAAGATCGTGGAAGACTGGCGGCAACGACCGTGAATACACTGGATTTTGACAAGAGGCCGGAAGATACCCGCGTCGTCGTCGCCATGTCTGGCGGCGTCGACAGCTCCGTCGTCGCCGGCATTTTGAAGCGGCAGGGCTATGATGTGCTCGGCATCACGCTGCAGCTCTATGATCATGGCGCTGCCGTACATCGCGCCGGCTCCTGTTGCGCCGGCCAGGATATCGACGATGCACGCCGTGTCTGCGAGACGCTCGGCATCCCGCATTACGTGCTCGACTATGAAAAACGCTTCCGCGAAACGGTGATCAATCCCTTCGCCGAAAGCTATGTCGCAGGCGAAACGCCGATCCCCTGTGTTGCCTGCAACCAGACCGTCAAGTTCGCCGATCTGCTGGCGACCGCAAAGGAGCTCGGCGCGGACGCGCTGGCGACCGGCCACTACATCCGTTCGCGTCCGAATCCGACTGCCGACAATCCCGGCCGCCGGGCGCTCTATCGCCCGGCCGACGCCGATCGCGACCAGAGCTATTTCCTCTTTGCCACCACGCAGGAGCAGATCGACTATCTGCGTTTTCCGCTTGGCGGCATGCCGAAGGCCGAGACCCGCGCGCTTGCCGAGGAGATGGGCCTTGTCGTCGCCAAGAAGGCCGATAGCCAGGACATCTGTTTCGTGCCGCAAGGCAAGTATTCCGACGTCATCGCCAAGCTGAAGCCGAATGCGGCGCTTGCCGGCGAAATCGTCCATCTCGACGGCCGCGTGCTCGGGCAGCATGAGGGCATCCTGCACTATACGATCGGCCAGCGCCGCGGCATCGGCATCGCCACCGGCGAGCCGCTCTACGTCGTCTATCTCGACGCCCGCTCGCGCCGCGTCATCGTCGGGCCGAAGGAAGCGCTCGAAACGCATCGCGTCTATCTGCGTGACGTGAATTGGCTTGGCGACGAGCCGCTGCTGCAGGCAGCTTCCGGCGAGGGCTTTGCCTGTTTCGCCAAAGTGCGCTCCACCCGTGCTCCGGCTCCAGCCGTGCTGCATGCCGATGCCAGCGGCATCTATGTCGATCTTTCTGTCGGCGAGGCGGGTGTTGCTCCGGGACAGGCCTGCGCGCTCTATTCGGCACCGGGCGACGATGCCCGCGTCTATGGCGGCGGCTTCATCGAACGCTCGGAAAGAGAGCCGCTCGCGGAAGCTTCCCTGAAGGCTCTTCTGGCCAGCCCCGTGGCTGCCTGAGGGACGGAACGCTCGGGCTCAAGAGAAAGCGCTGATTTTTCCAAATCATCCGCTTGACACCAAGCCGAACCGCACCTTATAAGCCGCTCACCAACGAGCTGGCGCTTCCGGGCAGCGGTTCGTTTGACCTTTGCGTGTGATGCTAACCATCAAACGCGGCGTGGCGGAGTAGCTCAGTAGGTCAGAGCAGAGGAATCATAATCCTTGTGTCGGGGGTTCAAATCCCTCCTCCGCTACCATATTTTACAAATGTCGCCTCAGAGTTGAGTGCTTGCGTAGCTTGGAGCTGATTGTCCAAGCCTCGATACGCAGCTCGGTAATTGCATGTTTGGCTTTCAGCGGCTGAACGGCTCTATGCGACGATTTTCGTCGGTCGTTGCGCGAACCTACACGAACTGAACGCCCATGCTGTTGATCTTTCGCCAGCGGACTTCGCAGGTCAGCAGCCTGTTGTCCGAAAGCTGAAGGTCAAATGCGTTCGGGGCTGCGAGCGGGTTTTCTATCTGGATCATCGCGCCCGTATCGGACAGGTTCCTGACGAGGCAGTCGTAGACCGAATGTCCGTCGTTGAAGATGATCTTGGCTCCGAGAAGTGTCCGCTTCCGTGCCGACATTCGGTTGTTTTGCGAAGCTTCGGTCATCTTGTCGTTTCCGGATTTTACTTTAGCTAATTTGCCATCTTCTAATATCCTAGAGGTTAACAGGATGCTGTCGGCGGAGCGTTTTCCACATGTCGCGAAGCGAGGGGCGGTTTTGCGATATTGCTGTTGGATGTTCGGTCGGGGGGTGGTGGCATGCCCTGCGCTGGCGCTCGTGAGGTCCTCGGCAGAACTGTCGCATGGCTCTGTCGTTGAAGGTCCCTGAGATGCAGGGCGTCTTCATTTTAGCGAACGAGCTGCCTCGATTTGCGTTGTATTTTCAAACAGTCGCCGCAAATCCGCACAACATGTCTTGCAAGGCGAAACGGGCTCTGGCAGCGTGCCGTTGCGGGGAACGGGGTTTTCAATGAAACGATTTTTGGCGGTGGCCGCAATTTTGGTGGTCGCCAATGGTGCAATGGCTGCCGACGATGCCGTGAGCAACGCGTATCGTGTCTGCAAGATGATCGACAATACCGGCTTGTTTACGGGGCCCTGCCAGGTTTCCAGTCGAAAATATGCGGTAACGGCAATGATCGACGTGCCGACCGCCGATGCCCGGAAAGCCTGCATGCAGATTGCAGGCGTTGCCACTTCCAAGGGATATCATTTTCCCGGCGGGGAATGGACTGTGCAGATCAAGTCGCCGACGAGCGGCGACAAGTCTGTGGCATTCTGCAGGTTGCCGAGATAGCGGCCTCAGGCTGAGGCGTTGCGTTCGTCATCTATCGCGAAAGCGAGCTGTAGTTCCATTTGAACCGCATGCATGAAAAGCGCGGCCTGCCGCGAAATCTCGCCCTGATCCATGCCCTGTGCCGTCAATCTCACAGCGAAGCCTGCCATTTCCGAACGCCAGAAGCGATTGGCTTCTTCGCCGTTCAGTTGCAACAATGCCTTGGCGCAGCGCCTGATATCGCTGGTGCGTCTGTCGGCCGGGAATGCTAAAAGCGACATAATCTCTCCGTCATTGGTAAGGCGAATCGCCTGCCCTTGTTGGAACAATCGCTGGCAGTGGTTCACAAAAGGTGAATTGCTTCTTGTTAGATTACAATCGCTTGCGGCGCATAGTGAGGATTTCACTGCATCACGGATATGCCGGCCTCCCGCGCGGCCTTGATCAGAGCTTCCCTTGCCGCTTCCGGAGGGGCGGCACCCAGCATCGCCTCGAGGCAGACACGCACCGCCGCAACATATTCTTCGCCGTTTTCAACCGGCCAATGCTCCAACAATAATTCTGCAACCTGATGTACCGAATTGACACGGCGATAATTGCCGTTCTCTCCCATGACGAGAGTGACAGCAGGAAATGGTCGTAAAGTGTTTCGTTTCAAAACGCGTTACCTCCGAAACGTAAATGCTCCGGTAAGCCTGCAAAAAGCATTCCGCATGGTACGCTATCTTGCCCGGCATTATTAAGGTTGTTTTCGGTTGCGCGTCCACGGCCGCGCGGCGGTCAGCCATATGCTGCAGCTCTATCCGTCAGCGAACAGATCAACTGTGAATTTTGATAGCGGCTAAGGCAATTCCGGCAAAAGTAGGTGGTGGTTCCGCTTTCGGAATTCTGTGAAAGGAGCCGGATAAGACATTTCCGCAGCGCCGTTTAACAACCGAGGTGCTTTTTGAGTGGTTGCTGTTTCGGCGTGGGGTGCAAGTCTGACCGAGTTTCTGCCGGTGGAGCTATTCCAGCACCTTGCTTTCCAAGCAGACTTCAGCCGCTTCGGGGTGTTTCGGCCTCTGTCCGAATTGCAGAAGCAATCGATCTTCCTGGTTCGTTACGCGTTCCGGGCGGAAAGCTGCTGCGCATCGACCCGGAATTTCTCCAACCATCATATGTAGCTCCATCGTCCTTCGACATCGCTATCCAAACTCGCGCAACGGGAAAAGGTTTCGCAATTTCCCGGAAAATTAGTCGGAGCACTTTTGCGATATCAAGCTGCAGTGCGCATCGGCGCGAGGGCGATAGGCGCCTCAATCCCTTCAAAGCCACATCAGCCGGATCTGGCGATCGCCGGCATCAGGATATGCAGCAAGGCTTGCCTGCGATCCTACTGGATCACCGGGGTCTCGATCGGAACGCTTGCTTCCATCGCAGCGGCCACGAAGCTGTTCCGAGCTTCCGTCTCCTGTCCGTGACCGCTTTCTACGTCGGCACAAATCTGTAGGGCCATCATGAAGGCCTTGCCTTCCGCCACGGGCCAGGCGTTCAGCAGCATGTCCAGCGCCTCTTTCGTGTTGGCGACTGTGTAGACCTTTCCGGTCCGCTTGCAGATGACCATGATGGGGTAGTTCCAGTCGTTGTTGTTCATGGTACGAAGCTCCGATCCGACGCCGCCGAAATTAACGCCACGATGCGTGAAATCTCAAGCTAATTTCACGAGGGTATCTGGTGCAGTCCGGCATCGTTTCAATCGTCGGCTGATCGATTCAAGCGGGAGTTCGATCAACTTTCCGTCGGCGGTTTCGATGCTGCGTTTCCGACGGGCGCGAGCTTGCTCCGCAACCCCTTGCGTGCGGGCGCGGGATGTAAAAGATTTGGCACGAAGCGCGGTCGAAGGAGGATATTCATGGGAAACTTCGCGGAGATCAGGGAGCGTGCGGAGAAGCGCAAGGGCGGCGCCGAAGGGCTGAGGGCGCTGATGCCCGGAGTACCTGACCACGACGTGCTGCGGACGGTGCCGGATGACCGCATTCTGTCCGACATGACGCGCTATGTCTTCTATGCGGGCTTCGTGCGCAATATCATTGACGCTAAATGGCAGGGTTTTGAAGCCGCCTTTTCCGGCTTCGATCCGGCCTTCCTCAATCTTGCACCTGACGACTACTGGCATGACCTGACCTCGGATACGCGGGTTATCCGCAATGGCGCCAAGATCATGTCCGTGCGTGCCAATGCACAGTTCGTCCGGCGGCTTGCTGACGAGTACGGCAGTGCCGGCCGTTTCTTTGCCGATTGGCCGCTCGAGGACCAGATCGGCCTGCTTGCTGTGCTGGACAAGCAGGCAAACCGGCTCGGCGGCATGACCGGCCAATATCTTCTCCGTGTGCTTGGTCGCGATAGCTTCGTCATGAGCCATGATGTTCTCGTCTGCTTGCGACTTTCTGGCGTGCCGATCTCGGAAAGCAAGCCCACCAAGAAAGATCTGAGGCTGATTCAGGAGCAGTTCAATGCATGGCATGTGGAGACGGGGTTGCCGCTCACCCATCTCTCGCGCATCTGCGCCTTCTCCGTTGGAATGCCCGGCGAGGAGGGTGAGGCGGATTGATCTCATTCAGCGAATGATATTGGATCCTCGCCCGAGACAGGGAGGAATGGAATGACGACCGACAGCAGACCTTTGGCTATCAGCACACCGGAGCCGCGTTCGCTTGAACTCATCTTCACCAGGGACGCGCTATCACTCCTCCACGCCAAATACCGCATCGTGGAGGCGGATCGGGACGATATCGCCGGACTGGGAGACGAGGTGCTTGGCGAGGCGCGCTACATCATCGGTCAGCCGCCGCTGTCGAAGGAAACGCTGGATCGCATGCCGCAGCTGCGCTGCATCTTGAACGTCGAGAGCAACCTCATCAACAACATGCCCTATGAGGTGCTTTTCGAACGCGGTATTCATGTCGTGACCACCGGTCTGGTCTTTGCTGAGCCGGTTGCCGAGATCGGACTCGGCTTTGCCTTGAGCCTCGCGCGCGGCATTGCCGATGCGGATCTGGATTTTCGCGAGGGCAGGGAGCTTTGGGGTGGCGACGGCAATGCGAAGGCGCGTCTGATCTCGGGCAGTGATATCGGCATCATCGGCTTCGGCGATCTCGGCAAGGCACTGAACCGGGTGCTCTCGGGCTTCCGGGCCAATATTAGAGTGTTCGATCCCTGGATGCCGCCATCGATCCTTAGAGAACACGGTGTGCAGCCAGCCGGGTTGGACGAGGTTCTGTCGGGCAGCGATTTCATATTCGTGGTTGCCTCGGTTACCAGCGAGAACAAGGGCTTTCTCGGCGCCGAAGCTTTCGGCAGCATGCGCAAGGGGGCTGCCTTCATTCTGCTCAGCCGCGCCGATGTCGTCGATTTCGATGCACTGATGTCGGCGGTCGCTTCAGGCCACATCGTTGCGGCGAGCGACGTCTATCCGGAAGAGCCGCTTAGCCCCGATCATCCCGTGCGCAAGCTGAAGGGCTTCCTGCGCTCGGCCCATCGAGCAGGCGCACTCGACAGCGCCTTCAAAAAAATGGGTGACATGGTGCTGGAGGATATGGATCTGATGGATCGAGGCCTCCCGCCGATGCGATGCAAACGTGCGGAACGGGAGACGGTGTCGCGCATGCGCTCCAAGCCGGTGACGCGCAACTGAACGTTGGAGTCCATTCCCGGCGGAGCGTCTCCTGCGCCGGGAATGCTGGGATTAGCGGCGATCGAGCCGGATGGCGAGGCGATCGCCCAGCCATTGCATGCCCCAGACCAGAATGATCAGGATGATGACGACTGCGATCATCACATTCGTTTCGTAACGTTGATAGCCATAACGGATGGCAAGGTCGCCGAGGCCGCCGCCGCCGATCGTACCGGCCATCGCCGAAGCGCCGATCAGCGTCACGATGGTTACGGTGAAGCCGGCGACAATGCCGGGCATGGCCTCGGGTATCAGCACCTCGCGGATGATGGTCCAGCGATTACCGCCCATGGCCCGTACTGCATCGATCAGGCCGCGATCGACATCGCGCAGCGAGACCTCAGCGACGCGTGCGTAATAGGGGATTGCGGCGATGGTCAGAGGCACGATGGCAGCCGTCGTGCCGAGTGCCGTTCCGACGATCAGGCGCGTCAGCGGAATCAACGCGATGAGCAGGATGATGAATGGGACGGCGCGGAAGCCATCGACCAAGATACCCAGGACGCGGTTGATCGCGCCTTGCTCGGCGATGCCGCCACGGCTGGTAACGACGAGGGCGAGGCCGAGCGGCAGACCGATGATCAGAGACAGAAAGCCGGATGCGCCCGTCATCCAGACGGTTTGCCAGAAGGAGCGCCAAAGCAGGCCGAGGATTACATCAGTTGTCATAGCCTAGAACCTCCACCCGGGCGGAGCGGGCTTTCAAGAAATCGACGACCTGTGCCGGCAAGGTCGCGTCGTGTGTCGGCACTGCCACGAAGAAGCGGGCGACAGGCTGGTTCTGGATATGATCGATGCCGCCGTGGACCAGCCGGAAGGAGCGGGGGAGAGCAGCCGAAAGGTCGGCGAAAAGCGCGCCCTGAGCGGCCGGGCCGGCGAGATCGACGCTGATGATGGCCTCGGCCCCTGAGGTTGGAGAAAGGCGAGCGGCGATGTGATCCGGAAGCTGCGGACGAGCGCCGCTGAGCAGGCTTGCGGTGATTTCCGCTGCGGGATTGGCAAAGACGGTCCAGACCGACCCCTCCTCGACGATCCGGCCGGCATCGATGACGGCCACGCGGTCGGCGATCGAGCGGATCACTTCCATCTCGTGGGTGATGAGCAGGATCGTCAGGCCAAGCTTGCGGTTGATATCCTTCAGAAGAGTCAGGATGGCCCGGGTCGTTTCCGGGTCGAGCGCCGAAGTTGCCTCGTCTGATAGAAGAATGGCAGGCCGGGCGGCAAGAGCGCGCGCGATGCCGACACGCTGTTTCTGTCCGCCCGACAGAGCTGATGGGTAGGCGTTCGCCTTGTCGGCGAGGCCGACGAGGTCGAGCAGTTCGCGGGCGCGCTGCAAACGTTCGGTTTTGCCGACGCCCTCGATCTTCAGTGGCAGGGCGATATTTTCCTCGACGGTGCGCGAGGAAAGCAGGTTGAAGTGCTGGAAGACCATGCCGATGCGGCGACGCAGCGGCTGCAGTTCCTTCTCCGACAGACGCGCGATATCGCGGCCCTCGATATGGATTTCGCCGCTATCGGCGCGCTCCAGGCCATTCAGGCAACGGATCAGCGTCGATTTGCCGGCGCCACTGCGGCCGATGATGCCAACGATCTCGCCACGGCGCGCAGTCAGCGAAATGCCGTCGAGCGCGGGCGTCGTGCCGAACCGGCGACGAACATCGACGAGACGGACGATCTCATCGCCCGACGATCGCTCGGGCGGCGCCTGTCCATCGATTGATGTGGCGGGGGTGAAGGAATTCATGTCTGTTTCCCGATCTTCTTATTGGGTCCGGCGCGGGTGATGCCGCGCTGTAAACGCCAAAGGCGGCCTGGGCAATATATGCCCGGGCCGCCCAGCCGCTTAGCGCTGTCTCCCGCGCCGTCCGGTTATCAGTAGGCGCTTTGGCCCGTACCCTTGTAGACCTTGTCGAACTCGGCCTTCACAATATCATTCTGATAGGCGGCCACCAAGGTCTTCACCCACGGTGCGCTCTCGTCGCTCTGGCGAACGGCGATGAAATTGCGGTAGGGGTTGCCGTCGATCTGTTCCTGGGCAATGCGGTCCTTCGGCGAGAGCCCGGCCTTCAGCGCCCAATCGGTGTTGACGACAGCGGCGTCGAGATCGTCGATCGAACGGCCGACGATACCGGCGTCCAGTTCCTTGATCTCAACGTTCTTCGGATTTTCCGCAACATCGGCGGCGGTGGCGAGGATGTTCTTGGGATCCTTGAGCTTGATGACGCCTTCATGCTGCAGAACGAGCAGTGCGCGGCCTTCATTCGACGGATCGTTCGGTACGCCGATGACGGCACCCTTCGGCAGCTCGGCTACGGCCTTATACTTCTTGGTGTAAAGGCCGATCGGCCAGATGCCCGTATAGCCGGCAACCACGATGTGGTAGCCATGCTGCTTGACCTGGTTGTCGAGGTAGGGCTTGTGCTGGAAGGCGTTGGCATCGATCTCGCCGCGCTCCAGTGCTTCGTTCGGCTGGGTATAGTCGTTGAAGACGACCGGCTCGACCTTCAGGCCCTTCTTTGCGGCTTCGGCCACAACCGCGCGCCAGACGTCTTCGTCCTCGCCGCTCATGATGCCGACCTTGATCGTCTTGTCCGCAGCAACGGACTTCGTGGCGGTTGCCGTCAAGCCGAAAGCGGCGACAGCGGAGGCGAGGATGACAGCAAGGCCGGCGCGGCGGGAAAGGCGCAGCGCGTCGAAACCTTTAGAGAGCTTTTCAGTCATGGGAAATCCTGTTCCAGATAAGCGAGATCGTTGTCTCGTTGACGGCCAGATCATTTCAGACGCGTGTTCATGCTGCCAAGCAGGATCATGCGTTGTGCACTGCGGTTATGAAAAACTGTTTCAGGATCAGATGGAGACGGAAATTAATTTTCTACAAATACTGTGGGTTATTTGTGCGGCAAATTGGGTGTTTGCCTAAGATTTGAGCAGATCAGCGGTGGATCGGATCTATCCAGAGAACTTCCTCCGGCTTTTCCACCGGTTCTATATCGAGATTGACGACAACGGGCTCTTGTCCGGAGCGCACCAGCACACATTCCAAAGTCTCGTCGCGGCTGGCATTGATTTCCTGATGCGGCACGAATGGCGGCACGAAAATAAAGTCTCCGGGGCCTGCTTCGGCGACGAATTCCAGATTCTCGCCCCAGCGCATCCTGGCCTTGCCCTTCACCACGTAGATGATGCTTTCGAGGTCGCCATGATGGTGGGCGCCGGTCTTGGCATTGGCATGGATCGTCACCGTTCCCGCCCAGATCTTTTCGGCGCCGGCGCGGGCATTGTTGATGGCGGTTGCCCGGTTCATTCCGGGTGTCTGCGCCGTGTTCGGGTCGAGCGCATTGCCGGGGATGATTTTGATGCCATGTTCGCGCCAGTCGATCGGTTGATGGCTATGATGGTGGCCGTGTTCATGCCCGTGTTCATGATCGCCGCACATGGTCTTCCTTTCACCGTTTTGGAAGGGATTCGCATGCCTTCCGGCTGTCAGACGCGATTTCAGTCTACGTGAAGCCATTCAAAAATAAAGAGAAATTCAGAAAATTATTAATTAGGCTTTTCAAGTCGAGATTAATCTATAGACTTGATCAAGTTAAATGACCGGTGGGAACATTTTGTGTGTGTCCCGCGTTGCGCCGGTCAGAAGATGGTTTGCCGCGCCGCTTGCCCCCATGGACTGTGTTCGGGGCGCGCCAAACTGAAGAAGCAGCGCCTGGGTCTCTACGGGGACCATCGAGTTTCATACATGCGCCGGACTTCCAATTGAAAGGAGACAGACATGTCGAATGCCTTGCCGCCCCTTCATGAGGGTCATGCCCCCATCACTCTGCAGCAGCTGTTCCGCGAGGCGCTCTATGCCTTCGAGGAATGGGACAGCGAAGTCACCGAACCGATCGTGACGTTCGAGGGGCGCATTGTCCCCATCAGCGTCGTATTCGAAGCCATGCGCGAATGCACCGACATCGTGCCCAACAATATCGTCTCGGCCGTGACCGAGCGACTGACCAAGCCGTGGGAAGGAGAGGGTCCGCTCGATACGATGACTTTCTCGACGGCTGCGCGCGTCATGGGCGTTCTGGTTCGCAAGAGGTTGCTGGCCGTGAACAACGGTATCAATGTCGTAGCGATTGCCGCAGAGGTTCAGGCTACCGAAAAGTCTGACCGCTAAACGCGTCAACATTACTGATAGAAGGCCCGCCGGCGCCTGCCTGCGGGCCTTTTTGCTTTATTTGCGGTGGCCGACCTCGAATTCCGGATCGACAGGAATCTGCATTGACGTCACGAGATGGTTGGTTTGGCCCGCGAGGCCGATAACGGCAAGCAGATCGGCATGCTGTGCATCCGTCATGCCCTTGGCTCTGGCGGCAGCCGTGTGAGAATGGATGCAATAGGTGCAGCCATTGGCGGTCGAGACCGCGATGTAGATCATCTCGCGCACCAGCGGATCGAGCGGGCCGTCCGCCATCATGACCGCTTTCAAGCCTTCCCAGGTGCGCTTGAGCAGAACCGGATCGTTGGCGAGACCGCGCCAGAAATTGTTGATGAAATCCGATTTCCGGACCGAACGAATATCGTCGAACACGGCTTTGACCGCCGGGATCGCTTCCGCCTCGGCATCGCCGAGCAATTTGACCGTCGCCATACTCCATCTCCTCGTCAAGAACCTCGTCCTGTCGGAACATAGCGCATTTTCCGGTGGCGTAAGCCCGATGGCCGGCAAATATCCTCCGTCATTCTGTTTGCAAATATGATCCATATGTGAAAATATTATTCACATAAGAAGATTGAGGCTGGCGCAAAAATCGGAGCGACGGTGATTGTCGGGGCAGAAAAGCGCGTTTGCCGGAGCGAAATGAAGAGGGCGGAAGTATCGATGACGCTGAAGAATGACCTGCCGCTGGCCGGACTTGTTATCGTCGACATGAGCCAGTTTCTGTCCGGCCCATATTGCACTCTGCGGCTGATGGATCTCGGCGCGAGGGTCATCAAGATCGAGCGGCCTGCCGGCGGCGATCTCTCTCGCGGCCTTTATCTCAGCGACCACGAGAACGGCGATTCGACCATCTTCCATGCGATCAACCGCTCCAAGGAGAGCCTGGCGATCGACCTGAAGAACGAGCGCGACATGAGCGCTCTGCGCAAGCTGATCTCCAAGGCCGATGTTCTCGTTCAGAATTTCCGCCCTGGCGTGATCGAACGGCTGGGTCTGGATTATGAAACCGCGCGCAAGCTCAATCCGCGCCTCGTCTATTGTTCGATCAGCGGTTATGGCGAAGAAGGGCCATGGGTGGCGCGGCCAGGGCAGGATCTTCTGGCACAGTCACGCTCCGGTGTGATGTGGCTGAATGGCGATGAGGGGCAGGGCCCGGTGCCCTTCGGCCTCGCGATCGGCGACATGCTGGCGGGTGCGGCTGCGGTCCAGGGCATTCTTGCAGCATTGGTGCGTCGCGGCGTGACGGGCGAGGGCGGATTGGTGGAGACCAGCCTGCTCGAGGCTCTGGTCGATCTGCAGGTCGAGGTGCTGAGCGTCCACATGAACAGCGGCAACAAGCTACCCGAGCGCTCTCATGTCCGCAGCGCCCATGCCTATCTTTCCGCCCCCTATGGCGTCTATCCTGCGGCCGACGGCTATCTCGCCATTGCCATGACGCCGATTTCCAGGCTTGCCGATCTGCTCGGCATGGACGAACTCGCGCCCTATCGCGATGATCCAAAAAGCTGGTTTACCGCGCGCGACGAGATCAAGGCGCTGATCGCGGCGCGCATTGTCACCCGCAATGTCGACGATTGGCTTGGGATACTGGAGCCTGCCGACATCTGGTGCGCCCACGTGCTGAACTGGCCGGAGCTGCTGGGCAGCGACGGTTTCCGCGTTCTCGACATGCTGCAGACGGTCGGGCGCGATGATGGCGTCAGAATGCATACCACCCGCTCGCCCATCCGCATCGATGGACAGCGGCCGAAATTCGAGCGTGCGGCCCCGCACGTTGGCGAGCATAATGCGGCACTCTGGGAGGAGTTCGACCTCGGTTAAGGGGTCGAGAGGTCGCGATGGATTTAGAAGGAGTTTTCCAGTGACGCGCATCACCAATCTTCGCGTTTTCGATTTGCGCTTCCCGACATCGCAGAGCCTCGACGGTTCTGACGCGATGAATCCGGACCCCGATTATTCGGCAGCCTACGTCATTCTCGAGACCGACCGGCCGGGCCTTGCCGGCCATGGCCTGACCTTCACCATCGGCCGCGGCAACGAGATCTGCTGTATGGCGATCGAGGCGATGCGGCATCTGGTTGTCGGCACAGAGCTTGCCACCGTGCTGGAAAACCCCGGCAAATACTGGCGGCACCTGACCAGCGATAGCCAACTGCGCTGGATTGGCCCGGAAAAGGGCGCGATGCATCTGGCAACCGGCGCTGTCGTCAATGCTGTCTGGGACCTGCTCGCCAAGGAAGCAGGCAAGCCTGTCTGGCGACTGGTTTCCGAGATGAACGTCGAGCAGATCGCCGATATCGTCGACTATCGCTATCTGACTGACGTGCTGACCCGCGACGAAGCCGTCGCCATCCTGAAGAAAGCCGAAGCCGGCAAGGCCGAGCGCATCGCCACGCTCGAGCGCGAGGGCTATGCCTGCTACACGACTTCTGCCGGCTGGCTCGGCTATGACGATGCCAAGCTGCGTCGCCTCTGCCAGGAAGCCATCGATGCCGGCTTCAACCATGTGAAGATGAAGGTCGGCCGTGATCTCGAAGACGACATTCGCCGCCTGACGATCGCCCGCGAGGTGATCGGCCCCGACCGCTATCTCATGATCGACGCCAATCAGGTCTGGGAAGTCAATCAGGCGATCGATTGGGTGCAGAAGCTTGCCTTTGCAATGCCGTTCTTCATCGAAGAGCCGACGAGCCCGGATGATGTCGCCGGACACCGCAAGATCCGCCAGGCCATCGGTCCAGTGAAAGTCGCCACGGGCGAGATGTGCCAGAACCGTATCATGTTCAAGCAGTTCATCGCCGAGGGCGCGATCGACATCGTGCAGATCGATTCCTGCCGCATGGGCGGTCTGAACGAAGTGCTGGCGGTGCTGTTGATCGCCGCCAAGTATAAATTACCGGTCTGGCCGCATGCCGGCGGCGTAGGTCTGTGCGAATATGTGCAGCATCTGTCGATGATCGATTACATCGCCGTCTCCGGTACCAAGGATGGCCGCGTGATTGAATACGTCGATCACCTGCACGAACATTTCATAGATCCCTGCATCATCCGCGACGCCGCCTATATGCCGCCGAGACTGCCGGGCTTCTCGATCGAGATGAAGCCGCAATCAATCGCGGAATATACGTTCAAGGGTTGAGCCCCAACTGAATTCGTCAACGCAAAAGCCCGCCAGATGGCGGGCTTTTGTCTTTCTGCTCAAGAGGTCGGTTTCAGACGGACTTGTTGAGCCACGTCTGAATGGCCGGGACATCGGCATCGTCAAACTCGTGACCGGCCGGCACCGTTGCGAGCTCGACCTTTGCGCCGTCATCACGCAGGTGTTCGGCGAGTGGCTGAGCATACGGACCGTAGAGGTCTTTTTCGCCAGCGATCACCAGCACGTCGGCATTCGACATATCCGCAGCTGGCGGATTTTCGAGCACCGCCATGGAGCGCAGGAGCACCGCGCGGCGGACGAGATGCGGGTGCAGCGACAGCATGGCGTTCAGCAGGTTGGCGCCGTTCGAATAACCGATATAGACGATGCGCTCCGGATCGAGTCCGTAGGCATGGATGGCGCCATCGATAAAGGCGGCAAAAGCCTCGGCCTCGCTGGCGATATCGGCCTGATCGAAGATCATGGGCCCGTTGCGTCGAAACCAGCGCGGTGCACCTTCCTCAAGCGCGCGGCCGCGTATGGTGAGCAAGGTCGCATTGGGGTCGATCTCGTGGCCGAGTGGCAGCATCGTCGTCTCATTGGCGCCGGAGCCGTGCAATAGGACGAAGACATTGCCGTTCGGTTGCTCGGGCGTGAAGAAGCGATGGATGAAGGGCAGATCGCGATAGATAACGCGCGGTTCGCCGGGCATGGAGAACTGCGGCAGGATCACGTTCAGTTCGGCCAAAAGCTTCGGACTGTCACCCGGGGCAAAGAGGCGTGTGCCAAGCGTAGCCTCATCCTCATCGATCAACATGCCCGGTGCATCGGTCGCGAGTTCGAACAGGATACGGCCCGGTTCGCGCACGTAGAGCGAGCGGAAGTACTTGCGGTCATGCATCGCGGTTGGCCAAGAATTGACCGCTTGCAGCGCGGTACGGACCGACTGCAATTCGGTATCGTCTTCGGCGCGGAAGGCGACGTGATCGACCGTGCCGGTACCCGGCGCACTTGCCCAGAAGCCGCGTGCGTCCCTGATGTCGAGGACATCCCCGGGCTCCGAGACGAGACGGCTGATCGCGCCACTCGTGGCGAGCGGTTTGTAATCGAAGTAGTCGATCAGGATGGCCCGCGTTTCCTCGGGCGTTTCGCTGAACAGCGTTGCGCCGCGAATGCGGCGGATCGCGTGTTCCTGCGGAATATTCTCGCTCGTCCACGGAGCCGTTGCCTGCAGAGCATTGGTCCCGACAAGCTTGACGATGACACCGTCCGGATCCTTGAACCGCAGGACCGGCTCGCCGAATTCATCCGACGGGCCCTCCGGCTTGAGACCGGCGCTCAAGGCGCGCGTCAGCCAGAAGCCGATGCTCGCCGGATCGATTGCTAGCGAGATTTCGCCGATCTGGCCGACGCCGGCACGACCGGGCGAGCCGTCTTCCCAGACGAGAAAAGTGATCAGCGAGCCGGGCGAGCCGGTGGCGTCGCCGTAAAGGAGATGAAGCTGCGTGGCGTCCTCGAAGCCGCCGGTGCGCTTGACGAGGCGCAGACCAAGGAAGCCGACGTAGAAATCGACATTTGACTGAACCTTGCGGGTAATCAGCGTGATGTGATGGATGCCAGCGACCATGGGATGCTCCAGACTGTAACTCGGTTCTGGCCACTATTTAGGGCGTGGTTATTGTTCAATGCAATGTGCCACCCGTGAAGGCACTGTTCACAAAAGGCGCTACTACTTGAGTCTGCCGGCGGCGAGCCTCAGTGCTCGCCGAGGCTCTCTTCCGGTGATTTGCGGCGATGGCCGCTGATCTCCGAACCGGCGGTGCGCGAGAAGCTGGCGTTCCAGATGACCGCCAGAAGCGCAATGGCGGTTACGACGATGAAGGCGACGGAGAAGTCGACCATCTCGGGTTTCGCATGGCCAAGGAACTGCGTCGAGCCATGCAGGGCAAGGGCGGCGACGCAGATGCCGAGGGAAAGCATGAGCTGCTGGAAGGTCGAGTAGAAACTGGTCGCGATGCTCATGCAGTCGCGTTCGATCTCGTCATAGGCGATCGTGTTATAGGCCGTGAACTGGAACGACATGAAGAAGCCGCAGAAGAACAGGATAACGAAGATGATGGGCAGCGGCCAGTCCGGCTTGAAGATGGAGCATAGGCCGTAGCCGAGCGTGCCGATCAGGCCGAAGATGATGAGCGCGGTGCGGAAGCCGAGTGTGCGCAAAATGCGAACCTGGAAAGGCTTCATCGCCATCGAGCCGAGTGCGGTCGCGATCGCGATCTGGCCGGCAGCGGCGGCCGAAAGCCCAAAGCCGAGTTGCAGCATCAGCGGGATCAGGAAGGGATGCGCGCCCTGGCTGATGCGCGTCAGCGAACCTGCGATGACGGAAGTGCGGAAGGTCGGCACCTTCATCAAAGAGAAGTCCATGATCGGCGAGGGATGCTTGCGGGCGTGGCGCAGATAGGCGATGCCGAACAGCAGGCCGATGGAGATCAGGAATATGGCGAGATAGCCTTCGCCTTCACGGCTCGACATTTCGAAGCCGAAGAGCAGCGATCCGAGCGAAATGCCCGACAGGATGAAGCCCGAAAGATCGAAGCGACCGGTGCGCGGGCCTTTCACTTCCTCGATGAACATCGTCACGAGGATGAAGCCGATGATGCCGATCGGAACGTTGATATAGAAGATCCAGCGCCAGTCGAGATAGGTCACGAACATGCCGCCGACCGGCGGGCCGAGGATGGGGCCGACGAGCGCGGGGATCAGCAGCCATGACATAGCGTTGACCATGTCCTTGCGGGCGACGCTGCGCATCAGCACGAGACGGCCGATCGGCAGCATCATGGCGCCGCCGAGCCCTTGTAGAAGCCGGGCAAGGACAAGGAAGAACAGGTTCGGTGCTTGCGCGCACAAAAGCGAGCCGAGAACGAAAACCGCGATGGCGGATCGGAAGACAGTGCGCGACCCGAAGCGGTCTGCAATGGCGCCGCTGGCGGGAATGAAGATTGCGAGGCTGAGGAGATAGGATGTCAGCGAGATACTCATGGCCGGTGCGCTGACGCCGAAGTCTCTTGCCATGGTCGGAAGGGCTGTTGCGAGCACGGTCGCGTCTAGCTGTTCCATGAACATCGCACTTGCTACGATAAGTGCTACTACACGAAAATTCGGTGCGGCCCGCCGGGTGGGGGCGGCCTGGAATATCTGATCCGACATTGTCGGGGATCGCTCTCGATGGTGCAGTGGGGTCCGAAGACAGAACCGCAAGTCTGGTCACGGCCGCGAAGGCCTGTTTGAACGGCGGTTTGTATACTCCCGCTCGGCCGCGATGGCCATATCAGAAACCGCAAATCTGATTGATGGGATGAAAAAAATGACACACATAAGCGTGAACGCGGCGGCAGATGAACGTAAAGTGATTGAATTGCGCGATATCGCGCGGAAATGCTCACGATTGGGTTTTCAGCGTAAGATAATGTGCTCGTTGCGCGCGGTCTTCTCTGCCGAAAAGACCGGTGCCGACAAGGGCGGCACCGATCAGGTTCATCGAGTCGGCTGGTGTCGGCGGTTCAGTAGCCGGCGGCCAGTCCGGAGCCGGCGCGGCTGTCCATGGCGCCGTTGTAGCGGGCACCGCCGCCCTTGGCGATGTCGCTCAGGCTCTTGCCGCCGACGAGGATGCCGGCCGACTGACCCCAGATCGGCCAGTCATTGTCGACCTGAACGGTGTAGCCCATGCCGGCGAGTACCTTGACCGTGTCAGGTGAAAGCGCATGCGGCTCCATGTAGACCTTATCCGGCAGCCATTGATGATGGATGCGCGGTGCGTCGATCGCTTCTTGAATGTTCATGCCGAAATCGACGACGTTGATGATTGCCTCGAGCGTAATGGTGATGATGCGCGAGCCGCCGGGGCTACCGATCACCATGAAGGGCTTTCCGTCTTTGGCGATGATGGTCGGACTCATGGACGAAAGCGGTGTCTTCTTCGGCTCGATGGCGTTGGCCTCGCCCTGCACCAGGCCATAGAGATTGGGAACGCCGGGCTTGGAGGTGAAGTCGTCCATCTCGTTGTTCAAGAGAATACCCGTGCCGGGTGCGACGACACCGGCGCCGAAGGAGCCGTTCAGCGTGTAGGTGACCGCGACGGCATTGCCGTCATTGTCGACGATCGAATAATGCGTGGTTTCGTGACTTTCGCCGAGGCCCTTGGGCATCAGGTCCTTCGAGACCCCGGCTCTATAGGGGTCGATGTCGTCACGGATCATCGTTGCGTAGTTCTTGTCCAACAGCTTGCCGACAGGGTTCTTGACGAAATCCGGGTCGCCGAGCGCGGAATTGCGGTCGGCATAGGCGTAGCGCATGGCTTCGACCATGACATGCACGGTTTCGGCCGAGCCATAGCCGGTATAGGGGAGCGGATATCCCTCAAGAACGTTGAGGATTTCGCAGATGATGACGCCACCCGAGGAAGGCGGCGGCGAGGAAATGATCTGGTAGCCGCGATAGTCGCACTTCACGGGCTCGAGTTCGTGGACCTTATATTGCTCGAAATCCTGGCTGGCGAGAACGCCGCCCTTGTCTTGGCTTGCCTTGACGATGGCATTGGCAACCGGTCCCTTGTAAAAGCCATCCGGCCCCTGATCGGCGATGCTGGAGAGAGCGTTGCCAAGGTCCGGCTGGGTCAGCTTGTCACCCGTCGCGAAAGGCTTCCCGTCCGACTTGGTGAAGATCGCGGCGGTTGCCGGGTCGCGGGAAAGCCAATCCTTGCCCTCGTTCAGTTCGGCGGCATCGGCCTGGTTCAGCGTGAAGCCTTCCTTAGCGTAACGAATGGCCGGCGCGATGAGATCCTGGCGGGATTTCGTGCCGAATTTCTCACGGGCGGTCTCGAAACCCATGACCGAGCCGGGAACGCCGACGGCGAGATAGCCATCCGTGCTCGCGCCTTTGACGATGTTGCCCTTGTCGTCGAGATACATGTCCTTCTTCGCCGCCAGCGGCGCGCGCTCGCGGAAATCGAGGAAGGTCGTCTTGCCGTCCCGCATTCTGATGGTCATGAAGCCGCCACCGCCGATATTGCCGGCAGTCGGATAGACCACCGCCAATGCATAGCCCACGGCGACAGCCGCATCGACAGCGTTGCCGCCACTTTTCAGCACGTCGACGCCGACATCGCTGGCGAGATGCTGTGCGGTGACCACCATGCCGTGTTCAGCCTCGACCGGCGGAGGAGCGGCGGCTCTGGCTGTTACCGAGAAAAGGGCAAAGGTGATCAAGGTCATCGACGAAATCGCTCGATGGCGGAAATGGCGCATCATCATGCCTCCCGTTACTGGCTTTGGAACGAAGCCCATCCTTGAAATGGTGCCTCGCTTGGAAATAGCGATATCCGCAGTTGCAAATTTTCGAAGATGCCCTGGCGATATAAGCCGGCAACGGATTGACGGAGCTTTTGCCGCCAACTGCGAAATTGCGGCCGAAGGACTGTAGATTGCGCAAATGTGAGGGGTGGATTGGTTCCAATTTTCCCGCGGTGCATGGGCGATCAACGGCCTTTGGCCTGTAATATTTCTTTTATTAGTTGAATCTACTTTGTGGCATCTTCGGGCGAGGCAAGTGTATTGCGTTGGGGGTGTTGATGGCCGTTACGAAGCTTGAGCGATGGAAAAGCGAGCGCAAGGCGCAGGTCAAGCCGCTCGTGGTTTCTCAGAAGACGCATGTCGTCGAAATCGAGTGCCGCCATTGCCACCGGCACTTTTTCCGTTGGTCGTCAATGGCGGCAGCCTATTGGCGCTGCGACGATTGCAGCGCTTCCGCCTGAGCGCGTCCGCTGGGCGGCCTATAGAATCAGAATGGCGCGGAAATCGTTGACATTCGTTCCGGTTGGGCCGGGTACGAAGAGATCACCGATTGCGTTGAACGCCGTCCAGGCGTCATTGTTTGCCAACATCTCGGCGGGAACCAGCCCGGCAGCGCGAAGCCGCGCCACCGTGCCGGCATCGGCAAAGGCACCGGCATTGTCCTCGCTGCCGTCTATGCCATCCGTGTCGGCCGCCATGGCGTGCATGCCGGTGTGGCCGTCAATGTCGATGGCGAGCGACAGAAGGAATTCCGAGTTTCGCCCACCCTTGCCCTTGCCTTTCAGCGTCACCGTCGTCTCCCCGCCGGAAAGCAGCACGATCGGCTTGGCGAAGGGGCGGTTGCGATGCAGCACTTCGCGGGCGATGGCGGCGTGGACATGGGCGGCCTCGCGGGCTTCGCCTTCGATGGCATCGGAGAGGATAGCTGCTTCTATTCCGGCGGCGCGGGCCACCTCGGCTGCGGCCTCCAGCGAGACCCCGGCCGATGCGATGAGATGAACCTCATTGCCGGCAAAGCGTGGATCGTCCGGGCGCGGTGCATCCGCTTCGCGCTTTTCTATATGGGCGAGAACAGCTGGCGGCAACTCGATGCGGTAGAGGCGGATAAGATCGAGTGCCTCGGTGCGGGAGCCGGCACCTGGCACGGTCGGGCCGGATGCGACTAGGGCCGGATCGTCGCCGGGAATGTCCGAAACGACGAGCGAGACGACCTTGGCAGGGTAGGCTGCTGCTGCGAGCCGGCCGCCCTTGATGGTCGACAGGTGCTTGCGAATGACATTCATTGCGGAGATGGGGGCGCCGGAGGCGAGCAGCGCCTTGTTGACGGCGATCTCGTCTGCGAGGCTGAGCGTGCCGGCGGGCGAGGGTAAGAGGGCCGAGCCACCACCCGATATCAGGGCGATCACCAGATCATCTGCGGTCAGGCCCTCGACAAGCTTGAGGAGCCGGCGGGAGGCGGTAAGTCCCGCTTCATCCGGCACCGGATGGGCGGCTTCGATGATCTCGATCTGGCGGCAGGGGGCGGAAAAACCGTACCGCGTCACCACCAGGCCCTCTAGCGGGCCATTCCAGCATTGTTCCAGTGCCGCCGCCATCTGGGCCGAGCCCTTGCCGGCGCCGATGACGATCGTCCGGCCTTTCGGTTTTTTCGGCAGATGCGTGCGGATGCCGGTCAGCGGATCGGCGGCGCGAACGGCGGCATCGAACAGCGAAGTGAGAAAGGCGCGGGGATCGGAAACGGTCATGTCGAACTGCCTGTGTGCTAGAACGATTATACGCAATTCCGGACGGAAAACCGCTACGCACTTTTCCTGGAATTGCTCTAGGGGCCTGTAACCATTTGGTGGCTTAACTGGTTTGAAGACGCAAGGGCCAGGAACTCCAATTGTGTCCTGCGCGATGAATCCCTATGTAGAGGGAAAGAGTTTCACGCTGTTATTGCAAGGATTTTTTGAAATGGCCGAACTGAAAGTGAAGACGAGGCAGACGGGTGCTACCGCCACGGTAGGTCGCACCGGCTTTCCGCATGTGACCTCGGTGACCGGCGGTGAGATCGACATCGTTACTTCCCCGTCACAACCCGGTTTCAATCCGCTCGATCTGCTCTATTCGTCGCTGTCCGCCTGCCTGGTCTTGAGCGCCCGCATGGCAGCCAGCAGCCTCGGCGTGCTCGACAAGCTCACCGAAGTCACCGCTGTCGTAACGGGCGAAAAGGCCACCGAAGGCCTCTCGCGCGTCGAGAAGTTCAACATCGCGTTCACTATCAAGGGCGATTTCAGCGATGAAATCCGCAATGCGATCGCGCATGCCGCCGAAGATGAGATCTGCACGGTCAGCAACACGATCCGCGGCAATCCGGAGTTTTCGACGACGATTTCTGGGTAACTTTGGAGTAGGTGGCGAGAGCCCCTCATCCACCCTGTCGGGCACCGTTCCCTCTTTCAGCGCTGAGTCGGGCGAGGACACAGAGGTCATTCCCTCGCCCCGCGTGCCGGGAGAGGGCTAGGGTGAGGGGCCTTCGCTATTTCGCCGGAAACTCAAATCCTTCGAGATAAGGCCCAAGCTCCGGATCGATGTCCACCTTCACGGCATTGTTGTAGATCGCAGTCGCGATCATGATCCCCGCGAAAGCCACGAGATTGGCAAGGGTCGGCTCGTCGTAGCGGGCTTTCAGCCGTGCCCAGACGTCTTCGGGAATCGCGTTTGAATCCCTGACGATTGCCTCGCCGAATTCGATCAGCAGGGCTTCGTCTTCAGTCGGTACGATCGTTTCCGGCGTCAGGCCGGCATTGATCAGCGCACGTCGGAAGAAGCCGACCGGGATAATCGAGCGGCATTCGATCGCGATGGCTTGGCAAAGCAGCCAGACGCCGCGATCGTCCAGCGCCGGGCGCAGTTCCTCGCGCAGAGGAAACCATTCCGCATAGATGCGATGCGCCACCGGCGAATGCAGCAATGTCCGCTTCATGTTCGTCATGCGGCCGCGCAGTTGCACTTCGCGGTCATGCTCGGCGCGCACGGCGTCCGAAGCGGTTTCGTAGTCGATCGGGGTAATATGGCTCATGTTATTCTCTTGTGGTGGGCTCTTATTGCGCGGCTTCAGCGGTAGCCTTGAAGAAGCGGTTTTCCGGGCGCGGCAGGCCGAGGTGTTCGCGCAAAGTCGTGCCTTCGTATTCGCGGCGGAAGATGCCGCGGCGCTGAAGCTCTGGAACAAGACGGGTCGTCACGTCAAGCAGGCCTTGCGGCAGGAAGGGGAAGACGACGTTGAAACCGTCGGAGCCTTCCTCGTGCAGCCATTGCTCCATCTCGTCTGCAATGCTCTGCGGCGTGCCGACGAAGGCAAGGCCGGCATAGCCGCCGAGGCGCTGGGCAAGCTGACGCACGGTGAGTTTTTCGGCTTCGGCAAGGGCGATGACCCGTTCGCGGCCGCTCTTGCTGGCATTGGTTTCCGGCGTTTCCGGCAGGGGAGCATCCGGATCGAACTTGGAAGCATCGTGCCCCAACGCGATCGAGAGCGACGCGATGGCGCTATCGTAATGGACGAGGCTATCGAGCTTTGCGCGTTTCGCCTTTGCTTCCTCAATCGTATCGCCGACGACGATGAAGGCGGCGGGCAGGATCTTCAGGTGATCCGGGTTGCGGCCGATTGCCTTCATCCGCCCCTTGATATCGGCGAAGATCGACTTGCCGTCTGCGAGATTGCGAGGTGCTGCAAAGACCGCTTCCGCCGTTTCGGCGGCGAGTTGGCGACCGGCGTCGGATTGTCCTGCCTGAACGATGACGGGCCAGCCCTGCGGCGGGCGAGCGATGTTGAGCGGACCACGAACGCTGAGTTCCTCGCCCTTGTGCCCAAGCACATGCATCCGCTCGGGATCGAGGAAGATGCCGCTCTCGGGATCGCGGATGAAGGCGTCGTCGGCAAAACTGTCCCAGAGGCCGGTAACGACATCGTAGAATTCGCGGGCGCGATGGTAGCGCTCGCCGTGCTCCATATGTTCTTCCAGTCCGAAGTTAAGTGCCGCGTCGGGATTGGATGTGGTGACGATGTTCCAGCCGGCGCGGCCGCCACTGATGTGATCGAGCGAGGCGAAACGGCGAGCAATGTGATAGGGGAGGTCGAAGGTCGTCGAGGCGGTGGCGACCAGACCGATCCTGTCGGTGACGGCGGCGAGCGCCGAAAGCAGGGTGAATGGTTCGAAGGACGTAACGGTGTGGCTGCGTTTCAGCGCCTCGATCGGCATGTTGAGAACGGCCAGATGATCGGCCATGAAGAAGGCATCGAATTTCGCCTTTTCCAGCTCCTGCGCGAAGCTCTTTATATGCTGGAAATTGAAGTTGGCGTCCGGATAGGCGCCGGGATAACGCCAGGCACCGGTATGCAGGCTGACGGGACGCATGAAGGCCCCGAGCTTCAATTGCTTCTGTTCGGTCATCGGCTCTCTCTCGAAAATCGTCAGGCTGTCACGATGTCCAAACGGCATCGCGAGCTGGATAATGCACTACGACGTAGGCGTGCCTCCCGCGCATTCAAAGAGCCGATTTCATTTATTTGATTGCTTTCATGGAATATTCATCCGGCCTCGGTCTCGGCGCCGTTCTGTCCGGCAAAAACCTTGGCGAGCCAATCTACGAAGACGCGAACTCGGGGCGAAAGCTGGCGGTTGTGCGGATAGAGCATGGAAACAGGCGTTCTTGTTGGCGGATATTGCTTGAGGACGTGCAGCAATTCGCCCGATCGTAATGCTTCCTCGGCGTGGTAGCGCGGAACCTGGATCAGGCCGAGGCCGAGCTTGGCGGCGGCGAAATAGCTCTCGGCTGCGTTGACGGAAATGGTGGCCGGCAGGGTGATCTCGCGCACCGCGCCGTCGATCTGGAATTCCAGCGGCAGGAGCCCGCCCGTCGCGGAGGAGCGGAAGCCGATCATGCGGTGGCCGTCTAGCTTCTCAGGGTGGGCCGGCATGCCGAAGCGCTCGATGTAAGTAGGCGCGGCAAGCGTCACTTCCTCCAACATGGCGACACGACGACCGATCATGTCGCTGTCTTGCAGCGCGCCAACGCGCAGCACGCAATCGATCCCTTCGCGGATCAGATCGACGAACCGGTCGCCTTCGGTGATCTGCAGTTCTATGTCGGGATAGGTTTCGAGGAAGGAGGGCAGGTTCGGCAGCACGAAATGCCGGGCAAGCGTGCCATGCACGTCGACGCGCAACACCCCCTTCGGTTTGGCGCCGGCAAAGGCGCCTTCCGCATCCTCGATGTCGGAGAGGATGCGCAGGCAGCGCTGGTAATAGGCTTCTCCATCGAGCGTCGGGCTTACATGCCGCGTCGTGCGCTGTAGCAGGCGCACGCCGAGACGGGCCTCGACCCGCTTGATGGCATCCGTCACCGTCGAGCGGGGCAGGCCGGTATCTTCCGCCGCCAGCGTGAAGCTGCGCCGTTCCACGACCCGGCAGAACACCCGCATGGCATCGAATCTGTCCATCTTTTTGTTCGCCAATTTCGGATAGTGATGCCAATTAATGGCCGATTATCCGCCATATAAAAAGGGGCATCTTCTCCTCATCGAAACGCGCTACGGCGCAGAGCAACGAAGGATGAGGAAAATGAGTAGCAATTCCAAAAAGGTAGCGATCGTCACTGGCGCATCGCGCGGTATCGGCGCCGCCATTGCCGAGCGGCTGGTCGAGGATGGCTTCACCGTCGTCATCAACTATTCCGACAGCCAGGCCGCCGCCGAGGAACTTGCTCGCAAGATCGAGGAGAAAGGCGGCAAGGCCCTGACCGCGAAGGCCGATGTTTCCGATGTCGACGCCGTGCGCCGCATGTTCGATACGGCCGAGGCAGCCTTTGGCGGTGTCGATGTCCTCGTCAACAATGCCGGCATCATGCAGCTTGCCAAGATCGCCGATGCCGACGACGCTCATTTCGACCGCCACATCGCCATCAACCTCAAGGGCACGTTCAACACGCTGCGCGAGGCCGGCAAGCGGCTGCGCGATGGCGGCCGCATCGTCAACTTTTCGACCAGCATCGTCGGCCTGAAACTCGAAACTTACGGTGTCTATGCGGCAACCAAGGCCGGCGTTGAGGCGCTCACCGGCATCATGGCGAAGGAACTGCGCGGCCGCTCGATCTCAGTCAATGCCGTCGCTCCCGGCCCGACGGCCACGGATCTCTTCCTCAACGGCAAAAGCGATGAACTCATCGACCGCATGGCCAAGATGAACCCGCTGGAACGTCTCGGCACGCCGCAGGATATCGCCGCTACTGTTTCCTTCCTCGTCGGCCCGGATGGAGGCTGGATCAACGGCCAGACGCTGCGCGCCAATGGCGGCATGATCTGAGCCAACCTAGTGGCAGGGCAATGCCTGCCGGCCTCCAACCCATCGCGAAAAGCAGCCAATCCAGCAAAGGAATAGGATCATGAGCAAGCAAGTCATTGTCATCACTGGCGCGTCGAGCGGCTTCGGCGCTCTGACGGCACGCGCTCTCGCCAAGGCAGGGCATACTGTCTATGCGGGCATCCGCGAAACCAAGGGACGCAATGCGGCGCAGGTTGCGGCGGCAGCGGCATTTGCCGCAGAGAACGGCGTCGATCTCAGGACCGTCGAACTTGATGTCGCCTCGGATGCCTCCGTCGATGCCGGCATTGGCGCCGTCATCGCCGAGCAGGGCCGCATCGATACCGTCATTCACAATGCCGGCCACATGTCCTTCGGCCCGGCAGAGGCATTCATGCCGGAGCAGTTCGCCGAACTCTACGACATCAATGTGCTCAGCACCCAGCGTGTCAATCGAGCCGTGCTGCCCCATATGCGCAAGGAAGGGAAGGGGCTGGTCGTCTGGGTTTCCTCGTCCAGCACCCGTGGTGGCACGCCGCCCTATCTCTCGCCTTACTTCGCAGCCAAGGCGGCGATGGATTCGCTTGCCGTCTCCTACGCTTCGGAGCTGGCCCGTTGGGGCATCGAGACCGCCATCATCGTGCCCGGCGCCTTCACCAAAGGCACCAACCACTTTGCCCATTCCGGTTCGCCGGCAGACAAGGCCCGTGCCGCTGAATACGACAACGGCCCATATGCCGACGTTCCTGACCAGGCATTGAAAGGGCTAGCCTCACTGGAACCGGCGGATGCCGATGCCGCTTCGGTGGCAACTGCAATCGTCGATGTAGTCGATATGCCATTTGGTAGGCGACCCTTCCGGACACATATCGATCCCTCTGGGGATGGTGCGGAAATCGTCAATGGCGTTGCCGACCGGGTGCGCGCAGAACTCTTCCGACGCATCGGTCTGGAGGATTTGCTGCGGCCCATCGTGAGGGGCTGAGACCTCGCCGCCACCTTCCAGCGTGTCAAATCGCCGCTTCTGTGCCACAGGAGCGGCAATGACTTACGTTCGTCGAGACTATTTTGTGCAGTACGGCATTCCAAGCCTTAGAGTTTCGTACTAAAGCGAATCCTTCATAGGGTCGGGAGATATCCATGGACGCGAAGGACATCGGCGAAATTGCCAGCTGGCTCATGCAGGCCGGTCTCAAGGGGATGGCGGAAGTCGATATCCTCTCGGGTTTCTGCGATCAGTGCTGCGCGCACGGCCTCAAGCTTGATCGCGCCATGGCGCTGATGGATACGTTGCATCCGGTCTATGAGGGTCGCGCCTTCCGTTGGGATGGCAACCAGGTGATCGAGCGCGAGTTCGAATATGGCCCGTCGCACCAGGGGATCGCCTCTGAAAACTGGGTCCGTTCGGCATTTTATCACATGCTGACGACGGGCGGAGACGAAGTGCGCCGGCGGATCGGCTTCGGTGAACCGACGGATTTCTTCGGGCTCGACAAGCTGAAGGAAGATGGGCACACCGATTATATCGCCATGGTGCATCGCTTCGAAGAGGGCGGCACGATCGGCGAGATGGACTGCTTCTACTCCAACTTCGCCACGGCAGCCGAAGTCGGGTTCCCGGAAGAAGATCTGCGTGTGCTGCGCAAGCTGACGCCGGCACTCGCGCTTGCCATCAAGTGCACCGGCATGAGCCGCATCGCCCGTACCATCGCCGAGGTCTATCTCGGCGAGGACGCTGCCAGGCATGTGCTTGAGGGCAAGATTACCCGAGGCAAGACCGAGCGGATTTCAGCGGCGCTCTGGTTTTCCGATCTCGCCAACTACACACGCATCTCCGATACCGCCGAGCCGGATGATATCATCCCGATGCTGAATGCCTATGCGGATGCGGTCATCTCATCGATCCATGAGGCGGGCGGCAATGTGTTGAAGCTGATCGGTGACGGCACACTGGCGATCTTCAAGGCGCGGAATTCCGCTGATGCCTGCGCCGCCGCCCTGATGGCGGAATCGCTGCTGCGTCAGCGGCTGCGCGACCTCAATTCGCAGCGGCAGATCGAGGGCAGGCCGGTGACGGATGTCTATCTCGGCCTGCATATCGGCGATGTCTTCTACGGCAATATCGGCAGCATGGACCGGCTCGATTTCACGGTCATCGGGCCTGCCGTCAACGAGGTCAGCCGCATCGCCTCGATGTGCCGTTCGGCCGATCGTAACATCCTGATGTCGTCGAATTTCGTCGAGGCGCTGTCGACCAACCGTGGCAACGATCTCGTCTCGGTCGGCCGCTACGCGCTTCGTGGGGTCAATCGGCCGCAAGAACTGTTCACGCTGCTGTCTTCGGCCGCCTGATACGCGAAAAGGGCGCTTTGCCTTCCTATCGAGCTTGGCTCAGTTCCTGGGCAAGTCCGATGAGAAGCCCTTCAGGCCCGCGGACGTAACAGAGCCGATAGATATTCTTGTAATCGACGACGTCGCCCACGAGTTGTGCGCCCTGCCTTCCGAGTCTTTCAAGCGTCTCGTCGATGTCATCAACGGTAAACATAGCGCGGAGGTAGCCGAGGGCGTTCACCGGGGCGTTGCGGTGATCTGCGACGACAGCCGGTCTGATGAAGCGGGAGAGTTCAAGCCGGCTGTGTCCGTCCGGCGTGCGCATCATGGCAATCTCGACATGCTGATCGCCCAGCCCCGTAACGCGTCCCGCCCATTCTCCCTCGATCGTGGCCCGCCCTTCGAGTTCAAGGCCGAGTTCGAGAAAGAAATCGATCGCCGCCCCGAGGTCTTCGACGACGATTCCGACATTGTCCATTCGCTGGAGTGCCATGTTGCCGATCTCCCAAGTGTTGTCGCACCCTACAGGGTGTTACCCGGCCGAACAACGGAGGATTGAATTGCCTCAAGCACCCGAGCTTATTCGTGTCTCAGCGACGGCCTGCAGCAAACATCGGGCCGCCCTTGTTCGAAGGGAAGCCGTAGCCGTTGATCATCACGAGATCGATGTCGCTCGCGCGGGCGGCAATGCCCTGTGAAAGCAGGGAGTTGCCCTCGTCGGTCATGGCCTTCAGCAGCCGGGCGACAATCTCTTCCGCCGTAAACTGCTTCGGCGCGATGCCTTTCTCCGCACGGGCGGCTTCAATCATGGCCGTCACGTCCGGATCGACAGTCCGCTTGCCGTCGGGATAGGCATACCAACCGCGACCGGTCTTCTGGCCGAAGCGTCCGGCTTCGCAGAGCCGATCAGGGATGACGACATAGCGTTCCGCAGGATCGCGAGTTGCTGCCTGCCGCTTGCGGCGTGCCCAGGCGATTTCCAGACCCGCCATGTCGAAGACGGCGAACGGCCCCATCGGAAAACCGTAGGCCTCCAGCGCCGCATCGATCTCCTGCGGTGAGGCGCCATCTTCGAGCATGTATTCGGCTTCGCGACGATAGGCGGAAAAGATGCTGTTGCCGATGAAGCCTTCGGTGACGCCGGAGACGATGGGCAGTTTGCCCAGCCGCTTTGCAAGCGCAAGGGCTGTCACCAGCACGTCAGGCGCCGTCTGCTTGCAGTTCACCACTTCAAGCAACCGCATGATATGCGCGGGCGAGAAGAAGTGCAGTCCGACGACACGTTCCGGCCGTGCAGTGGCGGCGGCGATGACATCCGGGTCGAGATAGCTGGTATTGGTGGCAAGGATGGCGTCGCCCCGAACGATCACATCGAGGCGCTGGAACAATTCCGTCTTGACGGTGAGATCGTCGAAGACGGCTTCGATGACGATGTCGGCTTGTGACAACTGCTGCATATCGGCCGTAACGGTCAAGCGGCCAACGCGGTCCTCGCGGCCAGCCGCATCGAGGCGGCCGGATTGTAAGGCCTTGTCGAGCAGGCCGATGATCCGTTCGCGGCCTTTTTCTGCAACTTCTGGGCTCTGTTCTACGCCGATGATGCGGTAGCCACCATTGAGTGCCGAAACGGCGATACCGGAGCCCATGAGACCTGTGCCGACGATGCCGATCGTTTCGATCTTGCGGGGAGCGACGGCCTCCAATCCCTCGACCTTGCCGGCTGCCCGCTCGGCGAAGAAGACGTGACGCAGGGCGGCCGCCTCTTCACTGTCGCGAAGCTCGACAAAGGTGCGGCGCTCTTCGGCCAAACCTTCTACCAAGGGTGCGGTAGCCGCCAGGCGAACGAGGCGGACTGCCTCGGAGGGGGCGCGCTGGCCGCGGGCCTTGCGGGATGCATCCGCTGTGGCCTTGTCGACGGCTTCTGTCGTTTCCGAAGGCACCGACAAATGGCCGGTGCGGCGCAGGCTGGATGCATTGGCAACCTTGACATCCGCGATAGCATCGGCAAGTAGAGCATCGCCGGATACGCCATCGACAATACCGAGTTTGAGGGCTTCTGCGGCGGAGACCATGCGTCCGCTCGCGATCACGTCAATGGCCGCGGCGATACCGATCAGGCGGGGCAGGCGTTGCGTGCCGCCGGCGCCGGGAACGATACCAAGCTTGACCTCAGGCAGTCCGAGCTTGGATGACGGGGCAGCATGGCGGCGATGGCAGGCAAGCGCCACTTCCAGGCCGCCGCCGAGCGCCGCGCCATTGATGGCTGCGGCAACGGGTTTGGCAAAGGTTTCGATGCGCGAGATGACATCGGGCAGCAGCGGTTCGACTGGCGGCTTGCCGAATTCCTTGATGTCGGCACCGCCGACGAAGGTGCTGCCTGCGCCGGTCAGGACGATGCCCGCAACTGCGCCGTCCGTCTCCGCATGATCGAGGGCGGTCATCAGGCCTGCTCTCACATCGGCGGAGAGCGCGTTGACGGGTGCGTTGTCTATGGTGACGACGAGGATGCCATCGGCGAGCGCCGCCGAGATGGTGTCCGAAAAGCGCAATGCCGACATGATCTTGACCGCCTGTCTGGAGAGTTTTCATGCTTCTTCGAAACGCAAAAGCTCTCTGTCTCTTTGTTTCTGCGCATTCCGGACGAAAAACCGCTGCGCACTTTTCCTGGAATTGCTCCGCCGTTATTCCGGAATGACGGCCGTCGCCTGGATCTCGATCTTGGCGCGATCCTCGACGAGAGCAACGACTTGCACGGCCGCCATGGCCGGGAAATGGCGGCCGATGGTTTCGCGATAAGCCTGGCCGAGACCCTTCAAATTGCCGAGATATTCCTGCTTGTCGGTAAAATACCAGGTCATCGAGGTGATGTGCTTCGGCTCCGCGCCGCCCTCGGCGAGGATGGCGACGACATTCTTCAGCGTCTGGCGTACCTGATCGACGAAATCGTCGCTTTCGAACTCGCAGGCGGCATTCCAGCCGATCTGGCCGCCGACGAACACCGTGCGGCCTGTCGCCGCTATACCGTTAGCATAGCCGATCGGCTTGGCCCAGCCTTCAGGTTGCAGGATGGTGTGCATCGGGCATCTCCAGATGAGAGGTCAGCGCGGCGCGGATGTCGTCCGGCCATGCGTATGATTGATTGTTGTCGAGCGAGGTGGCGACGACACGGTGCTTGGCCGTCCACAGCACCTGGCCGTTCGCCGAGACCTGATGCTCCAGATCGAGCGAGGAACGACCGATGCCGCGGACGACAAGCACGAATTCCAGTTCGTCGCCTTGCAGGCCCGGCTTCATGAAGGTTAGATCGAGCCGCACGGTGGGGACACCGATGCGACGGTGGTCGATCAATCGCCTCCAGGGAAAGCCGAGCGAAGCAAAGTAGTCTTCCAGAACCCCGACTAGGATGTTCAGATAGGAGGGGAAGTATGCGATCCCAGAAGGATCGCAATCTCCGAAACGCAGGGGTCTGGTGGTCTTAAACGCCAAAGCGGGCCTCAGTTCGAAAAGGCGGCGATGCCGGTGATGGCGCGGCCGAGGATGAGGGCGTGGATGTCATGCGTGCCCTCATAGGTGTTGACCACCTCGAGGTTGACGAGGTGACGCGCGATGCCGAATTCGTCCGAGATACCGTTACCACCCAGCATGTCGCGGGCAGCGCGGGCGATATCCAGCGCCTTGCCGCAACTATTGCGCTTGAGGATCGAGGTCAGCTCGACGGGCGGATGACCCTCTTCCTTCATGCGGCCAAGGCGCAGGCAGCCCTGCAGGCCGAGCGTGATCTCGGTGACCATATCGGCGAGCTTCTTCTGGATGAGCTGGTTGGCGGCAAGTGGCCGGCCGAACTGCTTGCGGTCGAGCACATATTGCCGCGCCTTGGCATAGCAATCCTCGGCCGCACCAAGCGCTCCCCATGCAATGCCGAAGCGCGCCGAGTTGAGGCAGGTGAAGGGCCCCTTGAGACCGGATACGTTCGGTAGCAGGTTTTCCTCGGGCACGAACACATTGTCCATGACAACTTCGCCCGTTATCGAGGCGCGCAGGCCGACCTTGCCGTGGATCGCGGGTGCAGACAGACCCTTCCAGCCCTTTTCGAGGATGAAGCCGCGGATGAGGCCATCTTCCGTCTTGGCCCAGACGACGAAGACATCGGCGATCGGTGCGTTGGAGATCCAGGTCTTGGCACCCGTCAGGCTATAGCCGCCATCGACCTTCTTTGCCCGCGTGACCATCGAGCCCGGGTCGGAGCCGTGGTTCGGTTCGGTGAGACCGAAGCAGCCGATCCATTCGCCGCTTGCGAGCTTCGGCAGATACTTCTGCTTCTGCGCTTCCGAGCCGAAAGCATCGATCGGCACCATCACGAGCGAGGACTGAACGCTCATCATCGAGCGATAACCGCTGTCGACGCGCTCGACTTCGCGGGCGATCAGGCCGTAGGCGACATAACCGAGACCGGCTCCGCCATATTCCGGAGCAATTGTCGGGCCGAGCAGGCCGAGTTCGCCCATTTCGCGGAAGATCGTCGGATCGGTCTGTTCGTTGCGGAAGGCTTCGAGGACGCGGGGTGCGAGCTTTTCCTGCGCATAGGAATGCGCCGTTTCAAGCACCATGCGTTCGTCGTCGTTCAGCTGCTCCGTCAGGCGGAATGGATCCGCCCAGTCGAAAATCTCGCGGCTCATGCTCTTATCTCCCATTGGAGCGGTTCGGTGGCTTTCAAAAGCACTGAACCGCTCAATTTCCTTGTTCATGCAGTTCCGGACGGAAAATTGCAGCGCAATTCTCCTGGAACTGCTCTAGGTCTTCAGAAGTTCGCGCGCAACGATGAGTTTTTGAACTTCAGTCGCACCTTCATAGATGCGGAGTGCGCGGATTTCCCGATAAAGCTTCTCTGTTATCTCGCCAGACCGCACGCCGCGCCCGCCAAAGAGCTGGACGGCGCGATCGATGACGCTTTGCGCGGTTTCTGTCGCTGTCATCTTGGCCATGGCCGCTTCGCGCGTCGTCGGCAAGTGTTGAACATCGCGGCGCCAGGCGGCGCGGTAGGTCAGCAATGCTGCCGCGTCGATGCCGGTCGCCATGTCGCCGAGGGCGGCCTGGGTCAGTTGCAGGTCGGCCAGCGTGGCGCCGAACATCGGGCGGGCGCGAACATGGGCGAGCGATTCATCCAGCGCGCGGCGGGCAAAGCCAAGGCTTGCGGCGGCGACCGAGGCGCGGAAGATATCGAGCGTGCGCATGGCGATCTTGAAGCCTTCGCCCGGTGCGCCAAGGCGGCGCGACGCGGGAATGCGGCAATTGTCGAAGCGGATTGTTGCCAAAGGATGCGGTGCGATCACCTCAATACGTTCGGCAATCGAGAAGCCGGGATCGTCGGCGAAGACGACGAAAGCGGAAATGCCGCGGGTGCCCGGCGCTTCGCCGGTGCGCGCGAAGACGGTATAGACGTCAGCGATGCCGCCGTTCGAAATCCAGGTCTTCTCGCCGTCGAGAACATAATGATCGCCGTCGAGACGGGCGGCGCAGCTCATCGCGGCCACATCGGAGCCGGCATCTTTTTCGGAAAGCGCGAAAGCGGCAAGCCAGTCTCCCGATCGCACCTTGGGCAGAACAGCCGAGCGCAATTCAGGCGAGCCAGACAAGCCGATGGCTCCCGTGCCGAGCCCCTGCATGGCAAAGGCGAAATCGGCAAGGCCGTCATGCCAGGCGAGCGTTTCGCGGGCGAGGCAGACCATGCGGGAATCGATCAGGGGCTCACTATCGGAGGACCCGGTTGCGGCGGTCAGAAGCCCGGCTTCGCCCAGCGCCTTGACCAGCTTCCGGCACGCAGCATCGACATCGGCGTGATCAATCGAAGCCATGACACCAGATTTTGCGAAAGCATCGACTTGCGTAGCGTAGCGATGATGACGCTCTTCGAAGAACGGCCAATCCAGATGATCGCGTGTCGGGCCGGAGAGGCTGCTTGCCGTGGACATCAACTCAATCCCCCTGGAATTCCGGCCGACGCTTGGCGGCGAAGGCTTCGAAGGCTCGACGGAAATCCTGCGTCGCCATGCAGATCGCCTGCGCCTGCGCTTCGGATTCGATCATCTCTTCGATGCCCATGGCCCATTCCTGGTTCAGCATGGTCTTGGTCATTCCATGAGCGAACCACGGACCGTCGGCCAGCGAGCGGGCAAGCTTGACCGCTTCGCTTTCCAGATCGGCGTTGCTGTGCAGGCCGTTGTAGAAGCCCCAGGCCTGTCCTTCCGCTGCCGTCATCGAGCGGCCGGTATAGAGAAGCTCGGCGGCGCGGCCCTGGCCTATGATGCGAGGCAGGATGCCGCAAGCGCCCATATCGGCACCGGCGAGGCCAACACGGGTAAAGAGGAAGGCGGTCTTGGCTTCCGGCGTCGCAAGCCTGAGATCGGAGGCCATGGCGAGGATCGCACCGGCGCCGGCACAGATGCCGTCCACTGCCGTGATGATCGGCTGCGGGCATTTGCGCATCGCCTTGACGAGATCGCCGGTCATGCGCGTAAAGGCGAGAAGCTCGGGCATCGCCATGCGGGTCAGCGGTTCGATGATCTCGAACACGTCGCCGCCGGAGGAAAAATTGCCGCCGGCGCCGGTCAGCACGATGGCGCGGATATCGGATGCATAGGCGAGATCGCGGAAGAGATCGCGTAGCTCGGCATAGCTGTCGAAGGTCAGCGGGTTCTTACGTTCCGGACGGTTCAGCCGAATGGTGGCGACGCGGCCGTCTTCACTGACATCTAAGAGGAAATGCTCCGGCTTATAGTCTCTGAAGGGCTTCAGATGCCCTTTCATCGTCATGTCCCGATCGCTCATGGCGTTTAAATCTCCCCACCGGCAACCGCAATTGCCTGTCCATTGATCGATGCCGCGGCCGGCGATGCCAGCCAGAGCACGGTGTCGGCAACTTCCTCCGGCTTGATCAGCCGTCCCTGCGGATTGGACTTCGTGAACTCGGCAAGCGCCTGTTCGGGCGTGCGCCCGGTCTTGGCGACGATCGTTTCGATCGAGCGCTGAATGATAGGCGTATCGGTGAAGCCGGGGCAGACGGCATTGACTGTCATGCCGGTCTTGGCAAGCTCAAGCGCCAGCGAGCGCGTGAGGCCGACGACTCCATGCTTGGCGGCAACGTAAGCCGAGACGTAACCATAGCCCTTCAAGCCCGCCGTCGAGGCGATATTGATGATGCGCGCGCCGATGCCACGGGCTTTCAAGTCGGGAAGAACTGCCTGTGTCACAACGAAAACGCCCGTCAGATCGACCGATAAGACGTGGTTCCAGGCCTCAAGACTTGTCTTCTCGAACGGCGCGCTCGGCGCTTCGCCCGCATTGTTGACGAGAACGTCGACCGGGCCGAATTTTTCGCGTGCTTTGGCAAGGCCCTGGGCTACGGTTTCGGTGTTGGTGACATCGAACCCATCGACCACAAAAGCCTGAGCGCCGATGTCGGCGGCAACCGCCTCCAGCGGCTCCCTGCGGCGGCCGGCCAGACTGACACGTGCGCCTTCGGCGGTAAGCGCCCTGGCGATCGCGGCACCGATACCGCTGCCGGCCCCGGTGACGAGGGCGTGGCGGCCTGCAAGTTTGCCCGAACTCGTCATTTCATCCTCATTTCGCCGGCGTTGCCGTGGCTGCGCGGGCGAGATTGGTTTCGTACTGAAGCTTGCCGGAAACATATTGCTTCGGCCAGGGAATGGAAGTCAGCCCGATCTTGGCGGCCTCATGCAGCGACCAGGCCGGATCCGCCAGATGCGGGCGGGCGACGGCGCAGAGATCGGCGCGGCCAGCTGCGATGATCGAATTGGCATGGTCTGCCTCCGAGATCGCGCCTACGGCAATTGTCGGGATGCCGATCTCATTGCGGATCTTGTCGGAGAAGGGCGTCTGGAACAGGCGGCCATAAACGGGCTTTTCCTGCTTGGAGACCTGGCCCGAGGAGCAGTCGATCAGATCGGCGCCGGCTTCCTTGAACATGGCAGCGAAGATAGCCGCATCTTCCGGTGTATTGCCGCCATCGGTCCAGTCATGGCAGGAGAGGCGGACCGAGATCGGCTTGCCCGTCGGCCAGATCGCACGGATCGCGTGGAAAATTTCAAGTGGGTAGCGTGCGCGGTTTTCATGGCTGCCGCCATATTCGTCCTCGCGCAGATTGGTGAGCGGCGAGAGGAAGCTCGAAAGCAGGTAACCGTGGGCGCAGTGCAATTCCAGCCAGTCGGCGCCGGTCTCGACCGCCAGCTTGGCCGAGCGGATGAAATCGGCTTTGACGCGGTCCATGTCGGCGCGATCCATGGCCTTCGGCACCTGGCTGTTCTTGAGGTAGGGAACTGATGACGCCGAGATCAACGGCCACTCGCCTTCTGCGAGCGGCTGGTCGATGCCTTCCCAGGCGAGTTTCGTCGCGCCCTTGCGTCCGGCATGGCCGATCTGGATGCCGACCTTGGCGGCGCTGCTCGTATGAACGAAGTCGATGAGCCGCTTCCACTGCGCAGCCTGTTCCTCATTCCACAGGCCGAGGCAGCCAGGGGTGATGCGCGCATCCGGGGTGACGCAGGTCATTTCCGCAAAGATTAGGCCGGCACCGCCAAGGGCGCGCGAGCCGAGATGGATAATGTGGAAGTCGTTCATCACGCCATCCGTAGCCGAATACATCGCCATCGGCGAGACGACGATGCGGTTGACGAGTTGGACGTCGCGGAGGCGATAGGGCGTGAACATCGGCGGCAGGCAGCGGTCATTGCCGACGGCAAGGCCGGATTTTTCAGCGAACCAGCGCTCATAGCCTTCAAGCCAGGTCTTGTCGCGGAGCCGCAGATTTTCGTGGCTGATGCGCTGCGAGCGGGTGAGCATCGAATACATGAATTGCGGCGGCTCGAGCGTGTCGGCATAGCGGCGACCGACGACCTCGAACCATTCCATGGCATTGCGGGCGGCATTCTGGATGCGGGCGACGTCGACGCGGCGAATTTCCTCGTAGGTCTCGAGAACGACCGGGATCTTGTCCTTCTCGTGCCCGTGGATCTGGAACTGGCGGGTCAGCTCGATGGCGTCATCGATGGCGAGCTTGGTGCCGGAACCGATGGCGAAATGCGCGGTATGCGCCGCGTCACCCATCAGCACGACATGGGAGTTGCCGTTGAAATGGCTCCACTTGCCGCAGATCAGGCGGTTGAAATTCAGCCAAGCCGAGCCGCGGATATGGCGGGCATTGGTCATCAGCGACGAGCCTTCGAGCACTTCGGAGAACAGGTTTTCGCAGAAGGCGATAGAGCCATCCTGATCGACCTTATCGAGGCCGTGGGCGAGATAGGCTTCCTCGGTGGTTTCGACGATGAAGGTCGAGGTCTTGTCGTCGAACTTGTAGATATGCGCCTGGAACCAGCCGTGGTCGGTCTTGCGGAAATCGAAGGTGAAGGCGTCGAACAGCTTGTCTGTGCCCAGCCAGATATAGCGATTCGGCCGGGTGATCATGTCCGGCTGGAATACTTCCGGATAATGATTGCGAATGCGCGAATTGAGGCCATCCGAGCCGATGACCAGATCGGCGTCGGGGTAATCGAGATCGGAATTGACGTCGGTTTCGAAGATCAGCTCGACATCCAGCGCCTCGCAGCGTTTCTGCAGGATATTCAAAAGTTTCTTGCGGCCGATGCCGACGAAGCCGTGGCCCGATGTGCGCTGGCGCGTGCCCTTGAACAGGACTTCGATATCGTCCCAATGGTTGAAGGCATCCTCGATTTCGGCAGCGCTTTCGGGGTCCCATTCGCGCATCGAAACCATGGTCGCATCGGAGAAGACAACGCCCCAGCCGAAGGTATCGTAAGGGCGATTTCGCTCGACGACGCGGATCGAATGCTCGGGATGGAGTTTCTTCATCAGAAGCGCGAAGTAGAGCCCAGCCGGACCGCCGCCGATACAGACGATGCGCATCGCTTATCCCTCCTTTTGAAACCGTGGGGGTTCCGAAAAATTATTTAAGTTTAAAATATCTTGCCGGTCGCATTCGTCAAGATATCTCTTGTCTGAATCTCGTGATCATGCGGCCGCGCAGCGCTCTGGAAATCTCAAAATATCCTTTTGAATCAATCGGAAGCGGAAAATATTTTAGGCTTAAAATTTCTTGCTTGAACATTTCTTTCTTCAGTGCGATCTTTTTAGCCATGCCACACATAGGGCCTTGGGGAGGTCGCTGTGATGGGGCTCGATTGATTGCTATCTGGGAGCGAGGCAATGCTGGGACCGACCGGTCATACCGATACATTCACGCGGGACAACCTGCCGCCTTTCGGGGAATGGCCCGAATTGCGAATGGACGGTTTCGACTATCCGGAATGGCTGAATGCCGGCTTCGAGCTTAGCGACCGGATGGTGGAAAAGGGCTTCGGCGACAATGTGGCACTGATCGGCAACGGCCGCCGCCGCACCTATAAGGAGCTTGCGGATTGGACCAACCGCATCGCCCACGCGCTTGTCGAGAACTTTGGCGTCAAACCCGGCAATCGCGTTCTCATCCGCTCCGGCAATAACCCCGCCATGATCGCCTGCTGGCTGGCGGTGACCAAGGTCGGCGCCGTCGCCGTCAATACGATGCCGATGCTGCGGGCAGGCGAACTCTCGAAGGTCGTCGACAAGGCGGAAATTTCCTTCGCACTCTGCGATACGAGACTACTGGAGGAGCTGGTCACAGTCGCCAAGGATAGCCGCTTCCTGAAGCAGGTCGTCGGCTTTGACGGTACCGCCAATCACGATGCCGAGCTCGACCGCATCGCGCTCAACAAGCCCGTTCGTTTCGAAGTGGTCAAAACCGGTCGGGATGACGTGGCGCTACTCGGATTCACCTCGGGCTCGACGGGCGTGCCGAAGGCGACGATGCATTTCCATCGCGATATCCTGATCATCGCCGATGCCTACGCCAAGGAAGTCTTGCAGGTCACGCCCGATGACGTTTTCATCGGCTCGCCGCCGATTGCCTTCACCTTCGGGCTCGGCGGTCTCGTCGTCTTCCCCTTGCGTTTCGGTGCGTCGACGGCGCTGCTGGAGAATGCTTCGCCGAAGAACATGATCGAGATCATCCAGGAATATGGCGCGACCATCAGCTTCACCGCGCCGACGGCCTATCGTGCCATGCTGGCCGCCATGGAAGAGGGGGCCGACCTTTCCTCACTTCGAATCGCCGTTTCGGCGGGCGAGACGTTGCCCGGGCCGATCTTCGAGGAATGGACGCGCAAGACCGGCAAGCCGATTCTCGACGGTATCGGCTCGACGGAGTTACTGCATATCTTCATCTCCAACCGGCTTTCCGATGCTAAGGCGAACTGCACCGGCAAGCCGTTGACGGGCTATGAAGCCCGCGTTGTGGATGAGGATATGAATGAGGTGCCGCGCGGTACGATCGGCAAGCTCGTCGTTCGTGGCCCGATCGGCTGCCGATATCTCGCCGACCATCGGCAGGCAGACTACGTGCGCGCTGGTTGGAACCTGACGGGCGATAGCTTCATTCAGGACGAAGATGGCTATTTCCACTTCGCCGCGCGCTCCGACGACATCATCCTGTCGGCCGGCTACAATATTGCCGGACCGGAAGTCGAGGCTGCCCTTCTTTCGCATGACGATGTGCTGGAATGCGCCGTCGTCGGCAAACCGGACGAGGAACGGGGCCACATCGTTCAGGCTCATGTGGTGCTGGCGCCGGGTGTCTCCGGTTCGGATTTGTTGGTCAAGGCGCTGCAGGACCACGTAAAGGCGATGATCGCGCCCTATAAATATCCACGCTCTATCGTCTTCGTCGAGGCTTTGCCGAAGACGGAATCGGGCAAGATTCAGCGTTTCCGCCTCAAATAGCGGAAACGCATTTTCAGGCTGTGTTCTCCTGTCCTGCATCGCGCCCGAGCCAGTGCGGGTCGATTTCCGGCAGGGGGATGGCATCCAGCAGCATGCGGGTATAGGCGGAGGCGGGTGCGGTAAAGACGCGCTCGCAATCGCCTTCCTCTTCGACGCGGCCATGGCGCAGAACATAGACACGGTCGCAGACGGCACGGATGACAGAAAGGTCGTGGCTGATGAAGGCCATGGACAAGCCGAGGTCGCGCGAAAGCTCCTTCAGCAGATTGAGCACCTGTGCTTGCGTCGAGACGTCGAGGCCGGAAACAATTTCGTCTGCCAGCACGAAATCCGGCTCCAACAGGACTGCCCGTGCGATGCCGACGCGCTGGCGCTGGCCACCGGAAAGCTCATGCGGATTGCGGTCGAGGCAGGCCTGCGGCAACGTTACCCGCTCGAGGATCTTGGCGACGCGTCGCTCGGCGTCTTTCCGGTCAGAAGCCAGCCTATGTAACAGCAATGGCTCCACGAGGATGCGGCGGATGGTATGGCGCGGATTGAGCGAGGCCATCGGATCCTGGAAGATCATCTGCATACGGCGACGTAGCGGCCGCATCTCGGTATCGGGCAGACGGGTTATGTCCCTGCCGTCGAAGTGGATGTTGCCTGCGGCCACATCGACTAGCCGCAGCAGGGCGCGGCCCAGGGTCGTCTTGCCCGAGCCACTTTCGCCGACGATGCCGACCGTTTCGCCGCGGCGGATATCGATATCGACCCCATGCAGCACCTTGATGCCATGACCCGGCGGTCCGAAAAGATGTGGTTTAGCACCATAGGTAACCTCGATGCCTTTTGCCGACAGGAGATTATCGGAAATGTTCATCGGCCACCCTCCGGAATGCCGATCTCGCGGCGCAATTGTTCGAAGACGGCTTGCGGAACCGGTGTTAACCCAGCATCCGGCCGGTCGTAGCGCGGCCCGGCCGATATCAATGATCTTGTGTAGATGTGTCGGGGATGGGTGAGCACATCGCTCGTGCGTCCCTCTTCGATGACCTTGCCGGCGTAGAGCAGGGTGACGCTGTCGCAAATCTGCGCGACGACGCCGAGGTCATGCGTGACGAAGATGACGGCGGTGCCATGCGCCTCCTGCAAGCCACGGATCAGCCGCAGGATCTGTTTCTGCACGGTGACGTCGAGCGCGGTGGTCGGCTCGTCGGCGACAACCATTTTCGGCTCAAGCGCGAAGGCTGCGGCAATCAAGATGCGCTGGCGCATGCCGCCGGAAAGCTCATGCGGATAGGCGCGCAGCACACGCTCGGGATCGCGGATATGCACTTCCTCCAACAGCTTCAGCGACCGCCGCCGAGCGTCGCCCGATGACATGCCCCGCTTCAGCCGCAGGCCATCGGTCAGTTGCGCCTCGACGCGCCGGCCGGGATTGAGCGCCGTTTGCGGGTCTTGCGGGATCAGCGAAATCTCGCTGCCCATGATGCCGCGTAGTTCCCTGGCTGAGAGCGTGAGGAGGTCGCGGCTTTCGAACAGGATCGAACCGTTGGTGATACGGACGCTGCGGGGCAGGATGCCGAGCAGGGCCTTGGCGATGGTCGATTTTCCGGCGCCGCTTTCGCCGACGAGACCGCGCACTTCGCCGCGTTCCAGTGTCATGGAAACATCGCGCAGGATCGGTGCTTTGGCGTCACGGTCGGATATGGCGCTGAGGCCGGTAATGGTGAGAAGTGGAGATGTCATCGGCGCATCACCGGATCGAGGGCGCGGCGCAGGCCATCGCCGAGTTGATTGAAGGCAAGCACCGTCGCAAAGAGCGCGATCAACGGCACGACCAGAACCCACCAGCCTTGATAGATCATCTGCCGGCCCTCGGCGATCATGCCGCCCCAGGTCGGTGTGTCGGATGCGACCGACAGGCCGACGAAGGACAGAATGGCTTCGACGATGACGGCGATGCCCATTTCCAGACTGACAAGGGCAATCAGCACCGGCGTGACATTGGGCAGGATTTCGCTGAAGAGGATTCTGGCCCGCGAAAAGCCGATCGTATGGGCGGCGGTCACGTAATCCATCCGTGCCTGCGCCTGTGTTTCCGAGCGCACGACGCGACAGAAGCGCGTCCAGTCGATGATGACGATGGCAGCGATGACCGAGTGGACGCCGGAGCCAAAGACGGCGACGAGCAGGATCGATAGCAATACGGGCGGGAAGGCCATCCAGATATCGACGAGGCGTGAGATGACCTTGTCGATCCAGCCGCCATACCAGCCAGCGAGGAGGCCGAGCAGCGTGCCGATCAGGGCCGCGAGGCCGGCGGCGACGAAGGCGACCGTGAGCGCGATGCGCGTGCCGAAGATGGCGCGGGACAGCACGTCGCGGCCGAGATCGTCCGTGCCCAGCAGGAAGCTGGGATCGGAACCCTCGATCCATGCCGGTGGTAGGGTGCCGGACATCAGATCCTGCTCCAGCGGATCTTTCGGCACGATATAAGGCGCAAAGATTGCGAGGATGAGGAGGATGAGGATGAAGCCGCCGCCGAAGATCACCTTCGGCTCGGACAGCAGCGCCCGAACGCGTTTCGCCACTCTGGAGGGCGATTGCGGTATGGCGGGCGAGGKGACGTCAGCCATGGGCGAGCCTCGGATTGAAGGCCGCGACCAGGAGATCGACCGCCAGATTGACGAGAATGAAGATGGCGCCGAAGACCAGGACAAGCCCCTGGATCAGCGGCAGGTCGCGGTTGATGACGGCATCGATCGCCATGTTGCCGATGCCGGGATAGGCGAAGATGCGCTCGACGATGACGGTGCCGCCGATGAGGAAGGTGAACTGTACGCCCGTCAACGCGATTGTCGGGCCTACGGCATTGCGTAGCGCTTCCTGCAGCACGAGACGCAACTCGGACATGCCCTTCAGCTTGGCGAGCAGGATATAGTCCTGCACCATGGCCTCGGAGAGTGCTGCTTTCAGCACGCGGGCGATGATGGCGGCGAGCGGTAGGCCGAGCGCCAGGACTGGCATGACCATGTGAGCGCAGATATCGGCGAAGATCGCAAAGCGAAGCGTCACCAGGCTTTCGAGGAGATAGAATGGGGTCGCAAACTGCGCGTCGATGCTCGGGTCGATGCGGCCGGAGAGCGGGAAGAGCGGAAAGAGAACTCCGAGGACCAGAACTAGCGCCAATGCCCAGACGAAATCCGGTACGGCGAGGAAAAGGCCATTCAGGCTATCGATAACAGGCTCGAAAATCGTGCGACGGGCAAGTGTGCCGACGATGGCGACCGCGCCGCCGAGCAGAACGGCCAGAATGAGGGCGGCAAAAGCAAGCTCCAGCGTTGCGGGGAGACGCTCGCCGAGCAAGGAGAGCACATCGCGTTTCAAGGAGATCGACGTTCCGAAGTCACCCATCAGAACCGATTTCAGCCAGATCATGAATTGGGTCGTTAGACTTGCATCAAGGCCGTAATGGGCTCGCAGTGCTGCGATGTCGGCAGGGTTTGCGCCCGGCGAGATCATCATAGCGATCGGATCGCCCGGCACGACGCGCAACAGGACGAAGACGATCAACGCCACTCCGAACAGCGTGATGGCGGCCATGACCAGCCGATTGAGAATGGAAACTGCTATCATTCGTTATGTATTCCGATGGCATTCGCTGCTGCAAATGAAGAAGCCAAGCCCCTCATCCGCCCTGTCGGGCACCTTCTCCCCGTTTTTGACGGGGAGAAGGGGAAGGAGGCACCTGCAGCCTACCCCTAACCGCCTGTTCATGCGAGAAAGCAGAGGTCGTTCCCTCTCCATGCGAGCGGAAAGAGGGTTAGGATAAGGGGCAAAGCCACAAAAGCGATATCAAGCCTTCGACACGAGCGTCGGCTGCAGGGCGCCGGAGACATTCGGCGTGACCTTCAGGCTCGACTTGTAGACGATCGGCTGAGCATATTGCAGCAGCGGGATCACATAGCCTTGCTCGGCTATGTATTTGATCGCCGCTTTCCAGCCAGCAATGCGCTTTGTCTCGTCCTTTTCGCCCCAGAGCGGTCCCAGCATGTCGTCGACATCCTTGGTCTTCCAAGCCGAGTGCGGCGAGGGGCCGAACATGGCGAAGCCCGTAGAGGTCGTCGGGTCGCCGATGGCATTGCCCCAGTTGTAGAAGGCGGCCGGTCCGAGCTTATGCGCAGCGCGTAGCTCGTAATGCTTGGCGATTTCGTAAACTTCGATCTCAGCCTCGATGCCCACCTTGCGCCACATGCCGACGATCGCCTGGATCATCTCGTAGTCCTTCGGCTTGAAGCCGCGGGTGGTCTTGATAGTGAACTTCACCGGCTTTTTCGTCGAATAGCCGCTTGCCGCCAGAAGCTTCTTGGCCTGTTCCGGATCATAAGGGGTCTTGATGGAGGCGTCATAGGCTTCGTATTCCGGCGCTTCGAGCGTCGATAACGGATTGCCGTAGCCGCGCAGCAGCCGCTTGATGATCGCGTCCTTGTCGATCGCCATGTTGGCGGCGAGGCGGACATTCTTGTCGAGCATCGGATCGACATTGCTGATGAAGATCATGCCGATATCGGAGACCGGCGTGGCAACGCCTGCGAGACCGGACTTCTGCTTCAACCGGTCGAAATCCTCATAGGGGACTTCCAGCGTCACGTCGGAAGAGCCGGACTCGATTTCGGCGACGCGGCTCGTCGTGTCGGGCACGAACTTGAAGATGACCGTGTCAAAGGCGGGCTTGCCACCGAAATAGTTCGGGTTCGCCTTCAGGCGCAGATAGGAATTGCCCTCATAGGCATCGACCATATAGGGGCCGGTGCCGATCGGCTTCTTTTCGAAGCCTTCTGCACCCACCTTGGTGTAATAATCCTTCGGCAGGATATAGCCAGTGAGGAAGGCCATCCACTTGAAGAAGGTCGGCTCGAAGCGGACGACATCGCCGGTGATGCGGTTGCCTTCCACCTTGTAGTTATTGGCGGTCGACCAGATGAACTGGATGGGATTGCCGGTTTCCTGCTTGGCGGCGCGCTCCAGCGACCAGACGACATCATCAGGCGTGAACTTAGAACCGTCATGCCAGGTGACGCCTTCGCGGACGTCCATCCAGACCTTGGTCTTGTCGTCGTTCCAACCCCAGGCGGTCAGCAGGCCCGGCTGGAACTTCAGATCGGGTCCCTGCCCAATATACTGGTCGAAGATCGAGCGATAGATCGCCTGGATCGTCGGGTTGACGGCGGAGGGGCCGGTCGTCGGATCGAAGGATGGCAGGTTGACGTTGAAGGCGATGGTTAACGTGCCGGCCTCGGCAGCTTCGACAGGCGTTCTGCCTGCGAGAATCCCAGTAATAAATGCTGCTGCGCCGAGGCTCAGGGCCTCACGCCGTGTAAGCTTAGTCATGGTCACTCCGTTCCCCTGTTAAGCGGCAGAAAAAACATGACGCTCGCCTGCCGCTGGCGATTTATTGTCGGAATGTTTTAATCCTAAAATATGTATTTCGGAGCGGCAAGCGCTTTCTCTGGTTCTTTCAAAAAATCCGGCCCGCATTTGGCACATATATTCCATGCCTATGCATATATATGCGCTGCTGGCCGTTATTGAGCGATTTGGGATTGAGGAGAAGAATGCGTTGCTGTCGCCTTCAATCGGCAATCCATTCAGCGGTATCGCATATTTGTTCGTTGACAGTTCGAGGAAGTTCAAAATATGATTTTGCAAATGATTTAAAGAAGCCCTCAAGGGCGAAGGGGTAACGACGATGGCCGAGCGATCATTTGCGCGCGAGGTCGAGGATCTGAAGCTCGGGGAAGGCGATGTCTTCCGCGGCGAGGGTATTCTCGCGATCACCAAGGCACTTCTGCAGTCCGGCGTATCCTATGTCGGGGGCTATCAAGGATCGCCGATTTCCCATCTCATGGACGTGCTGGCCGATGCCAAGGACGTGATGGAAGATCTGGGCGTTCATTTCGAGACGTCGGCATCGGAAGCGGCTGCCGCCGCCATGCTGTCGGCCTCCGTCATGTACCCGGTGCGCGGTGCCGTCACCTGGAAATCGACGGCAGGCACCAATGTTGCCTCCGACGCTCTTTCCAACCTGTCTTCGGGTGGGGTCACGGGTGGCGCACTGATCATCATAGGTGAGGATTACGGTGAAGGCTCCTCGATCATGCAGGAGCGCAGCCATGCCTATGCGATGAAATCGCAGATGTGGCTGCTCAATCCACGTCCGAACCTGCCGTCGATCGTGCAGGCGGTCGAGGAGGGTTTCGAGCTTTCGGAGGCGTCCAATACACCTGTCATGTTGCAGGTCGGCATCCGCAGCTGCCATGTGCATGGCCAATTTGTCGCCAAGGACAACAAACGCCCGGCCTATACGCTAAAGCAGGCGCTGGAAAAGCCGATCCGTGACGTCAACCGCATCGTGCTGCCGCCGGCATCCTTCCTGCACGAGAAAGAAAAGCTGGAGAAGCGCTGGCCTGCGGCCGTCGATTTCATCAAGAAGCGGCAGCTCAACGAATATTTCGGCCCCTCCGAGGGTGAGGTCGGCATTATTCTGCTTGGAGGCGCCTATAATGGTGTCATGCGCGCGCTGCAGCAGCTCGGTCTTGCAGACGTTTACGGCAATTCCGCCGTGCCGCTCTATGTCCTCAATGTCGCCTATCCGCTGATCGACGATCAGATCGCAGAGTTCTGTGCGAATAAGAAGGCGGTGCTGATGGTCGAGGAGGGGGCGCCCGAATATATCGAGCAGTCCCTCAACACCATCCTGCGCCGCCGCGACATCCAGACCAAGATTGCGGGTAAGGATGTCCTGCCCATGGGCGGCGAATATACCGCCCCCGTATTGATGAAGGGCATCAAGAACTTCCTGGAAGTTCACCAGCGTGTGCTGCTCGGCAATCAGCCGCCGCTGCCCGACCCGACGCCGATCCTCAACGATCCGAAGATCAAGGCGCTGGCCGAGGTCGTGCCGCCGCGTCCGCCAGGCTTCTGCATCGGCTGTCCCGAGCGGCCTATCTTCGCGGCGATGAAGTTGGTCGAAGGCGAACTCGGCCAGCATCACATCTCCGGCGATATCGGCTGCCACCTGTTCTCGATCCTGCCGCCCTTCAACCTGGGCAGCACGACCATGGGTTACGGGCTCGGGCCGGCCGCCGCCTCGGCTTTTAATGTGGCGGCAGACAAGCGCGCCATCTCGGTCATGGGCGACGGCGGCTTCTGGCACAATGGTTTGGCGACCTCGGTCGGCAATGCCGTTTTCAACAAGCAGGACGGTGTCATCCTCGTCGTCGACAACTATTATTCGGCGGCGACCGGGGGACAGGACATACCGTCTTCCCGCGCGCTCAATCCGCGCCGCAAGACCAACAATTCCATCGTCAATGCCGTTAAGGGCATCGGCGCCACCTGGGTGCGCCAAATCGACCGCACCTATGATGTCGGCAAGATGCGCGACACGTTGCGCGAGGCGCTGACATCGAAGGAGCCAGGGCCGAAGATCATCGTCGCTTCTTCGGAATGCATGCTTAACAAGCAGCGCCGCGTGAAGCCGCAATTCGCCAAGGCTGTCAAGGACGGCCGGCGCATGGTCAAGGAGCGCTTCGGGGTGGACGAAGACGTCTGCACAGGCGATCACGCCTGCGTCCGCCTGTCCGGCTGTCCCTCGCTCTCGGTCAAGCATACCGACGATCCGCTGAAGGACGATCCAGTGGCGGCGATCGATAATAATTGCGTCGGCTGCGGCAATTGCGGCGAGGTTTCGGAGGCTGCGGTGCTCTGTCCCTCCTTCTACCGTGCCGATATCATTCACAATCCGACAAGTTGGGATCGCTTTGTTGCCCGCCTACGGTCCCGCGTCATCGGTTGGCTGCAGGCACGCCGCCGCGCCGGCCGCATCGTCTTCGCAGATTGAGAGGGCGATATGAACGAGCATGTGAGCATGAGTGATCTCGGCACTAGCAGACTTTCCACGGACAAGCCGCTGTCGCTTGCCATTCTCGCCATGGGCGGGCAGGGCGGCGGCGTGCTGGCCGACTGGATTGTCGGCCTCGCCGAAGCCGAAGGCTGGATGGCGCAGACGACGTCGGTGCCCGGCGTGGCGCAGCGAACGGGTGCGACGATCTACTACATCGAGATGCTGCCGGCCCGCGATGGCCACGCGCCGATCTTTTCGCTGATGCCGACACCCGGCGATGTCGACGTCGTCATGGCGGCCGAACTGATGGAGGCCGGCCGTTCCGTGCTGCGCGGCCTGGTCACGCCGGACAAGACCGTGCTGATTGCTTCGACGCATCGCTCCTTTGCTGTGGGCGAGAAGGAGAAGCCGGGCGATGGCATCGGCAACCCGGAGGTCGTGGTCGACGCTACGGATTTCGCCGCCAAACGCACCATCGCCTTTGACATGGAGACGCTCGCCGTCAAGAACGGCAGTGTGATTTCCGCATCCATGTTTGGCGCTCTGGCCGGTTCCGGTGCGCTTCCTTTCGCAAAGCAGGCCTTCGAGGCGATGATTCGTGCCGGCGGCAAGGGTATCGAGCCCAGCCTAAAGGCGTTCAATGCCGCCTTCGAAAGGGTGAAGGAAAAGCCCCGCGACGCTGTTTCCGCAACGCCGCCGAAGCATTTCGACGCTCTGCCTGAGACGGCCGGCCACCCGGCACTCGACCGGCTGGTCAATCGCATCCGAGCGGAGTTTCCTGAAGTGGCCCACCCGCTGCTGTTTGCCGGCGCCAAGCGGCTGACCGACTATCAGGACCCGGCCTATGCTGACGAATATCTAAGCCGCGTCGCAACCCTTCATGCGCTGGACCGTAAAGCGGACGGTGCAACCAAGGACTTCGCCTTCACCGTGCAGGCGGCAAAATATGTCGCCGTTGCCATGGCTTATGACGATGTCATTCGCGTTGCCGATCTGAAAGTGCGCGGTTCGCGCTTTGAGCGGGTGCGCAAGGAGGTCGGTGCCAAGGACGACCAGCTCGTCTACATGACTGAATACATGCATCCGCGCATGGATGAGGTCTGTGGCACCATGCCGAAAGGCGTGGGCCTGTGGATCGAGAACCGTCCACGCCTGTTTGCCCGGCTTGACCGCTTCGTCAACAAGGGCCGACGCGTTCAAACTGGTACGCTGTTCTGGTTCCTCGGCCTCTACATGGTCTCTGGGCTGCGGCGCATCCGCCGCGGTACGCTGCGCCATTCTCGCGAGGTCGAGCATCGCGAGGGATGGCTCACCGCGGCTTCCAATCTGCTCACGGCAAATTACGATCTCGCAGTTGAGGTGCTTGGCAATCGCCGCCTCGTCAAAGGGTATTCGGATACGCATGCGCGCGGTCTGTCGAAGTTCGATCGCGTCATGTCGGCGCTGCCGATGCTACGGGATCGTGAGGACGGCGCTGCGTGGATGAAGCGGCTGCGGCAAGCGGCGCTGCTGGACGAGAAGGGTAGCGCTCTCGATGGCGCACTGAAGACCGTAGAGACGCTCTGACACGATCAGACCAATTGAACGGGGCGGGTATCCCGCCCCGTGCGTCCTCGGGATGCACACAATATCGGCAAAGACCGATACTCTCCAAAAGGGAACAATTGCATGGACAGTCTTCGAAATGGCGTTGCGAAGGACCTCACAAGTCCTCGCGGCGGAGAGATCTCGTATGCCAAAAGCCTCGTCGTCGTCCTCATTTGCTGGCTGGCGATCTTCGCGGAAGGATATGATGTCGGCGTCCTCGGCGCCATTCTGCCGGCGCTCTCCACCGACGATGTCTGGCATCTCTCGCCGCTTCAGCTCGGAGCGATGGGCAGCTACACCGTCTTCGGCATGCTCGTCGGGGGTATCGTTGTCGGTACGCTCAGCGAGCTTTATGGCCGCAAGCCGATGTTTCTCGCCTGCCTCTCGCTTTTTGCCGTCTGCACGGCGGTCACCGCCTGGTCTCCGACGCCGATGTGGTTTGGCGTCAGCCGTTTCGCGGCCGGTGTTGGGCTTGGCGGCATCATCCCATTGGCTGCCGCACTGACCATTGAATATTCGCCGACGGCGAAGAAGAACCTCAATTACGGCATCATGTATTCCGGTTATTCGCTTGGCTTGTTCGTAGCCGCGCTCGTCGGCAGGTGGCTGCTGCCGGACCATGGCTGGCGGCCGGTCGTTGTAGTTGGCGCACTGCCGGTTCTGTTCGTGCCTGTCATGGCATGGCTGCTGCCCGAGTCGCTCGACTTCCTGGTGGCACGAGGACGAAGAGAGAAGGCGAAGCGTCTGGCTGCCTGGCTTGGCGTTTCGGTTCCTGCGGGAACTCAGCCACGGGAAACGAGCCTCGGCTGGCGTGTCGTGCTGGGCGAGATTTTTTCGCGGAGAAACGCCTTTGCCACCGCGTGCTTCTGGATTGCATTATTCATGGGGCTGCTTCTGGTCTACGGCCTGGCTCAATGGCTACCGCAGATCATGCGTAAGAGCGGCTACGATCTTGGTGACAGCCTGCTGTTCCTTGCCGTTTTCAGTTTCACTTCGGCAATTGGCGGTATCGTGCTTGGTCAATGGGCGGATCGTTTCGGCGTGCGGCTGACCGTCACACTGTCCTATTTGCTCGGCGCGGTCGGCATCGCGCTTCTCGCCTTCAAAGGATCTATCTGGCTTAACTATACGGTCGTCGCCATCGCCGGTTTCGGCACGGTATCGGCATCGCTGATCCTCACCGGCTATCTGGCTGCCTACCTGCAGCCCTTCGTGCGGGCGGCCGGCACCGGCTGGGCGCTGAGCTTCTCGCGCATCGGCGCGCTTTCCGGGCCACTTATGGGCGGATATATCGCCAGCCTGAATGTTGGTCCGGAGTGGAATTTCTACGTTTTCGCCATCATTGCTGCCATCGCGGCACTGGCGACGGCGCTCATTCCCAACAAGCGATGATCTGATCTCCAGCGGGCCTTTTGGCCCGCTTAGATCTCGTGCTTACGGATGTTGTGCAGAACTTTGTGCAGGGTCGAGATGAAGCCGCGATACTCGGCTTCGTCGACGCCGTCGAACATCTGCAGGAACAGGTCGTACATGGTCGGCCACACCTTCTCGAAGGCGGCACGACCTTCCTCTGTGATGGAGACGTCACGGATGCGCATGTCCTCGACACGCGGCTGGCGGCGGATGTAGCCCTGCTGTTCGAGCGAATCCAGTGTGCGGCTCATCGTCGACTGTTCGGTAACGGCAAAAACGGAAAGCTCGTTGATGGTGAGGCTGGCCGAGACGCACAGAACGGCGAGCGTTCGCATCTTGGCGGTCGTCATGTCGTATTCGCGCAGCTCTTCGGAAAGATTGGCATTCCAGCGGGCCATCAGCCGGTTCATCAGGTACGGCGCGAAGTGGTTGAGGCCGATTTCGCCCATGGTGGGGCGTTTGGCGTTCTCATCCTGCTTGCGCCTCAAAACGGTGCCTGAAAACCGTTCCTCCATCGACGATGCTCCCTAGGAAACCTGTTACTTCAGCGATGATGCGAGCAGGAAGCCAGAGCCTCCGCCGAGACCTGGACCGGGATGTGCCGAAGCGCCGATGTGGTACAGGCCTGATATGTGGGTGCGGTGGTTAACAGATGACTTGAATGGACGCCAGATGAAAAACTGGTCGAGGCCGCAATAGCCGCCATAGGGGTCGCCGCCGACCAGGTTCATGTTCATCGCTTCCAGATCACCTGGAGAGTAGGCGCGGCGTGCGAGCTTTATGTTAGAGAAGTTCTCGATATGGCCTGCTAGCAGCGCTTCGATGCGGTCGGCATAACGTTCCCGCACCTCTTCCGTCCAGCGGCCATCTTCCGGGGCTGCGATTTCGCCGGCGGCATCGCCCTTGATATGGCGCGGCGCTTCGGGGAGCTGCAGCCAGAGGATCGATTTTCCTTCCGGGGCGCGACTGGGGTCGAGCGCCACGGGCTGCCCGACGCAGACCGTGGGTTCGGCGGGCAGGAGCCCGCGCTCGCATTCGTTGGCGGCGCGCGAGACGCCATCGAGGCCAGGGGTCAGGTGCAGCAGCGCGACCTTGCCGAGCTCGACATCGGCCTTCCAGCGCGGCGGCTCCGAAAGTGCATAGTGGATCTGCATGTCGCCCTTGCCGTAACGGTAATTGGCAACGCCGGATTTGACCTCTCCCGGCATCGGGTCAGGCCAATCGCCCATTAGCCTGTCGTAGAGCTGGTTCGGCGTGACCGAGCAGATCACTCCTGCCTTGGCTTGTAAGGTCTCGCCATTCGCAAGGCGCACGCCATCGGCGCGGCGATTGGGGCCCGGGATGATGGCTGCAACATCGGCATTGAGGCGGATTTCTCCGCCGTGATCGGTAATCAGCCGTTCGAAAGCGGTCAGCAGCTGTACGGCGCCGCCCTTGACGATCGGTGCGCCGCCGAGCTCCAGCGCAAAGCCGATCACTTTCAGCATTTCGGCGGAATAGGCGCTTTCCGGTCCGAGCCCGCAATGGAGCACCCAGGGCGCCCAAAGGGCGTGAATATCCTCGGACCTGTAATTGGCTTCGAGATAGCCGCGCGCCGGCGTCAAGGCATCGCCAAACCAGGCGGCAAGCTTGCGCATGCCACGGTTCCAGCTCTGCTTGCCAACTGTCATCAGCGCCGATCCCGACCACAGCGCGCCGCCGAGTAGGGAAAACAGGAAAGGAGCGTCGGCGGCAAGCGATTCCATCTCGCGAGAGAAGGTCTGCCCGTCGCCGAGGGCCAATTCGTCGAAGATGGCGATATTTCGCCGCCTGTCCTTTGAAAAGATCACATGCGAACCGTCGGGCCGCAGCACCCCTGTCGGGAGGTCGGCATGGGCGAATTCCAGGCCCCGCGCCTCAAGATCCTTGCCGATGGCGCCATAGGCCGGCGAGGTCAGGAACAGCACCATGGTCGTCGCCATGACGTCGTGGATGAAGCCGGGCTCGGTGATCTCCTCGGTGCGCAGGCAACCGCCAATGCGGTCGTTGCGCTCGAGGACGAGCACCTTGTGGCCCTTTTTGCCAAGCATCGCCGCAGCGACAAGCGCATTAATGCCACTGCCGACGATGATGTAATCAAGATCGCCCATTGCCGTTGCCCCTCATAGGCAAGATAGTTGGAAAGGGTGGAGCCTAAATTGCCCCTAGACCCCAACCTTTCCAGCCTATCATGCAATCAACGCCAGTGCACGAACCGGCGAGCCGGTTCCCTTGACGAACTTCAGCGGAGCGGCGATCAGGACGGCACCCTTGGCGGGAAGCTGATCGAGATTGGAGAGGCTGGCGAGGCCATAGCGGTTGGCCTTGTGCATGAGATTGTGTGCCGGGAAGGGCGGGTTCATGCCGCCGGCCGAGCCTGCGTCGGTGCCGATCGTTTCCTGGCCCCAGCCGATGATGCCCTTGGTCAGCAGATATTCGATCGCCTCGGCGGTCGGACCCGGGGAGTGCGGGCCATTTTCGTCGGCATTCAGGAAGGTCTCGGTGGAGCCGTTGCGCTTGTACCAGTCGGTGCGCAGCAGCACCCAGCTGCCGGCTTCGATCGCGCCGTTCTGTGCTTCCCATTCTTTGATGCTGTCTACCGTTAGCAGGTAGTCGGGATTGGCTGCGGCTTCCTTCGAACGGTCGATGACGTTGACGGGAGCGACGAAATTCTGCGGCGGGATGGTATCCGTGGTGTTGTTCGGATTGTCCTTGCCGGTGATCCAGTGGCAGGGTGCATCGAAATGCGTGCCGGTATGCTCGCCCAGTTCCAGCCAGTTCCAGGCCCAGAAAGGACCGTCCTGGTTGTATTCGGAGATCGTGTGGACCTTGACGTTCGGCGTGTTCTTGCCGAACTGCGGCGGCAGGTAAAGCACCGGAGTATCCGGGCCGAGCGGTGCGGTGAGGTCGACGACTTTGACGGAGCCTGAAATCAGGGCGGTGGCCAGGCTGGCGAGTGTATTGGCAGTCATGATAGCGTTCCCTTTGTTGTCGCAGGATCCCGTACGGAGAACCGCTTCGCGGGTCTTCAAACGGGATCTAGCGTGAAGCCATTTTCGCCAGACGCGGGGTGCCTTTCCTCTCAGCACCAGGCCCGCGCGGCGGCGGAATGAGGGAAGCCTATGTCACAATATATGATATTGCAAGCATTCCGGCATGGCGGAGACGTCCAATTTTGACACGTTTGCGAGTATCGCCGCCGGCTCATTAAAGTGCTGAAAATAAAAGGGTATCATAACTATCACTTTGCTGAATGCTCTCAATAGTTGTGGATGATTACAAAATTCCCGTGAATAAATACTTGAAGCTTAAAGCTCAAGATGTATGCATGTGACAATAATAATCACCGACGAATGAGGGGCAGACGATGAGCTATGATGCGATCATAGTGGGGGCGGGCCACAATGGCCTGGCGGCGGCGGTGCATCTGGCGGCGAAAGGCTGGAAAGTCGCCGTCATCGAAGGCAATGCCGAACCGGGTGGCGCTGTCAAAACCCGAGAGGTGACGCTGCCGGGTTTCCGGCACGATCTCTGCGCGATGAACCTCTCCATGTTCGCCGGCTCCGGCTTCTTTGCGCAATACAAGAATGAGTTGTTGGCCGAAGGCTTGGACTTCGTACCTGCTGCCGATTGTTTTGCCAGCGTCTTTCGCGATGGCACCTATCTTGGCGTCAGCACCGATCTGGAAAAGACAACGGGTGCCATCGCCGACATTTCGCCTCAGGATGCCGCCGCATGGCGCCACATGTTGTCCGAGTTCGGCGCTGACGCTCCGCATATTTTCGGTCTCCTCGGATCGCCGATGCCATCCATGGCGGCCGCCAAGGTGATCTGGAAGGCCTGGCGGCAGAAAGGCACCGGCTGGGTCTACGACACGGCACGCATGCTGTTTGCATCGCCGCGCGATTTTCTCGATGCGCGTTTTCAGAACGCCAAGCTGAAGACGATGATGGCGGCCTGGGGATTGCATCTCGATTTTGCGCCCGATGTAGCAGGCGGTGCGCTATTTCCCTATCTCGAATCCATGGCCAATCAGGCATTTGGCATGGTGATCGGCAAGGGCGGGGCCGATACGATCATCAGGGCCATGGCTGCGGTGTTGAAGAGCAAGGGCGGCGAGCTCATGCTCGGCACGCGCGTAGACAAGATCGTCACGGCGGGCGGCAAGGCGACGGGCGTCGTTCTGGCCGATGGGCGTCGCTACGAGGCAAAACGCGCCGTTATCGCCAATGTCCATCCCCAGATCCTGTCCGGCAAGCTTTTGGACCGTGATCAGTCGCGGCAGGAGTTCGATAGGAAGGTTTCCCACTTCCGCGCCGGCCCCGGCACGATGATGATCCATCTGGCGTTGTCGGGTCTTCCGGATTGGACGGCGGGCAAGCCGCTGCAGAACTTCGCTTATGTCCATATCGCGCCTGATCTTGAGATGATGTCCCGCGTCTATGCCGAGGCGATGGGCGGGCTGTTGCCCGTCGAGCCGGCCTTGGTGATCGGACAGCCCACGGCGATCGATCCCTCGCGCGCGCCTTTCGGTCAGCACACGCTCTGGATACAGGTGCGTGTGTTGCCGGCAGAGTTCAGCGGCGATGCAGCCGGTCAAATCAGCGGCGCAAGCTGGGATGAGATCAAGGATGCTTATGCGGAGCGAGTCCTCGACATTGCCGAGCGTTACGCACCCGGCTTGCGTTCCAAAATACTGGGACGGTCGGTTTTCTCTCCGGTCGATCTTGAACGCGAAAACCCGAATCTCGTCGGCGGCGACAATCTCTCCGGCAGCCACCATCTCGACCAGAACTTCCTGTTCCGTCCCGTTGCAGGCTATTCGCGCTACAAGACGCCAGTGGGATCTCTGTTCATGTGCGGGGCTTCGACATGGCCCGGCGCGGGGACGGGTGCGGGTTCCGGCTTCATGTTGGGGAAAATGCTTGCCAAGTAAGCCCAATCCGACTTGACGGCCAAACCTTTGACATTTCAAATATCGTTCCCTAGATCGCTTATCTGAGTGATGCGGAACGATAGACCGAGGCAACGTCATGACAGAGTCCGAGAGTGCAACCGTTGACCTGGAGATCATCGTTCAGGGCGCACAGGAAGGCAAAAAGCTGGAGCTGCGGCTCTGGTTGCGGATGCTGTCGACCACGAAGCTGGTCTCGCAGGAAATCCGCCGCCGGCTACGCAACGAATTCGGGGCGACCCTGCCGCAGTTCGACTTGATGGCGCAGCTCTATCGCGAGCGCGATGGTCTGCGCCTCGGCGAGCTTTCCAAGCGAACCATGGTCACCAACGGCAATGTCACGGGACTGGTCGAACGGTTGGAGACGGACGGGCTCGTGCTGCGCGTGACGCCTGATGGCGATCGCCGCGTGACGGTTGCCAAGCTTACGGAAAAGGGCGTGGCGCTGTTCGGCGCCATGGCGGCCGCGCACGAGGGTTGGCTGCGCGATATGATGGCGGATGTCGATCCTGCAATCGTTACCGAGCTCTGGCAGGATATCGGCGCGGTGAAGTCGTCGGTCAGCAATCATCTGTCCGGCAGCGATTTCGATTGACTAGAGCCTTTCCGCTTTTCTTCGAAACGCGAAAAGGCTCTATCTCGTTGCTTTACGCCAATTCTGGACGGAAAACCGCTTCGCACTTTTCCGCGAGTTGCTCCAGGGTTTCAGCGGCCCAGCGTTTCTCTGAAACGCCAGGCCGCTCCCCTCTGTTATCTCCGATAATTCCGCGCCAAACTGCTATGCACTTTTCCTGGGGATGCCTTAGCGGGCGCGCTCGCTCTTGAACTTCTTTTCGAGCACGCTCACTAGGCGAACCATCGGCCAGAGCAGGATAACGTAGATCATCGCTGCCATGATGAGCGGCGAGGGATTGGCGTAGAAGCCTTGCGCGTTCTGCCCTTCCTTCAGGAGTTCCGGCAGTGCGACCGTCGAGGCGAGCGAGGTATCCTTGAACATGGAGACGCAATTGCTCGTGGTCGGCGGAATGACGATGCGGACAGCCTGCGGTAGTACGACCTTGTAGAGCGTGATCAGGAAGGGGATGCCGAGAGCGGCGGCAGCTTCGAATTGGCCGCGCGGCACGCTTTCGATGCCCGAGCGGAAGACCTCGGCCGAATAGGCCGCAAGTACGATGGAAAAGCCGATGATTGCAGACCACCAGGCCGAGAAGCTGATGCCGACGAAGGGCAGTGCATAATAGATCAGGATCAGCACGACCAGCATCGGCATGGCGCGCATGATGTCGATATAGGCGATCATCAGCAGCTGGATCGGCTTCGGCGCATAAAGGCGGATCAGGCTGACGATGAGGCCGCCTGTCACGCCGATCAGAATGCTGACCGCGCCGAGCGCGATGGTCATCCAGAGGCCGCGCAGCAACTGCGGGAAGGCCGAAATCATGACGTCGGAATTGAAGAAGGTATCGACGAAAGACATTGGCACTCCCGTGTGCAAGACGAAGACAAGATTTCTTGGAGCATTTCTGCATTCAACAGAGTCGCAGAAATGCTCTATCTCTTTGTTTTTATGCAATTCCTGACGCAAAACCGCCTCGCACTTTTGCTGGAATTGCTCTGGTATCTACGCCGGTCGATACGACCGGCGTAGCCTATTTCGGTGATGATCTTTTGATCACGCCTTAGGGATAGGCAATTCGGTGACGGTGGAGGAGCCAGCCGGTGCCTTGCCGCCGAACCACTTCTCATGGATCTTGTCCAGCGAGCCATCTTTCTTCATCGCGGTAATGGCATCGTTGATCTTGGCGAGGAGCGGCGAATCCTTGGTCATCATCAGGCCGTACTGTTCGCCGGTCTTGATGCGATCCTTGATGGCGAAGCCCTTGGTCTTGACGAAGAGGTACTGCATGCCCGGGATGTCGCTGACAACGGCGTCGATGCGGCCTGCGCCGAGATCGAGGAACATGTCCTGCTGCGAGTTGTAGCCCTTGACGTCGGCAAAGCCCTGGGCGGCCTTGTTGTCGTTGACCCATTTCTCGCCGGTCGAGCCGGAAAGTACGCCGACGACCGCGCCCTTGAGATCGGCGAGCGCCTTGATCGAGCTGCCTTCCTTGGCGGCGACGCCCATGTCGGAATCGTAGTAGGGCTGTGTGAAGGATTGCGACTTCAAGCGCTCCTGCGTGATGGTGATCGACGAAATCGCCACATCGATGCGCTTGGAACTGGTTGCCGCAAATAGGGCCTGGAATCCGTAGTCGGCAATGTTGGTCGACATGCCGGCGCGCTTGGCGGCTTCGTTGACGACATCCACTTCAAAGCCTTCGAAGCCGCCATTGGCGGTCTTGTATTCGAAGGGCGGGTTGTTCGGATAGGAACCGACGTTCAGGACATCGGCCGCGTAGGCGAAGTGGCTTCCACCGGCCAGGCCGACGGCGGTCGCAAGGACCAGTAGACTGCGACGAGTTATATGCATTTTCTTGGTCTCCCTCTGGTTATGGCTGCGGGCTTTCCTCTCACCCGCGGTAGTCCCCGTCCGCCCAAGCGGGCGGTCGTCTCACGTCATCGCATCGACCATGCGGTCGAGGGCGAGGCGCATCTGTTCGGTTTCGCGGAAGGTGCACATGCGCAGGAAGGCACGGGACGACTCTCCAAAATGGTATCCGGGCGCCAGACCGACGCGGGCCGTCTCAAGAATGCGCTCGCACAAGGCGGTCGCATCGGGTTCCCCCTGCAGCGCGAAGAAGGCATACATGCCGCCGCGCGGCTTTTCCGGCAGGATCATGCCCGGTATTTTCGGCAGCTTTTCATAGGCCAGATCGAGGCCGGCCTTGATCCGGCCGCGGATTTCCGAAACCAGCGGCTCGCCTTCGCGCAGAGCGGCGGCGGCTCCTGCCTGAACCATGGCCGAAGTGCCGCTGTTGATATACTGCGTCATCGCGCCGAGCTGATCTGCGACGGCCGATGGGTGCGTCAGCCAGCCGACGCGCCAACCCGTCATCGCCCAGGCCTTCGAGAAGCTGTTGATCGCGATCACGCGATCGCCATCCTCGGCCACCTGCAGGATCGAGGGCGCGATTTCGCCATCGAAGTAGAGGCGGGCATAGACCTCGTCGGAGATGATCCAGATGCCGGTGCGGCGGCTGAAATCGAGCAGCGCCTGCATCTCCTCGCGAGACGCCGTCCAGCCCGTGGGGTTGGAGGGGGTCGAGAGGAAGATGGCACGCGTGCGCGCATCGCAGCGTGCAAAGAGCTTGTCGAGATCGAGGCGCCAGTCGGTATCGAAGTCGAGAGAGACAGGACGCGGCTCGCCGCCGATCAGGTGGATGGCGTTGTGGATGTTCGGCCATTGCGGCGCGACGTAGACGACATTGGTGCCAACATCGACGAGCAATTCGAGCGCCATGTAGAGGGCCTGCATGCCGCCGGGGGCGACCGTGGTGCGCTCGATCGGGATGGGGCGGCCGTGCCAATGCGTCTGATAATCCGAAAGAGCCTCGTTCAGCGTCGCCAGACCGCGCATGTTCGGGACATAGAAGGTTGCGCCGTCATCGAGCGTTTTCTTCGCGGCGTCGCGGATGAATTCCGGGGTCACCACATCGCCTTCGCCGAACCAGAGCGGAATGACACCGCCGAGTTCGCGGGCGCGCTTGGCGAGCACGGCAATGTTGTCGGTGCGCATGTCACGAATCTGGGCACGAATGCCTTCGAGGGCATCGTGGCCCGTGATCGCGTTCGGCAGGTTAGGCTGCGGCAGAAGAGACAAGAAATTTCCCCTGGGAATCCGATGTTGAAGAGACGAAACGAGTGCTGAAATTCACGCCTGGACTGCCATTCGACTTCGAATGGTTATCCAAAACCCAATGCATTTCAAGGGTAAAGTTTAAGCTTAAAAAGTCTGCATTCCCGTCCGAATCGACAATGGCGCCAGCAAGAGGTAAGGCTTTGGAACAAATCATTTTTCCTTCACCTCCAAACTGCCGCTCGACTTCTTTGCATCGATGACGCCGGCGGCCATGCTGGCGCCGAGAAACATCGTGTCGCTTGCGAGTATGAAGAAGCTTATGCCCGCTTCCGACCATGCCGCGACATCATCCGGCGACGGACGGAAAATACCGACCGTGCGACCCGCTGTGAGGGCTGCTTTGGTAATGGTGCGAATGGCGGCGTCAAGCTTGTCCTTGCCGGTTGGTCCCATCGCGTTGATGGAGACCGAGAGATCGCCGGGGCCGATGAAAATAAGATCGACACCATCTACGGCGGCGATTTCAGCAATGTTCGCAAGCCCTTCGGCAGTCTCCACCTGAATGGCAAGCACGAGCTCGGCATTGGCCTTGGCGAGGTAATCCGGAATGCGGTAGCCGTAGGCTGCGGCCCTGCCCGGGCCAACGCCGCGGGCGCCGAGAGGGGGGTAACGCATGGCTTTGACGACGGCGCGCGCCTGCTCCGCCGTCGAAACGCGTGGGACGAGAACGCCCGCGGCCCCGGCATCCAATACGGCGGCGATATCTTCCGCCGCATGTCCCGGCACACGAACCATGGCGGGAACGCGATGGATGTCGGTGGCCCGGATCAAATCCTCGATGCGCTCGCGGCTGATCTGAGAGTGCTCCCAGTCGATGCAGAGGAAATCGACGCCGGAGGCTGCCGTTACTTCGACGGCTACCGGATGCGGAATCGCGGCAAAGGTGCCGATAAGCAGCCTATGATCGATACAGTTCCCGCGGAAATCGCTCATCCTTTTCCTCCCACTTCAGCGGTCCACCCGACGAGGGATAGACCGAAACGACCTAGCTGCGAAGCGACATTCTGTTTCGAACCTCAGGTTGCTTTCGACGCGCTACCGATCGGGTCGGCGGCGCGCAGGCATTGCGGTGGCGGGGTTGTTCGGGCGCCGCCACCGCTCACGGACACGGCGGCTTATTTGCGCCGTGCCATGATCTTGGTCAGGACCGCATCGAAGCGGGCGATCTCTTCGACCTTGTTGTAATGCACGAGCGACACGCGGATGGCGCCCGTTTCCATCGAAAGGCCCAGGCGTTTCATCAGGCGCGGTGCGAACATGTGACCATCGCGCAGGCCGATACGCTCCTTGCCCATCTCATCAGCAAATTCCTGCGGTGTGATGCCCGGTATGTTGAAGCAGATTGTGGGAACGCGCTGTTCCAGCCGGCTTTCGTCGGAGATGCCGTAGATGGTGGCGCCGTGGCGCTTGAGGACGGCAATCATTTCGCGCGAAAGCATCAGCTCGTACTGGCGGATCGCGCCCATGGCGGCAGTGAGTGCTTGGCGGCGGCTATGCTCGCCGCTCGACAGGAATCGGCGGCCGAGGGCTTCGAGATATTTGACAGCCGCATTCATGCCGGCGACGTTTTCATAGGTGAAGGTGCCGACCTCGATCTTGTAGGGCGGGACGTCCGGAATAAAATCTTCCTTGAAGGTGGGAAGCTTGACCAGCGCATCGTAACGGCCCCAGAGGAAGCCCATGTGCGGCGAAAAGTTCTTGTAGCCAGAGCAGACGAGATAGTCGCAGCCCCAGGCCTGCACGTCGATCAGGCCATGCGGGCCGTAGTGGACGCAATCGAGAAAGGTTTCGGCGCCGGCGGCGGCTGCGAGTTTGCAGACGGCCGCGACATCGACGATCGTGCCGATGGAATGCGCGGTGACCGTGCAGGCGACGAGGCGGGTCTTGTCGTTGAGCAGCGGCTTCAGATCTTCCACATGCAGCGTGCCGTCCTCGCGCATGCGCCACCATACGATCTTGGCGCCATCGGCTTCCAGCGCCATCCAAGTGGCGATGTTGGCGTCGTGATCCATGTCGGTGACGACGATTTCGTCGCGCTCGCCGAGCAGCTTGGCGATGCCGAGGCTCACAAGGCGGATGAAGGAGGTGGCGTTCTGGCCGAAGGAGATTTCTTCCGGGCGATAGGCGTTAACCAGCATGGCGACGCTTTCGCGCGCCTCATCCAGATTGCGGTCGACGCCCTGGCTGTGCTGGTATTTCGCCATGCGTTGGACGTTGAAATCGATGAGATGGTTGGCAACCGCGTCGACCACCGCCTGAGGCACCTGTGCGCCGCCCGCATTGTCGAGAAAGACGAAGTCGCCGGCCTTCTGAATGGCCGGGAACATGGCGCGGACCTCGTCGACCGGGAAGCTGTTATGGCCGGCGAATTGCGATGCGGAAGCGGCGGAACTCATGGGGATCTCGCTCTGAATGTTGGGACTGGAACCTCTAGTTTGATCATTTGATCACAAAATACTTTAAGGTTCAACCAAATTCCTTAAACTCATTTCGGAAGCTTAGCGGCGGGCTGAGCCGGAGCCCTTGCGCTGTTCGTCCTGAGTGGCCGGGCAGTAATCCTGCAGGATTTCATGGGTACGTCTGATATCGGCGACGACGCCATCCCGGGCAGCGGCGAAATCACCGGCCTTCAGCGCCTTGACGATCGCAACGTGCTCGCCGGCAGGGTCTAGCTGGCCGCTGCGCATCAGGGGTTCGACCGAAGCGGAGAGCATGCGCATATAAGGGCCGAAGCGCAGCCACAGGGTCTCGATCAGTTGCAGTAAGACCTCGGAGCCGGAGGCGCTGTAGATGGTGAAGTGGAACTGCTGGTTCTTGGCCATCAGGTCGTAGACATTGGCGCCGAGACCGATGACATGTTGTTCGCCGGCGATGCGTTCGAGCGTTGCGATGTCCGTCGGGGTGAGATTCGGCAAGCCAAGTTCGGCGGCAAGGCCCTCCACTGCGATACGAGCACGGCAAAGATCGTCTAGCCGCGCGAGCGTCACGATCGGGATACGGGCCGAACCATTGGCGGCGACTTCGAGGGCATTTTCTGCCGCAAGCCGACGCAGGGCCTCGCGAACCGGCATGTTGCTGGTTCCGAAGGTTTCAGCAAGCGAGGCGATTGTCAGAGTTTGCCCGGGGTCGAAATTGCCGGCCATGAGCGCATTTCTCAGCTGTTGATAGACGCTCTCCTGGATCGTCGTTCTGGAGGACACCGGTTCCAGGGCTATGCGCACGCTTGCTTCCTCTCCGCTTCTGGGGACTCGTTCATGGTAGAACGAAGGGCGTGCGAAAGGAAAGGGGCATCGCAACTGCGATCAGGCTTCCTCCGTTTCCCAGCTTGTTTCATCGGCCGCATCCGCCTTCGCCGGAGCCTTCCGTAGCCCTAGGCCAACGCCGATGAGGGCCAAGGCGCCGCCGATGCCATGATAGGAATGCAGTTCCTCACCAAGGAGTGCCCAGGCCAAGGCCGCAACGACGATCGGCAGGAGATTGATCAACAGCGAGGCACGGCCGGCTCCGAGTTTGTGAATGCCGATCATCCAGCACAATGGAGCGATAAGAGAGGTCGGTATCGCGGCATAGAGAATGAGCGGCAGGTTTGCCGCCGTCACCGGCGAGATATCGCCCATCAGGAAGACAGGGATCAGCAGCACAGTCGAGAAGGCGATCTGCCAGAAGAGCTGTTGCCACATCGAAAGCGGCATTGCCCAACGCCTCAGCATGACACCATAGAGCGCATTTGAGAGAACGGCGATGATCATCAGGCCGTCGCCGACGTGAAAGCCGCCGTTGATCAGGATCATCGGATCGCCGCGGGATGTCAGATAGACGAGCCCGATCAAAGAAATGCCGCCACCCGCGAGGCTTGCCACCGTAAGCCTTTCACCCGCCAAGAGGCCAGCAAGCACGGTCGACAGCAGCGGCATAAGGGCGACCATCACGCCCATATTGACTGCCGAGGTCGTTTTCGCCGCCTCGTAGGCGAGGCTCTGGTAGATCACCATACCGAGGGCGCCGAGCGTGGCGAGTTTCAGCCAATGGTCGCGCAACGCGGCTCTATTGCGCCAGGCCGCGCGGCCGACGAAAGGCAGGAGCACGACGAAGGCAAGCAGCCAGCGATAGAACGAGATGGAGCCGGGTGAAATGACGCCCGCCGACGCCTTGGTGACCACAGTATTGCCGGACCAGATCAACACGGTCAGCAGCGGCGCCAGGCCGGCGGCGCTCACGATGGATGCGGAGGAGTTCGGCTGATTGCTCATGGGATTGGTCTCTCGATGTCGTTCTAACTTCAATGGGTATGAAGAGGGCGGACACGCTATGCCGGCGTGATGATCTTCTACTGCCTGTCTGAATTATGGTATATAGCGAAGATCGGACAACGGTAGCGAGATGAGGACATGAGAAATCGGCTCCCGCGCATTCAGGGCGATCCACCAAATCCGGTTTCTTTTCGAACCGAGAACTACAAGGGCGGCACCATCATTCCCAAGAAGAGCCAGCCCTGGGGAGAGCTCAACTACGCCATAACCGGCGTTGCGGAGTTCGATATCGAGGGCGTGCGCTATCTGTCGCCGCCGCACTATGCCATCTGGTTGCCACCCGAGACGATGCACGGCGTCGGGATGCAGCACGATCTGCGCTATGCGACCGTCTACGTTGAGCGCGCTCTTTGCGCAAATCTCCCGGCCCAGACGTCCACGCTCAGCATCAGTCCATTGCTGAAGGCGATCCTGGCGGATTTTGCGGCGCGCGACGTCACCATGCCCGAAACGGCTGAGGATCTGAGGCTTGCGCAGGTGCTGGTAGACCAGATTCGCCTCGCGCCGCGCTGCGAAAGCTATCTTCCGCTGTCCGACGATGCTCTGCTCGGCCCGGTGCTCGCAGCCCTGCAGGCCGATCCCGGCGACCGGCACTCGCTCAGCGAATGGGCGCGCAGGGTGGGCACCACCGAGCGCACTCTGTCGCGCCGATGCCAGGACGATCTCGGCCTTTCCTTCAACGAATGGCGCCAACGTTTGAAGCTGGTCGCGGCGTTGTCGCTGATCGAAGCCGGCGAGCCGGTGCAGCGGATCGCGTCGCGGCTGGGCTACAGCAATGCTTCCGCCTTTATCGCCATGTTTCGTCGGCTGACGGGAACGAGCCCGACGCAGATGCGATAACGTGCTCATGGCTCGATTAGCACGATGTCGAGCGCGCGCAGTCGTTCCGGATCAGCCATCGCATCGACAGCCGTGACCAGATTGTCCTCATTGAGGGTGAAGCGGAGCGCGATGCGCAATTGTCCACCAATGATCACGACGGCGCCTACAGCGCCATCGATAACGGCTGCTCGCGCTGCCTGCGCGCGGCCATTGAAGGTCGCGGCAATGGCAGAGCGCCCCTGAAGTTCGCCGACAGACCCCATTTGAGCTGCAACTGCGTCGGGACAGAAGAGCGCTTCGGGATCGAGTACGGCCAGTAGCGCCTGCAGGTCGCCGACACGGGAGGCTGTCAGAAAGGCGTCGACCACGTGGCGCTGCCGGGTGAGATCGGCCTCCGTCGTCGATGGCGTATCCTGCACGCGCCGGCGGGCACGGCTCGCAAGCTGGCGGGTTGCGACCGTGGTGCGTCCCAGAATCGGGGCGATGTCGTCGAAAGAGACGTCGAACATATCGTGTAGAACAAAGGCGAGCCGTTCGGCGGGATTGAGTTTTTCCAGCACCACCAGGAGGGCGAGACCGACGGAATCGGCCAGCAGGGCATCCTGTTCCGGATCGGTGCCGTTTCCGGCCTCATGCACCACCATTGGCTCTGGAACATGGATGGTCAGCGGTTCTTCGCGACGGGATTTGCGGGTGCGCAGCAAATCGAGGCAGATGCGTGCCGTGACCGTCGTCAGCCAACCGCTGAGATTTTCGACATGTGACGTGTCGCTTCTGACCAGGCGCAGCCATGTTTCCTGCACGGCGTCCTCCGCCTCCGTGCGCGAGCCGAGCATGCGATAGGCAACGGCGCGCAGATGCGGCCGGTTCGCCTCGAATTTCTCCGCCTGCCACTTTTTTTCGTCCATCGGTCACATTCCCTCATCGTGTTCCGTCAGACCTATGACGAACGACATCCGGCCGGTGTGACAACGGATCGGCAGGAAAGTGCATCGTCTGAACGAGAGCGGCAACAGCGCTCGCACAACAGAGGAAACAAATATGCAAGCTCGTATGAAGAACCCCGTCCTCGTCCTGCCCGAAACGCTGCAGGCGCTTCTGGCCGTCAGCAATTCGATCAAGGATCGTGGCCTGTCTGAAAACACCATGGACCTTGTGCATCTGCGCGTCAGCCAGATCAACGGCTGCAGCGTCTGCACCGATATGGGCTTTCGCAAGCTACAGAAGGCAGGCGAGACGATGGAGCGTATCGTCGGCGTCTCCGCCTGGCGTGAAATGCCATACTTCTCGGATGCTGAGCGTGCGGCCCTCGCGCTCGGCGAGGCCGTCACGCGGCTTGCAGACCGGCCCGACGCCGTCACCGACGAGATCTGGAACGAAGCTATCAGGCACTACGATGAAAAGGCGCTCTCGGCTCTCATCGTTGCCATTGCGATCGACAATGTCTGGAACCGGCTGAACTCGACGGTCCGCCAGCCTGCAGGCGCCTCCTGGAATTGAAGAATGCCGGAGGATGCCGATCCTTCTCCCCCGCGCAGGGGGAGAAGGCAGATTTTTTGGTTCAGGCTTCTCCGACCCGCGCGGTCACCAGCAATTTGGCCAGCCAGTCAACGAAAACGCGCACCTTGTTGCTGAGATGTCGGTTGGGCGGATAGACGATGTGCATGGGTATGACGGGTCGGGTCCAGCCAGCGAGGATGGGCACGAGGTCACCCTTGGCAAGCGCATCTCGCGCCATGAAGCTTGGAACCTGCGCAATACCGAGACCGGTCAAAGCCGCCTGGATGTAGCTGCGACCGTCATTCACCGAGAGAATGTAGCGCGGGCTGATCTCCAGGGATTCGTTGCCGCGTTCGAACAGGAAAGGAACCGTACGGCCGGTTTGTGCGCGAAAGTAGCTGACCGCATGATGCCGGGTTTCCAGATCTTCCGGCCGTTCCGGGATGCCGTGCTTTTCTATGTAAAGCGGCGAGGCACAGGTGACGACATGCATTTCGCCAACGCGGCGGGCGATCAGCGACTGGTCGCTCGGCATGCCGGCGCGGAGTGCACAATCGACATTCTCGGCCAGATAATCGACCAGCCGGTCGCCGACGCCGAGGTCGATATGGATATCGGGATAGCGCTGGTGGAAGTCGCAGAGGGCCGGCATGACGATCCGCTCGGCGAAGGCGCCAGCCATTTCGACGCGCAGGCGACCGCTCGGCAGGCTTTGCGAATTGCTGATGCTGCCGTCCAGTTCCTCGATTTCGGAGAGGATCTGAATGGCGCGCTCATAATAGAGTGCGCCGTCGGTGGTCACCATGACGCGCCGCGTCGTGCGGTTCAGGAGCTTCGCGTGAAGATGGGCTTCGAGCGACTGGATGAGCGTCGTCACCGTTGCCTTTGGCATGGAAAGGGCGGCGGCTGCACGGGTGAAGTTGCCCGTCTCCACCACGCGCGCGAATGCCCGCATTGCTGATAATTGGTCCATTCCATGATGTCCCTCGACCACAAAATGAAGAGGTCGATTGTTTGTAATTGTGAATAGTCTGATCGAATATAGGCTACTTATTCTCAGAACGGAATAACGATATGTTGTTTCCATGATTGTTGCAATGCGGCACGGGGCGCTCAAGACCGCATTATCGAGAATATGATTGCAAAGCGTGCTAGAGGGCCGGCTTGGTTTAATCATGTTCATCCGAACAGATAGGATTTGGTTCGATGAGTGCGCCGTGGAAAGATGTTGTGCTGGAAAACGTGCCTACGGGGCCGGTGGCAGCTCGGATCTACAACGGTGAAGGTTTGAAGAAGGCGGCACCTCTCGTGCTTTATCTGCACGGCGGCGCTTTTCTGGATACCGATCACGCGATCGATCGACCGGTGGCTTTGAGCCTCGCTGAGGCCGGCGCTATCGTTGTTGCGGCGGATTATACCAGCTGCAATCATAATGCTTTTCCGAAGGTGCTTGAATGCGCCTACGGGATTTTTGCCTACCTCAGCAACAAGCGGAACATGCTTGCGCTAGGTGGAGCGAAAAAGTCGCTGCTTTTTGTCGCCGGTGAGGAATCGGGTGGCAATGTAGCAGCGGGTGTCGCTTTAAAGGCGCGCGATCAGATACCCGGCTCGTTGGACGGGCAGGTATTGATATCGCCTTTACTTGATCCTTTCATGGGATCGAAATCTTTCCTCCAAGCGGAGGAAAGCGGCATGCGCGAGCGCTGGACGGAGGGCTGGAATCGTTACCTGGGTTTCCTGGGCGGTGTCTGTCATCCCTACGCGGCGCCTCGATACTGTTCGCGGCTTTCGGGCCTCGCGCCGGCATTGGTGCTCACGGCCGAGGACGACCCGCTCCGCGACGAGAGCATGGAATACGGCAGCCGGCTGAAAGCGGCTGGCGTCCGTGTTCGCCAGCAAGTCCTTCCCGCCGGGACAGGCTGGCCCACTCTCTACGGCGGGCAGTCGAAAGACAGGCCTTCATGGCGGCAGGATGTGTGCTGTTGCTTCAAGAGCTTTGTCGAAGACGTGCAGGCTTAATCGACAATCAGCATCTCGGTCGCGAGGAAAGTCGCGGATTTGGACGGGATGTCGACGGTAAGACCGACGTGATCTCCGTGGCGACACACGGCGGCTCGTGCGCCTGACCGCATCGAGACGATAAGAATTTTCGGTCCCCAATCCCAAGAGGGGATCAAAGGAGAGACGAACATGAAGTCCAACGGTAAGCGCTGGGCCCTGTGGGGCGCCGGCATGGGTGTTGCTGCGGCCATTTCAGGTGCGGCTTTCTATCTGGAGCTGCCGCGCGGCGCTCAAGCAACCGAGGCATCCGGCCCGGCGGCAATGCCGGCCATTCCGGTCACCGTCGCTGCCGTGGAGCCGCGCGACATCACCTCCTGGCAAGAGTTTTCCGGCCGGCTTGAAGCCATCGACCGCGTCGAAGTTCGGTCGCGCGTCGCCGGCGCGATCCAGTCCGTGCATTTCCGCGAGGGAGCCCTGGTCAAGCAGGGTGACCTGCTTGTGACGATCGACCCTGCACCCTATGAGGCGACGGTCGCACAGGCACAGGCGCAGGTATCCGCCGCCAAGGCGAAGCTCGATCTGACCAAGGTCGAGGTGGGCCGTGGCCAGAAGCTCTTCGACAACAAGACGATCTCGCAGAGCGATATGGATACGCGCACCAGCAATTATGCCGAGGCAGAGGCCAATCTGAAGGCAGCGCAAGCAGCCCTGCAGACCGCACAGCTGAACCTAGACTATACGCAGGTCCGTGCTCCGATCGCCGGTCGCGTCGGCAAGATTGCCGTCACCGTCGGCAACCTCGTGGCCGCCGGCTCCTCGTCGCCGGCACTGACAACGCTCGTATCGGTCGATCCGATCTATGCGAGCTTCAGCGCCAACGAGCAGACCGTGACCCAGGCGCTGGCCGAACTGCCGGCAAACGGTGGTGCCGTTCCGCCGATCGAGCAGATCCCGGTTCAGATCGGTACGGCAAGCGATAGTGGCACGCCGATCAAGGGCAAGTTGCAGCTGATCGACAATGAGGTCGATGCGGCGAGCGGCACCGTCAGCGTTCGCGCAGTCTTCGACAATCCGGGCGGTCGTCTCATCCCTGGTCAGTTCGTGCGGGTCCGTATGGGTCAGCCGAAGGCCGAGAACAAGATCGTCATTGACGACCGCGTAGTTGGCACCGACCAGGACAAGAAGTTTGTCTTCGTCGTGGATGGCGAGAACAAGGTCAATTACCGGCAGGTTCAGCTCGGGTCGCTGGTTGACGGCCAGCGAGTGATCGAGAACGGCCTGAAAGCCGGCGAAATGATCGTCGTCAACGGGCTGCAGCGCATCCGTCCCGGTGCCGTCGTCGCACCGCAGTTGGCAGAGAAGGTTGCGACCGCTCAATAAGACTTCGCCTTCTGCCCGAGGGCAGAAGGCCGACATTCCGAAATCTCATGATCTGCCGGCGGCTCTCAACTCGTCGAACAGCAATTTTGAATCCGTTCTCACCCCAGAGGGGGCTTTGATATGAACATCTCCAGATTCTTTGTCGACCGTCCGGTCTTTGCCGGTGTTCTTTCGGTCCTCATCGTGGTCGCCGGCCTGATCGGCCTCAGAGCGCTGCCGATCTCCGAATATCCAGAGGTCGTGCCCCCGTCGATTGTCGTGCGCGCCACCTATCCCGGCGCCAACCCGACCGTCATCGCCGAAACGGTGGCGACGCCGCTCGAAGAGCAGATCAACGGCGTCGAGGGCATGCTCTACATGTCCAGCCAGGCGACATCAGACGGCGCTCTCAACGTGACGGTCACCTTCAAGCTCGGCACTGACCCGGACAAGGCGCAGCAGCTCGTGCAGAACCGCGTTTCGCAGGCCGAGCCGCGCCTGCCCGCGGAAGTCCGTGCCCTCGGCATCACGACCGTCAAGAGCTCGCCCAATTTCATCGTGGTCGTCAACCTCGTCTCGGACGGGGCCGACCACGACATCACCTATCTGCGAAACTATGCGACCCTGAACATTAAGGATCGGCTCGCCCGGATCGAAGGCGTCGGGCAGGTGCAGGTCTTTGGCGCCGGCGACTACTCCATGCGCGTGTGGATTGATCCGCAGAAGGCGGCCGAGCATAATCTTGCCGCCAGCGACATTAGCAATGCGATCAGCTCGCAGAACGTCCAGGCTGCGGCTGGCATCATCGGTGCCTCACCCAGCCGGCCGGGCGTGGATCTGCAACTCAACGTCAATGCCCAGGGTCGCCTGCGCACCCCTGAGGAGTTCGGCAACATCATCGTCAAGACGGGCGCCAACGGCGAGATTACCCGCCTTCGCGACATCGCCCGCGTCGAGCTCGGTGCGCAAGACTATACGCTGCGTTCGCTGCTCGACGGCAAGCCGGCCGTCGCTGTCGCGGTTCTCCAGGCGCCCGGTTCGAACGCGATCGAAATCGCGAATAACGTGCGCTCGACCATGAACGTGCTGCAGCAGGCCATGCCTGCGGGTGTTAAGTACGAGATCGTCTACGACACGACGAAATTCGTCCGTGCCTCGATCGAGAAGGTGATCGACACGCTGCTGGAAGCCATTGCGCTCGTCGTCCTCGTCGTCATCCTGTTCTTGCAGACATGGCGCGCCTCGATCATCCCGCTGATCGCCGTCCCGGTGTCGATCATCGGCACTTTTGCGGTGATGTATGTCTTCGGCTTTTCGATCAACGCGCTTAGTCTGTTCGGCCTGGTGCTGGCGATCGGTATCGTCGTGGACGACGCGATCGTGGTGGTCGAGAACGTCGAACGTAATATCGAGAACGGGCTCAGTCCGCGAGACGCTACCTACAAGGCCATGAAGGAAGTTTCCGGTCCGATCATCGCGATCGCGCTGGTCCTCGTCGCGGTCTTCGTGCCGCTAGCCTTCATCTCCGGCCTTTCCGGCCAGTTCTACCGCCAGTTCGCGCTGACGATCGCCATCTCGACCGTCATCTCGGCGTTCAACTCGCTCACCCTGTCTCCGGCACTGGCATCCCTGCTCCTGAAGGGCCACCATGCGCCGAAGGATCGGTTGACACGGATCATGGACGCGGTCTTCGGCTGGTTCTTCCGCGGCTTCAATCGGGCGTTCGGAGCTGGTTCGAAATACTATGGTAAGGGCGTCGGCGGCCTGTTGTCGCGCAAGAGCATCGTCATGGTGATCTATCTCGCGTTGGTGGGAGCAACCTATAGTCTGTTTGCAACGGTTCCAGGCGGTTTCGTGCCATCGCAGGACAAGCAGTATCTGATCGGCTTCGCACAGTTGCCGGATGCCGCAAGCCTCGACCGTACGGAAGACGTGATTAAGCGCATGACGGACATTGCGCTTAAGCAGCCGGGCGTCGCCAATGCGATCGCCTTCCCGGGCCTGTCGATCAACGGCTTCACCAATTCCTCGAATGCCGGCGTCGTTTTCGTGACGCTGAAGGACTTCGACGAGCGCAAGACGCCGGACCTTTCTGGCGGGGCGATCGCCATGGCACTGAACCAGAAGTTCGGCGTCATCCAGGATGCCTTCATCGCCATGTTCCCGCCGCCGCCGGTCAACGGTCTCGGCACGACAGGCGGCTTCAAGCTGCAGATCGAGGATCGCGCCGGCCTCGGCAACCAGGCGCTCGACCAGGCAGCCAAGGCAGTGATCGGCAAGGCCTACCAGACACCGGAACTCACCGGCATCTTCTCGAGCTTCCAGATCAACGTGCCGCAGCTCTTTGCGGATCTCGACCGCGCCAAGGCCGAACAGCTCGGGGTCTCCGTCACCGACGTCTTCCAGGCGCTGCAGATCTATCTCGGTTCGCTCTATGTGAACGACTTTAACGCCTTCGGCCGCACCTACAGCGTCCGCGTGCAGGCCGATGCCAAGTTCCGCGCTCAGCCGGAAGATATCGGCCAGTTGAAGGTCCGTTCGGCATCGGGTCAGATGATCCCACTTTCAGCCCTGCTGAAGGTGAACGCCACGACCGGTCCGGAACGCACGAACCGTTATAACGGCTTCCTGGCGGCCGACATCAATGGCGGCCCAGCGCCCGGTTTCTCGTCAGGCCAGGCACAAGCGGCGATCGAGAAAATTCTGCACGAGACGTTGCCGCCCGGCATAGACTTCGAATGGACGGACTTGACCTACCAGCAGATCCTGGCCGGCAATTCCAGCGTCGTCGTCTTCCCGTTGGCGCTGCTGCTGGTCTTCCTCGTGCTGGCCGCCCAATACGAGAGCCTGACCTTGCCGCTCGCCATCGTCATGATTGTGCCGATGGGCGTCTTGGCGGCTCTGACCGGCGTCTGGCTCACGGGTGGAGACAACAACATCTTCACCCAGATCGGCCTGGTGGTGTTAGTGGGCTTGTCGGCGAAGAATGCGATCCTAATCGTGGAATTTGCCCGCGAGCTGGAGTTCGAAGGCCGCACACCGGTTCAGGCCGCGATAGAGGCTAGCCGCCTGCGTCTGCGCCCGATCCTGATGACCTCGATGGCCTTCATCATGGGTGTCGTGCCGCTTGTCACCTCGACCGGTGCCGGTGCGGAGATGCGTGCGGCCATGGGTGTCGCGGTGTTCGCAGGCATGATCGGCGTCACCTTCTTCGGCATCTTCATGACGCCGGTCTTCTACGTGTTGATCCGCAGGCTGACGGGCAACCGTCCGCTGAAACAGCACCACCACAACGACAACGAACATTCGGCGGAGGTACTCCCGATCGCCGCCGAATAGGGGCCGCGCCGAGCGGTACTCCAGTGCTCGACGCGCCAAGGGCGGGACCGTAAGGTCCCGCCCATTCTGTTTTGAAGCCGTTGCGGCCGCGCTTTCGAAGAATTTTCCGTTGGGGTGCCGATTTTCTTTGCATGGCGGCACCATAGGTTTATCAAGCTCTTGGATGAATTGATGGACGTACGTCGGGCTGATGGAGCAGCTCGTTGGCGCAAGGACCGAAACAGCGATAGCATGCTGTCGCAAGGTCCGCGTGTTCCATTCGGAGGATAGGCTATGGGCGGCAGGAAGATCGCGTTTCTCGGTACGGGATTGATGGGCGCGCCGATGGTGCGGCGGTTGCTGGCCGCCGGCTTTGCGGTGACCGCGTGGAATCGCGACCGGAGCAAGGCGGAGCCGCTGGCCGCTGATGGCGCGATCGTTGCCGATACGGCGGCGGAGGCGGCGCGGGGAGCCTCGGTGCTGTTCACCATGCTCACCAATGGCGGCGCCGTCGGTGAGGTTCTGTTCGGCAGCGGCGTGGCTGACGCTCTGGAAATCGGCGCCGTGGTCATCGACAATAGCTCGATACCGCCGGCCACTGCGCGCGAACATTCCTTCAAGCTCGCCGAGCGTGGCATCAGGCATATCGATGCGCCGGTTTCAGGCGGTGTCGTCGGTGCGGAGGCCGGGACGCTTGCGATCATGGCCGGCGGCGACGCCGATGTTATCGACAGCGTTCGTGATGTCATGGCACCGCTCGGGCGCGTGACACGTGTCGGGCCGAGCGGCACCGGACAACTAGCAAAACTCGGCAATCAACAGATCGTTGCCGTTACGGTTGGTGCCGTTGCGGAGGCGATGCTGCTGGTCGAAGCCGGCGGCGGTTCGCGCGAGGCCTTTCGCAATGCCATTCGCGGCGGCTTTGCCGAGAGCAAGATCCTGGAACTGCACGGTCAGCGCATGATCGAACGCAGCTTCGAGCCGGGCGGAACCGCCCGCATACAGCTGAAGGATCTCGATATGATCCTCGCTACGGCCAGCGGCCTATCTCTGCAACTCCCTCTGACCGAGACGGTTAGGGCCGAATTTGCGGAATTCGTCGAGAATGGTGGCGGGGAGCTGGATCACAGCGCCTTGCTGCAGCACCTGGAAGACAAGAATGCCCGAGGAAAGGCTTGAGAAAGAGATGAGCGATAAAGTTGTATCCAAGCGTCGTCTGCGTTCGCAGGACTGGTTCGACAATCCGGATCATATCGACATGACGGCGCTTTATCTCGAGCGTTTCATGAACTACGGCATCACGCCGGAGGAGCTGCGGTCGGGCAAGCCGATCATCGGTATCGCTCAGAGCGGCAGCGATCTCACGCCGTGCAACCGCCATCACCTCGATCTCGCCAAGCGCGTGCGCGACGGCATTCGCGATGCCGGCGGCATTCCGATCGAATTTCCGACCCATCCGATCTTTGAGAACTGCAAGCGCCCGACCGCGGCGCTCGACCGCAATCTTGCCTATCTCGGCCTTGTCGAAGTGCTTTACGGCTATCCGATCGACGGCGTTGTGTTGACGACCGGCTGCGACAAGACCACGCCCTCAGCGCTGATGGCCGCCTCGACCGTCAATATTCCGGCGATTGTTCTCTCCGGCGGCCCCATGCTCGATGGTTGGCATGATGGTGAGCTTGCCGGCTCGGGCATGGCGATCTGGCGCTCGCGCCGCAAGCTGGCGGCTGGCGAGATCGACGAAGAGGGCTTTCTGGAGGCGGCGCTCGCCTCAGCTCCTTCTGTAGGACATTGCAACACGATGGGAACGGCCTCGACCATGAATGCCATGGCGGAGGCGCTCGGCATGTCGCTGACGGGCTGCGCCGCCATTCCCGGCGCCTATCGCGAACGCGGTCAGATGGCCTATCGCACCGGGCGGCGTGCAGTCGAGCTGGTGCTTGACGATATCAAGCCTTCGGACGTGCTGACGCGCGAGGCCTTCCTCAATGCCATTAGGGTCAATTCTGCCATCGGCGGCTCGACCAATGCGCAGCCGCATTTGGCCGCCATGGCCAAGCACGCCGGTGTCGAACTTTACCCCGACGACTGGCAGGTGCATGGCTTCGACATCCCGCTGCTGGCCAATGTGCAGCCGGCGGGTGCCTATCTGGGCGAGCGCTTTCATCGCGCTGGCGGCGTTCCGGCTATCATGTGGGAGCTGCTGCAAGCCGGCAAGCTGGATGGAAGCTGTCCGACGGTCACGGGCCGGACCATGGCGGAAAACCTGAAGGGGCGGGAGACGGGCGACCGCGAGGTCATCCGCCCATTCGCCGAGCCTTTGAAGGAGCGTGCCGGCTTCCTCGTGCTCAAGGGCAATCTGTTCGATTTCGCCATCATGAAGATGAGCGTCGTCTCCGAAGATTTCCGCAGCCGCTATCTCCAGGAGCCGGGCCACGAAGGCGTGTTCGAGGGCAGGGCGGTCGTCTTCGAAGGGTCGGAGGATTATCACAAGCGCATCAACGATCCGGAGCTCGGTATCGATGAGAGGACCATTCTGGTGATCCGCGGCGCCGGGCCGATCGGCTGGCCTGGATCTGCCGAAGTCGTCAACATGCAGCCGCCGGATGCGCTGCTCAAGCGCGGCATCCGCAGCCTTCCCACAATCGGCGACGGACGCCAGTCGGGTACGGCCGACAGTCCCTCGATCCTCAACGCCTCGCCCGAAAGTGCTGCCGGGGGCGGGCTTGCCTGGCTCAGGACCGGCGATGTGATTCGCATCGATTTCAACCATGGCCGCTGCGACATGCTGGTTGATGAGGCGGAAATCGAGCGGCGCAAGGGGGATGGCATCCCAGCCGTTCCGCCCGACGCGACGCCGTGGCAGCGTATCTACCGCCGCTCGGTCACGCAGCTTTCCGAAGGTGCCGTGCTCGATGGGGCCGCCGATTTCCGCGATATCGCCGCCACCCCGCCGCGGCATAATCACTAACGGGGTGCAGGTTCGATCCCTTCGCGCATGTGATCGAACTGCCGTTAAAGTTAGCGAAACTGGAGTAGTGCAAGTTAACCGAGTTGCAGTTATGTAATCTCTCCAGTTTCCGAAGGGAGGGGCTCTTTGGCAGAGGTGGTATCCGGGCGGACCGAAGAGGAGTTCCAGGACCTGTTGAGGAGGCTGGAGCTGGCGCTTGACGCGTCCCAGATCGGCGTTTGGCAACATAATGTCGATGACAAGGAATTGCTTTGGGATCCGCAGATGCACAGGCTCTACGGAACCGGTCTTCAGGATCGCAAAGTATCGTCCGATGTCTGGATGAAGTCGCTTTACCCCGAGGATGTCGAGAAGGCGCTCCGCGACTTCCAGATCGCGCTCGACGCGCGTGGTTTTTACAATTCTCAGTTTCGCATCGTCCTTCCGGGCGGCGAGGTTCGCTACATCCGCTCGCGGGCGCATTTCTACGAAGATCTTGACGGCGCGCCGTCCTTCATTGGCGCCGAATGGGATGTGACCGCCGATATCCTGCTCAATCGGGAGCTAACAAGCCAGAAGGCGATTGCCGAGGCACGCGCGGTAGCGCTCGAGCAAAGCCGGACCCGCATCGAATATGCGGCCGATCACGATTACCTTACCGGTCTGCCCAATCGGCGTTACCTCGATCGGCGGCTTGCCGAATTGCGCAGGGATGCGGTGATTGAAACCCTGGCCGTACTTCACATCGACATCGATGGCTTCAAGGAGATCAACGATAAATGGGGGCACGCGGCCGGCGACGCGACGCTGCAGAGTGCCGCGGCCCGCATCTCTGCTGCGATCACTGCCAACGATATCGTTGCGCGGGTGAGTGGTGACGAATTCGTGGCCGTGTTGGTCAATGTCGGCAGCGCGGAGCGACTGGCAGGTATCGTGAACGATATCCTTTCGCGACTGCGGCGCGAGGTGCGCTTCGGCAACGAGATGCTGCGGATCGGTGCATCCATCGGTGTGGCTTTGAGCTTGACCGGCAACGCAGCCAATCTGCTGGCGGAATCGGACGTTGCGCTTTTCCAGGCCAAGAAGCTCGGCCGCAATCGAGCTGAGTTCTTCACTCCCGAACTCCAAGCTGATCTGCATGCCGAACGCCGACTGGCTGACGAGTTGCGGCTGGCACCGGTGCTGCGGCAGATTGAGCCCTTCTATCAGATTCAGGTGGACGCGCGCAGCCGCCGCATCGTGGGGTTAGAGGCACTGGCACGATGGCGGCATCCGGAGAAGGGGCTGCTTAGTCCAGCCGCTTTCCTCAAGGTGGCGGACGAATATGGGCTGACCGCCGAGATCGACGCTGCCGTGCTAAAACGTGCGCTGGCTGACCGGGCTACATGGGTTTCCCGCGGTCTCGTGCCACCGCGTATCGCCGTCAATATTTCCGGGCGTCGGCTTGCCGATCCGGACCTGATTGAAGGGCTGGAGGCGCTGAAGATACCGCGCCATGCCATTGCCTTCGAACTCGTGGAAACGATCTTCCTCGACGATCCCGACGACAGCGTGCTCGCCAATATCGATGGTATCAAGAAGATGGGGATCGATATCGAGATTGACGATTTCGGCTCGGGCCACGCTTCCCTGATCGGGTTGGTCAAGCTCAAGCCCAAGCGGCTGAAGATCGATCGGCAACTGGTGACGGCGGTGCCGGTGTCGGACGAGCAACGTCGCCTTGTCAGCTCTATCGTCGATATCGCGAGGGCCTTGAATGTCGAAGTCGTCGCCGAAGGCGTCGAGACAGAAGAGCATGCGCGCATTCTGGCGGAGATCGGCTGCGATGAGCTTCAGGGCTACGCTATCGGTTATCCTTCTGCGGAAGCCGAGGTCGCAGCCCTGCTGAAATCGGCTCATGCGAAGAGCAGGAGCCGATCGCCTGTTGCCGGCCACGGCCGCACTACTGGATCTGCAACGCGACGATCAAACCGTAGCTGATAGCACCCAGCATCAGCAGCGACAGCGTGGCTGCAACGATGACCCGGCCGCCTGCATGGGCCACGGAGCGCACGTTTACCGACAGGCCGAGTGCCGCCATGGCAATCACGGTCAGGATGCCGGACACGGTTTCCATCGGCGTGATCAGGGCCTCCGGAATAAGCCCGAAGGAGCGCATCGCCATCAGGCCGAGGAAGCCGCAGATGAACCACGGAACCAGCGAGGGGTGACGACCGCTTTTTCCATTCGCGTCGGTCGTTTCGACCTTGGTGATGATGCCGAGCAGGAAGATGACGGGTCCGAGCATCAGCACGCGGATCAGCTTGACCAGAGTGCCGGTCTGCACGGCAAGAAGGCCGACGGGAGTGGTGGCCGCAAGCACCTGCGGGACGGCGTAGACGGTCAAGCCGGCCAGCGTGCCGTATTGCGGGACGCTCATGCCGAAATGGAAGTAGAGAAACGGCAGGAGGAAGACGGCGGCGATGCCCAGCACCGCAGTGAAGGCAAGTGCTGCGGCGATCTCCTGCGAGTCCGCTTCGATCACGGGGGCGACGGCGACGATAGCGGAATTGCCGCAGATCGAATTGCCGCAGGCAATCAGCGTTGCAAGTTTCGGCGGCAGGCCGAGCAGCCGCCCGATCACATAGGTAGCGGCAATCGAAAGCACCACGACGACGGCGATGCCTGCGATCAGCCAGACGCCTGCGCCGCGAATCGCCGAAAGGCTGATGGAGGCGCCGAGGAGCACAATGGCGATTTCAAGAAGGATCTTGGCGCTGAAATCGATACCGGGTTTCATGGATGGCTTCAGCGGCTTGAATGTGCAAACGGCAATGCCGAGGGCTATGGCGAGCACCAGGCTTTCGATCCACTGGCCGCCGAGCAGGCCGACCTCCACATGCTCGCCGGCATAGGCGGCGATTGCGACGGCACAGGTGAGTGCGAGGCCGGGCAGGATCTTGTTTGTGTTTTGAGCTACTGACATGCGGTGCCGCCATTCTTCTTACGATGTATTGACGGCTGGAAAGTCTCATCTGCTCTTGTCGACTTCCATCGAATATTATCCTATGTTTCGTTCGATAAATTAGAATGATTTCCCATGACCTTTGAGCAGCTCGCAATTTTTGTCGCCGTCGCCGAACGCGAACATCTGACCAATGCGGCGGAAGCCATCCACCTGACGCCTTCGGCCGTCAGCTCGGCGATCAAGAACCTCGAGGCCTATTACGGGGTGGAGCTGTTTCATCGCGTTGGCAGGCGGATCGAGTTGACAGAGACGGGACGGTCTTTCCTGGGAGAGGCCAAAGCGACGCTTGCCCGTGTGCGTTCGGCGGAGCTTATGCTGTCCGAACTTGGCGGCCTGCAGCGCGGCCGGCTCAGCCTCTATGCCAGCCAGACGATTGCTAGCTACTGGCTGCCGCCCTTGCTGATGCGGTTTCAGCGTGACTACCCCGGCATCGAACTGGACCTTACCATCGGCAACACGCGAACCGTGACCGAAGCCGTTATCGACGGTGCGGCGGAACTGGGTTTCATCGAGGGTGAGGTGGATGCGCCGGCGCTATCGATGAAGATCGTCGCGCAGGATGCGCTTGTCGTCGTCATCCCACCGCATCATCCCTGGGCCGACGGGCGGCAGCTTTCCATAACAGACCTCGTGACGGATACATCCTGGGTGATGCGTGAGGAGGGGTCGGGCACCCGTTCGGAGTTCGAAAACGCTGTTGCCAAGCTCGGCGCCTCGCCGCGCGACCTCAAGATCGCGCTTGTGCTCCCGTCGAACGAGGCCGTGCTGTCCGCAGTCTGCGCCGGTCAAAGCGCAGCGGCGATCTCCAGCGCGGCGGCGAAGGCCTATCTCGGGCAGGGATTGCTGGTTCAGTCGGCATTCGATCTCCCGGCTCGGAGCTTTCGCCTGCTGCGTCACAAGGAGCGTCATGCCAGCAAGGCTGCCCAAACATTGGAAACCATGTGCAAGAGCTACCGCAAATACGCAAGCTTCGAAGCGGATGGGAAGGGCGAAGGGGCGGGCGAGAACAGCTGACGTGAAATCCAGAGGCAGGTGAGCCTGTGAGGCTCTAGAGACGTTCAATTCGCTGGCGGTTGGCGATTACCAGTTCGATCTCGTTGCGCTCCAGCATGGCGCTAATGTCGGCCGGCGGTGCGTCGTCGGTGACCAGCGTGTCGAAGCTCGACGGTTCGTTGAGGATGATCGGGGCGCTGCGACCGAACTTGGCGCTGTCGGCAACGATGATGCAGTTTTCCGCGCGGCTTGCCGCTTCCCGCGAATATTCCGCTTCTTCCAGATCGTGCAGCATGAAGCCGGATGTGGCGTTGATGGCGCCGACCGAGAGGATGGCGTGGCGGATATTGAAGCGGCGCAGAAAATTGGCGGCTTCCATGCCGAAGGCGCCGCCATCATGGCCACGCAATTCGCCGCCCGCGAAGAAGACGCGGTTGCCGTTGCGGGTGGCAAGCGCGTGTGCCACCGACAGGGCGTTGGTGACGACGAAAAGCTTCTGATGTTTTTGCAGGGCAACGGCGATGAAGGCCGTGGTGGAGCCGACATCGAGGAAGAGCGTATCGCCGTCTTCGATCATGGCCGCCACCGAAGCGGCGATCATCCGCTTGGCTTCGGCATTTTCATTCATGCGCAGGTGCAGCGGCGGCTCGATCATCGAGTCCTTGATATGGACGCCGCCATGCACCTTGGTGACGAGACCGTTGGCTTCGAGGCTGCGGATGTTGCGGCGGATCGTCTCTTCCGAAACGCCAAGCCGCTCGGCCAGGAACTGAATGCGGCTGGCGCCGCCGGCCAGCCGGAGCTCTTCCAGAATCTCGCGCTCGCGATGATTGCCGTGAAGCGGTGGTTGGGACATGCCCGACATGGTCCTGATCCTATTGAGCGTATGATCCCAAGACTGTTGCAGCATCCGGATCGAGCAGGCAGCGCCGCCAAAGCGGCATCAAGGTTTGCAAATCAATCCGATCGCCTCGCGATGCAGTTTTTAAGGCAAATCTCACCTACGGTGAAGCGCTGAATTCACATTATCCATCATTCATTCAATTGAGATTTACGCTCAAATCCAACAAAAAGCCAAATATTCGTTTCATTTTGTGGATTGGTCTTGACAGCGGGTTGTTTGTGAGGAACCTTTCCATCCAGAGGATGCTGAGCAGTAGCGCCGGAGGGGGAATGACTGCGACGCCGGAAGACAGGATATATTCTCTCGGCATCTGGTACGGGCCGATCGAGATCGCGCCGCTTGTGGGCGGCATCACCAATCGCAATTATCTGGTAGACAATGCAGGGCGGCGTTTTGTCGTGCGATTGGGTTCGGATATTCCCGTCCACCACATCAGCCGCACCAACGAAGTGGCGGCAAGCAGGGCCGCCTACGCGGCGGGTCTTTCGCCTGCCGTTATCCATCATGAGCCCGGCATATTGGTGCTCGATTATATCGACGCAAAGCCGCTGTCTGCCGAGGACGTCCGCGATCCCTCATCCATGGCGCGGGTCGTTTCACTCGTCCGCTCCTGCCATCGCGATGTCGCGAGGCACTTTCGCGGGCCGGCGGCGATCTTCTGGGTCTTCCATGTGGTCAGGGACTATGCGGCGCTTCTGGAGGCTGGCGGCAGCCGGCACAGGCCGCTCTTGCCGTCCTTTCTGGATATCGCCGAGCGACTGGAGCGCGCAGCCGGACCTTTCGAGATCGCCTTCGGCCACAACGATCTGCTGGCGGCGAATTTCCTCGATGACGGCAAGCGGCTCTGGCTGATCGATTGGGATTATGCCGGTTTCAACACGCCGCTTTTCGATCTCGGCGGGCTCGCCTCCAACAACGAGTTCTCCGAGGCGCAGGAAGAGGCAATGCTGGAGGCTTACTATGAGGCTCCCCTCAGCGATGATCTGCGCCGACGTTACCAGGCCATGAAATGCGCCTCGCTCTTGCGCGAGACGATGTGGAGCATGGTTTCGGAAATCCATTCCGACATCGAATTCGATTATTCTTCCTATACAGCTGAAAATCTGCGGCGCTTCGAGAGTGCCTGGCAGAGCTTTCGCAACTCTTGAGGTGACACGATGAAGGAACTGCCTGCTACCGCCAAGACCGTCGTCATCGGCGGCGGCATTATCGGCTGCTCGACGGCCTACCATCTCGGCAAGCTCGGCTTCACCGATACGGTGCTTCTGGAGCGCAAGAAGCTGACTTCGGGCACGACGTTCCATGCCGCCGGTCTCGTCGGCCAGCTGCGAACCAGTGCCAACATCACGCAGATGCTTGGCTATTCCGTCGACCTCTACAAGAAGCTCGAGGCAGAGACGGGGCTTGCCACTGGCTGGAAGATGAATGGCGGCCTGCGTCTTGCCTGCAATGAGGAGCGGTGGACAGAGGTGAAGCGGCAGGCGACGACGGCACAGTCCTTCGGCCTGCAGATGCACCTGCTGACGCCCCAGGAGGCGCGCGATCTCTGGCCGCTGATGGATGTCGACGACCTTGTCGGCGCAGCCTTCCTGCCGACCGACGGGCAAGCCAATCCCTCCGATATCACCCAGGCGCTGGCGAAGGGCGCTCGCATGAGCGGTGTGTCGATCTTCGAAGACACCGAAGTTCTCGATCTGGAGATCGACAAGGGCCGGATCCGCGCCGTCATCACCGAGAGGGGCCGCATCGAATGCGAGCGCGTCGTCGTCTGCGCGGGGCAATGGACGCGGACTTTTGCAGGCCGCTTCGGCGTGAACGTGCCGCTTGTCTCGGTCGAGCATCAATATCTCATCACCGAATCCTTCGGCGTGCCCTCCAACCTGCCGACACTGCGCGATCCGGACCGGCTGACCTATTACAAGGAGGAGGTCGGCGGGCTGGTCATGGGCGGCTATGAGCCGAACCCGATCCCGTGGGCGCTCGACGGCATTCCCAAAGATTTCCATTACACACTGCTCGACAGCAATTTCGATCATTTCGAGCAGATCATGGAGCAGGCGCTGGTGCGCGTGCCGGCGCTGCAGACGGCTGGCGTCAAGCAATTGCTGTGCGGTCCGGAAAGCTTTACGCCTGATGGCAATTTCATTCTCGGCGAAGCGCCTGAGTTGAAGAATTTCTTCGTCGGTGCCGGCTTCAACGCTTTCGGCATCGCCTCGGCCGGCGGGGCAGGCATGGCGCTGGCCGAATGGGTCGCCAAGGGTGAGCCGCCCTACGATCTTTGGCCGGTCGATATCAGACGCTTCGGGCGCCCGCATTTCGATACGGACTGGGTGCGGACTCGAACGCTGGAGGCCTATGGCAAGCACTACACCATGGCATGGCCTTTCGAAGAGCACTCCAGCGGCCGTCCCTGCCGCAAGTCACCGCTTTACGACCGGCTGAAGGCGCAGGGCGCCTGCTTCGGCGAAAAGCTCGGCTGGGAACGGCCGAATTGGTTTGCCGACCTCTTCGCCGGCGAGGAGCCAAAGGATGTCTATACCTATGGCCGCCAGAACTGGTTCGACGCAGTCGGCCGCGAGCATAAGGCTGTTCGCGAGGCGGCTGTAATCTTCGATCAGACCTCCTTTGCCAAATTCGTGCTGAAGGGCAGGGATGCCGAGGCTGCAATGTCGTGGATCGCCTCCAACGATGTTGCAAAGCCCGTTGGTTCTTTGACCTACACGCAGATGCTGAACGACCGCGGCGGCATCGAATGTGATGTTACCGCTGCCCGCGTCGCCGAGAACGAATTCTACATCACCACTGGCACCGGCTTTGCGACCCACGACTTTGACTGGATCGCCCGGAATATTCCGCCCGAAATGCATGCGGAGTTGGTGGACGTAACTTCCGCTTACTCCGTGTTGTCGCTGATGGGGCCGAAGTCGCGCGAGATATTGCAGGCCGTGACCTCTGCCGATGTTTCGAACGCGGCGTTCCCCTTCGGCAAGGCGAGGACCGTCGGCATTGCCGGCTGCCCCGTCCGGGCGCTGCGTATCACCTATGTTGGCGAACTCGGCTATGAGCTGCATGTGCCGGTGGAGTATGCCGCTACTGTCTATGATGTACTGATGGCGGCTGGCCGTGAACATGGCCTTGTCAATGCCGGTTATCGCGCCATCGAAAGCTGCCGTCTCGAGAAGGGCTATCGCGCCTGGGGTTCCGATATCGGGCCGGACCATACGCCGGTCGAAGCCGGGCTTGCCTGGGCGGTGAAGACGAAAAAGGACGTCGCCTTCCGCGGCCGAGAGGCGATCGAGCGGCAGCTTGCCTCAGGCGTGAAGAAGATGCTTGCCTGCTTCGTGCCTGACGATCCCGAGATCGTGCTCCTCGGCCGGGAGACAATCTATCGCGACGGGCAGCGCGTCGGCTGGCTGTCGAGCGGCGGCTATGGCTACACGGTGGGCAAGGCCATCGGCTACGGCTATGTCCGCGATCCCCGCGGCGTGACGGAGGATTTCGTGCTGTCAGGCCGTTACGAGCTCGATGTCGCGCAGAGCCGCGTGCAATGCCAGGTGTTGCTGAAGCCGCTCTATGATCCGCAGATGGCGCGGATCAAGGGGTGAGCGCAGGCAGGCGAGGTGGCACCCCTACAGGGCAGGAGCCGGGTACCGGGAATGCTACCCGCTCGCCATGCGCTAATTTGGCCGAGCCGGGCTATATCTTATGGTTTTCATCAAGGTCGCCTTCGCGATCACTTCGAAGACTGCCCCGTGTTTTGGCCGCCATCCCTGTTGGTCCAATAATGGTCTGATATCTTCTGATTGTTATCGATGATGCTTGCGGCGATATCAGGATTCCCGCCGATGAACGTTTCAGGATCGGCGCCGCATAGAAGAAGGAAAAGCTTCTGGTGGGCGACCGCCGCAAAGTACTCGTAAGCCGGCGGCCGTTCCTGTGATCCAACGGATTTCAGCTCGTCAGCCGCCTGTTTGCTTGCATGCTCGAGCGCTTGATAGATCGTTGTCAGCATAGCCTGTTCGGCCCGCTCCTGAATATCTCCATACTGTTTCTGATCCGGCGTCGGAATAGGGCAGCTTTCGCTCACTGTGTGCATCTCCTGGTTGAGTGTTTCATTTGCTAAGATAGGCGACTGCCATGGGATTACGTCTGCTTGGGCCGGCGGAGGAGATTTCGCCGAGCTAGGTCTTCAGGTATGGATCGCCACAACCATCCCATTATCGCCGAGCGGGCAAGTCCCAAGCCCGGTAAAGGCTATTGAGCGCTTTCGCTGTGTGGCACTCCACCATCGGCAACTCCGATGCCTGGAGGATTTTTGCGTATTTGGTGCCGCTGTCGCGGGTTTTGACAAGGATCCACTGAACCATCTCCCATTTGATGCTGTCCCTGGCGCCTTCGAGATGTCCGGCTCGGTTCGCGCTGTTGAGAAGCGTGCGCTTGATATAGCGGGTGAAGCGCAGCCAGTGGTTCGAGGTTATGAGGATGGCGCCGGTAGCGCGCGCCAAGCGCTGCGGCATCAGGCGCGTGTAGTTGCCCTCCATGATCCATTGTTCGCCAAGGATCGCCGCATCGTGCAGCGCGGCAAACTCCGCTTCGGGGCGCTGCTGCCAATCCGTATAGGGCAGGTGATGCAGCTGATCGAGATGGACGGTTGGAAAGCCAAGCTTTTTGGAAAGCGCAACCGCAAGGGTTGACTTGCCGGCATTGGAAGGGCCGAGCACGACGATGCGCTCGCCAAGGGAATGCAAGGGAAGCATGGGGCACCGGTCGAAAAAGCGGGATGAATTCCATTGGCTGAAGCGGGTGCGATTGTCAACGATCTGCAACCCTGCCGCTGTTATTGATGGTTCTCCGCGAAGAAGATCGGCCCCAAACCGGATGAGAGCTGGAAAAGGGGGCTGCTTGGCGCCATGCCCTAACCTGGCTTGTTCTTGCAATGGGGTGACCCCGTAGACATCCTTGATCGCGGCAATCCGGTGCTCTATGAAATTTAATCTATATCGAAATGAGAGCCAGGGTGCAGTGAGAAGCTTTTTCAATGCGGCCAGGCTGCTGCTTGCGGATCTAGCCTCAAGCTTGTTGTTCGTCATTTTGCTGTCGTTGACACACAACGCCACGCTTGCGACCTGTCTGGCGATCGCGCTCGGTCTTCTGCAGATCGGAGTTCAATTCATTCGAGGCAAGCCCATCGAGGTCATGGAGTGGCTCAGCCTCATTCTGGTCATTGCCGCCGGTGTGGCAACGCTGTTGACGGACGATCCGCGTTTCGTGCTGTTCAAGCCGAGTATCATCTATGCGATTGTGGCCATCGTGATGCTGAAGCCAGGTTGGATGAACCGGTATCTGCCGGCGATCGTACGCACGGTAGCGCCCGATGTCGCCACTTATGTGGGCTTTGCCTGGGCCGGCCTGATGTTCCTGTCCGCTGCGCTCAATGCATTCATTGCTATTGCCTTTGATCTCTCCACATGGGCGGTTGTCATGCCAGCCTTCGCCACCGGCAGCAAAGTGGTGTTGATGTTGGCCGGATTTGTCGCGATTCGCCTCACAGTAACGCGACGCATGCGCGCCATGCCCGAGGCTGAACGTAATGCTCTGCTGGTCTCGACAGGGGAGAGGCCGCAATCGCCGTTGTCTGCAACGTCCGCCACCGGAAAGCTGTGATCTGCATGCTGCAATGGAAGTCCTTTCCTTGACTTGCCGGCACTTTCGCCCTCAATCGAACTGCTGACGAAGATGGAGGCATGACCAATGGCGGAAGCGAACATCAAGCTTGAAGAAAGCTGGAAAGAGGCATTGTCGCCGGAGTTTGCCAGCCCATACATGGATGAACTCAAGGCTTTTCTTGTCGAGGAAAAGCAGCGCGGCAAAGTGATCTTTCCTCGCGGCAGCGAGTATTTCCGGGCACTGGATCTGACGCCGCTTGATGAGGTACAAGTCGTCATCCTCGGGCAGGATCCCTATCACGGGATGGGCCAGGCGCATGGGCTCTGCTTCAGCGTGCGTCCCGGCGTGCGCGTTCCGCCGTCGCTGGTCAATATCTACAAGGAGCTGGAGGCCGATCTCGGCATCCCGCCGGCCCGGCATGGCTTTCTTGAAAGCTGGGCGAAACAGGGCGTACTTCTGCTCAACAGCGTGCTGACGGTGGAAGAATCGCAGGCCGCCTCGCATCAGGGCAAGGGCTGGGAACGCTTTACCGACGCCGTCATCCGTAAGGTCAATGACGAATGCGACGGCGTCGTCTTCATGCTGTGGGGCTCCTATGCGCAGAAGAAGGCCGCTTTCGTCGATACCGAGCGGCACCTCGTCTTGAAATCCGTGCATCCGTCGCCGCTTTCGGCCCACAACGGCTTCCTTGGCTGCCGGCATTTCTCCAAGGCCAATGCCTATCTGGCCGAGCAGGGCAGGGATCCGATCGACTGGGCGCTGCCGAGCAATCCCGAAGCGCAGTAAGACATAGCCTTCCCGTTTTAGCTCATCAGTGAACGATGAAAATTTGTCGTTCACTTATTGAAGACAATCCGTTTGGCTATTGAGGGCTATCGAAACAGGCCCCGGAAGACCATCTTCTGCCCATGAGAAACGCCTGCCGGTGCAGGCGAGACAAGGGGTTTAAGATGCTCAACCAGATCAAAGGTCTTCACCACGTTACCTCGATGGCGGAAGATGCCCGCACCAACAACAAGTTCTTCACGGACACGCTCGGCCTGCGCCGCGTCAAGAAGACGGTGAATTTCGACGCTCCCGATGTCTATCACCTTTACTATGGTGACGAGATCGGCACGCCCGGCACGATCATGACCTACTTCCCGTTCCCGAAGATGGCGCGCGGTCGCCCGGGTACCGGCGAAGTCGGCAATACGGTCTATTCCGTTCCGGAAGGTGCCATCGGCTACTGGACCGAGCGCCTCGGCCAGCATGGTGTCGAGGGCCTGAAGGCCGATGAATCCTTCGGCCAGAAGCGCCTGCATTTCGCCGGTCCGGACGGCGACGGCTTTGCTCTCGTCGAGGTCAAGGACGACAAGCGTCAGCCCTGGACGCATAACGGCGTCGATGCCGAACATGCCATCCGCGGCTTCCATTCCGTTGCCATGCGGCTGCGGGACGAGGGTGCTACGGCCGAGTTGTTGAAGTACATGGGCTACGAAGTCGTCGATACGCATGAAGGCATCAAGCGGCTTGCCATTCCCGGCGGCAACGGTGCCGACTATGTCGACCTCGAAACCATGCCGAACATCAACCGGGCGCTTCCAGGTGCCGGCTCCGTCCACCATGTTGCCTTTGCCGTCGACAACCGCGCAAAGCAGCTCGAAGTGCGCAAGGCGCTGATGGACACGGGCTATCAGGTCACGCCGGTCATCGACCGCGACTACTTCTGGGCGATCTACTTCCGCACGCCGGGCGGCGTGCTGTTCGAAGTCGCCACCAATGAACCCGGCTTCGACCGCGATGAGGACACGGCCCATCTCGGCGAAGCGCTGAAACTGCCCGAGCAGCATGCGCATCTGCGCGGCCTGATCGAGCAACATCTGGAGCCGTTGGAAGGCTAATCGGAGGAAGGATTATGACCGCTATGAGTTATGTGCACCGGCTGAAGGCCGGTGCATCCGGAAAGCCGATCTTCTTCACGTTCCACGGCACCGGCGGCGACGAGAACCAGTTCTTCGATTTTGCTGCCCGGCTGCTGCCGGAGGCGACCATCGTATCGCCGCGCGGCGATGTCTCGGAACATGGTGCAGCGCGCTTCTTCCGCCGGACGGGGGAGGGCGTTTATGACATGGCCGACCTTGCCCGGGCTACGGAAAAGATGGCGAGTTACGTCTCGGGTCTTGCGGCGGAATATGGGGCGTCACAGGTAATTGGCCTTGGTTTCTCCAATGGCGCCAATATCCTCGCCAACGTACTGATCGAACACGGCGATCTATTTGACGCCGCCGTCCTGATGCATCCGCTTATTCCATTTCAGCCGAAAGATAATGGCCGGCTGCAGGGCAAGCGTGTGCTGATCACCGCGGGTGAACGAGACCCGATCGCGCCCGCACCAGTCACCCAGGCGCTGGCCGATTACTTCGTCCAGCAGGATGCACAGGTAACGCTCGACTGGCATCCAGGCGGGCACGATATCAGGCCCAATGAAATCGAGGCCATCCGCACTTTCCTTGCGCCCTACGCGTAAGGACGACTAACCCCGGCCGCGGTACAGTTCAAGCTGTTCCGCGGCCGGCTATTTGCCGATCTGCTGCAGCATCGCCTTTGCCTGCGAGGCGGCTGCGAGCTTTCCTTTTTCGTCGAGATAGGCCGTTCCGCAGAAGCGGTTGAGGTTGATGGCATCCATATCGTCGGGTTGAGGATGTCTGGCGTCGGCAATGATCATGCGCCACGCGCAGCCGAGCATCTTGTCGGGTTGGATTGCCTCGTCGCAGCCGGTGCTCAGGCAAAGAGCAACGTGCTTCTGTGCCCGATATCCGCCCGCGATTGCCTCTTCATACTCGGCTTTCCACTGGTTGCGCGTATGCTGGCACCGGGCGGGATTGCTGCTTTGGCTGCATTGCACGGTCGTATCGACATAGGTCTCGGCTGGCGGCCACATGGGGCCGTCTACCAAGCTGACGCAGCCGCACGCGAACAAGGTGGCTGACAGCAGACGCAACTGATTCTCCCTCGATCGAAACCGAGCAGACCGTAGAGCGGTGGAGAATATCTGCAAGATGAATGTGGCCGATGTCGCATTTGAGACGGCACCATCCACCCGATCTTCAACCGCGAGGACAGGGAGCGTGGCCTTCCTGCAACCCTTGCCATCTTCCGGCAATCACGACATGCCGCGGCGCAGGCTTCGCTTGTGAGCGTCACTGCTACTCGCTAATGATCCGTCGCAATGCGATGGGGGGTAACCTGATGGTGACGCTGGCGGAACAGCAACAACACAGGCTGGGCGTGACCTATGTGGCGCTTTCGGCGCTGGCGTGGTCGACTTCCGGCCTCTTTGTGCGGGCGATCGGCGCCGACCTGATGACGATCCTCTTCTGCCGCGGCATCGTCTCCGGCCTCGGCGTATTCGCGCTATTTTTCTATATCGAGCGGCGCAACGCCTTTCGCATCTTGCGCTCCATGCGCGGCCCCTCGTTGGCGGCGACGATCTTTTCCACCGCATCGATGATCAGCGGCATCGGCTCGATCTATTATACGTCGGTTGCCGACGCCATGGTCATCTACGCCACGGTACCCTTCGTGACCGCGGGTGTGGCCTTTCTTTTCATCGGCGAGCGCCCGAACGTGCGGACGCTGATAGCGAGCGGCATCGCCTTCATCGGCGTACTCGTCATGCTTTCCGGACATGCAAGCGACGGTGGCAGCTGGCTCGGCAAGGGGCTGGCGGCTGTCATGACGTTGACGGTCGCCGCGCTTGCCGTCGTCATGCGTCAGCATCGCAACGTGCCGATGCTGCCGGCAATGGCAATGTCGGCGTGGCTTTGCTCCTTCATTACCTTCTGGTTCGCATCGCCGCTCACGGTGTCCGGACAGGATCTCGGCCTGATCGTCGCCTTCGGCATCATTCAGAATGCAATGGGTCTCAGCCTTTACACCTTCGGCTCGCGGCTTATTCCAGCCTCCGATGCAGCGCTGCTGACGGCGCTCGAAGTGCCGTTGACGCCGCTGTGGGTGTGGATGGTCTTTGCTGAGCGCCCTTCGACTGCAACGCTTATTGGAGGGCCGATCGTTCTTGCCGCGCTTTTCGGCCATATCCTGCTGGAGGTACGGCGCAATCGAGCGGTTACTTCAGCAAAGACGCATTGAACCGCTTGTCGGCCCAATCCCAAAATGCTGAAATCGACCAATTACGAGGAGTCGATATCGATGAAAAAGATATTCAATCCGCCGTCTGGCAGACGCCCTTTCACCAACTACAATCATGGAATTCTGGTGCCTCCGGGTGCCAGCCTTTTGGTCGTATCCGGCCAGGTGGGCATCGGTCTGGATGACCGCATTCCGCCGGACGTCACCTCGCAGGCCGAAATGTGCTTCAAGGCGATAGGGGCCATTCTCGATGATGCCGGCATGAGCTTTGCCGACGTGATCCGCATTGGCGGCTTCGTGACGACACGCGAGGACATGCCGGCCTACATCGCCGTTCGCGATCGCTATACGCTGGACCCGAAACCCGTCTCGACACTGCTGATCGTCAGCGGATTCAATCGAGCGGAGTTTCTGGTCGAGGTCGAGGTCATGGCGGCGAAGGTGATGTGATAACGATGGATAAGCCTAACCTGCAAATGCCCGCCATATTGGGCCTGTTCGAGACCCATCTGACGGTTTCCAGTCTTCGGCGTTCGCTCGAATTCTATCGTGACATCCTGAAGCTCGAAGTGGCGACGGTCATAGAAAGCAGGCAGGTCGCTTTCCTTTGGACAGACGGTGAGAAGAAGAGCATGCTCGGTCTTTGGGAGACGGGAAGCGCTCCTCTTCGCATGCGTCTCCACATCGCTCTCAGGACCAGCTTGGAAGATGTTGTCGCATCTGCCGCCGCATTGACGGCTCACGGCGTTCAACCGAAAGGTTTCAATGGCGAGCCGATGGACGAACCGGTCGTCGTCGGCTGGATGCCGGCGGTTTCTCAGTATTTTTCCGATCCCGATGGACATTCCATCGAGTTCATCCATGTGCTTGAAGAGGCCGCGGATACCGGCTTTGGCGTGAAGCCTTATTCGCAGTGGCTATCGCGACAGAAGGCGGCGGTTTGAGGGATCCCGTCAGCCGGTCACCATGAATGCAGGAGACTGTCATGCCTCAGAATATTTACGATGATCCGGGCTTTTTCGAAGGCTATAGCCGGCTTCAGCGATCGGTCTCCGGTCTGGCTGGGGCGGCGGAGTGGCCGGCCATACGCGCCATGTTGCCCGATCTGCATGGCCTCGATGTCGTCGATCTCGGCTGTGGTTTCGGATGGTTCTGCCGCTGGGCCGCCGAAGAGGGTGCGGCCAGTGTGCTTGGTCTTGACGTATCCGACAAGATGCTCGCGCGTGCCTGCGCCGAGACGGCCGATTCACGCGTCCGCTACGAAAGGGCGGACCTTGAAAAGCTCCAGCTTTCTAAGGCAAGCTTCGACCTCGTCTACAGCTCGCTGGCCTTCCATTATATCGAAGATTTCGCCGGCCTTCTGGCGACTATTCGGCAAGCTTTGAAACCAGGTGGCCGGCTGATCTTTTCGATCGAGCATCCGATCTATATGGCGCCGCGGCAGCCGGAATGGTTGACCGAAGAAGATGGCGGGAAGACTTGGCCGCTCAATGGCTACCAGATCGAAGGAAAGAGGCTGACGAATTGGCTCGCTGAAGGCGTGGTCAAGCAGCATCGAACCATGGGGACTACACTCAACTCGCTGATCAGGTTAGGCTTTGCCATCGCGCATGTTGAGGAATGGTCGCCAAGCGACGAAGATCTTGCCGCGCATCCGGACTGGGTGATCGAACGCGAGCGGCCAATGTTCCTGCTGATTTCGACCCGGACCTGATGGTGGGGAGAATGCGCATATTCGGCCGGGATCTTTCACCCGGCCGAATGGTCAGTTTCCGTCAGTAGTTTTCCTGATACCACTCGACGAAGCGGCGAACGCCTTCGTCGACTTCGATGTGTGGCTTGAAGCCGGTCAATGCCACCAGCAGATCCGGTACGGCATAGGTGTTGTGCACGTCGCCGGGCTGCATCGGCAGCATCTTGCGGACCGCCTTCCTGCCGAGCATCGTCTCGATGGTTTCGACGAAGGTCATCAACCCCACAGGCTGACCGCCGCCGATATTGACGACGCGGAAAGGAGCGTTCTTCGACAGAGTGTCGATCACCGTGTCCGATACAACCCGGTTTTCCTCCGAGGGAACGACACCGATGAGGCGAACGATGCCTTCGACGAGATCGTCGATATAGGTGAAATCGCGGCTCATCTTGCCTTCACCGTAGATCTCGATCGGCCTGTCGTTCTTGATGGCATCGACGAACTTGAAGAGCGCCATGTCCGGGCGGCCCCAGGGGCCATAGACGGTGAAGAAACGGAACGCTGTCGTCGGCACATTGAAGAGATGGGCATAGCTGTGCGCCATCAACTCCATGCTCTTCTTGGTTGCCGCATAGATCGTCATCTGCTCGTCGGCCTTGTCGCTTTCGGCAAACGGGATCTTTTCGTTGGCGCCGTAAACGGAGGAGGTCGAGGCCAGCAACAGGTGCTTCGGCTGCAAGTTTCTCGCCAGTTCCAGCACGTTGAACGAGCCGGTGAGGTTCGAATCGACGTAGGAGCGGGGATTTTCAAGGCTGTAGCGCACGCCGGCCTGGGCGGCGAGGTGGACGATCACGTCGGGCTCGGCGAGTTCCGCTGCATGATCCAGCGCCGCCTTGTCCTCGAGCATGCCCGTTACGAACTTGAAGCCATTCGAGCGTGCGAGGATGGCAGTCCGCTTCTCCTTGAGCTTGATGTCGTAATAGGGCGTCATACCGTCGAAGCCGACCACGAAATGGCCCTCGTCAAGCAAGCGCTTGGCAAGATGGAATCCGATGAAGCCGGCAGTGCCGGTGATGAGATAGCGCATTGGTGGGCCTTCGCTTGAAGCATTTCCAGGAAAAGGGCGCAGTGGCTTTCCATCGGGAATGCGTAGAAAATAAGAGGAATGCAATATTCCCGCGTCTAAATGAGAGGTGGAAACGCGCTAGAGCGCAGCGTCATTCGAAGGCCTGCCGATGCTCGTATAGGAAAAGCCGTGCTTGGCGATCTCGTCATGACGATAGATGTTTCTGAGATCGACGAGAACAGGGGCCTTCATCACGGATTTGAGCCGGGCAAAGTCCAGCGCGCGGAACTGGTTCCATTCCGTTACGATGACCAGCGCGTCGGCATCGCGGGCGGCGGCGTAGGCGTCTTCGGCATAGGCGATATTGTCGATCACCTGCCGGGCATTCTCCATGCCTTCCGGATCGTAACCTGTGACCGTCGCGCCGGCATCCTGCAGCGTCTGGATGATCGAGATCGCCGGGCTGTCGCGCATGTCGTCGGTGTTCGGCTTGAAGGTCAAGCCGAGGACAGCGATTGCTTTGCCTCTGATGTCGCCGCCCATAGCCGAGATCACCTTACGGCCCATGGCGCGCTTGCGGTTGTCGTTGATCGAGACAGTCGTTTCGATCAGGCGCACGGGGCTGTCGTAATCCTGCGCCGTCTTGGCGAGCGCCAGCGTGTCCTTCGGGAAGCAGGAGCCGCCGTAGCCGGGACCGGCATGTAGGAACTTCGAGCCGATGCGGCCGTCAAGGCCGATGCCGCGCGACACTTCCTGCACGTTGGCGCCGACCTTCTCGCAAAGATCGGCCATCTCGTTGATGAAGGTGATTTTCATGGCAAGGAAGGCGTTCGCGGCGTATTTGATCAATTCGGAGGTGCGACGCGAGGTAAAGAGCAACGGCGCCTGGTTGAGGTAGAGAGGCCGATAGACTTCAGTCATGACGGCGCGTGCGCGCTCGTCATTGAGGCCGATCACGATACGATCCGGCCGCTTGAAATCTTCGATGGCGGCACCTTCGCGCAGGAACTCCGGATTGGAGACGATCGCGACATCGGCGCCGGTGTTGGTTTCGCGGACGATGCGTTCCACTTCGTCGCCGGTGCCGACCGGCACGGTCGATTTCGTGACGATAACCGTGAAGCCCTTGACGTGCTCGGCGATTTCGCGAGCGGCGGCATGCACATAGGAGAGATCGGCGTGGCCATCGCCGCGCCTCGAAGGTGTGCCGACTGCGATGAAGACGACATCACTCTCGGCAACACTTGCCTCCACATTCGTCGTGAAGGAGAGGCGCCCGGCACGGACATTGTCTGCGACGAGCTGGTCCAATCCCGGTTCGAAAATCGGGATCTCGCCGCGCTGGAGCGCCTCGATCTTGCTGGTGTCCTTGTCGACGCAGATGACATCATGGCCGAAATCGGCGAAGCAGACGCCTGACACGAGCCCTACATATCCGGAGCCGATCATCGTGATGCGCATGAAACTTCAATCCTTTTGCTGGCGCCGGATCCAGCGTCGAGACGCGAAGCCGACATTGGCGGTCGTCCGCGCTTATACACAGGATCACCGGTGCTGCCTATATGCGCGATATCTCCGATGAGGCAATGCGACGGAACTGTCATGAAAGCATGTCCCCACAACTGTTTTTTACTGAAGCCATTACTCGGCTCAAAATGAAACGAAGCCTTTGTACTTTAAGTCTATCATTGGCTGTCGCTTGTGAATGTCGTCATGTTGCCACATGATGAATTGGGCGCAATCGTTCCGCGTGGGGACGAGTATATATTGAGTTGTTCGGGACTGTTGCATGAAGTCGTCTTTTGCCGTGCGTACAATGCGGGCCGGGGAATTGGAGCTCGCTCTGGAATGGGCTCGGCAAGAGGGGTGGAATCCCGGCGTCGATGACGCACCGGCTTTCTGGGAGGCGGATCCCTCCGGTTTCCTCGTCGCTGCGATGGGAGAAGTGCCAGTTGGCTGCATCTCCGTCGTCCGCTATGGCGAGAGCTTTGCCTTTCTTGGCCTGTACATGCTGCATCCGGAATTTCGCGGCAAGGGTTACGGCAAACTGCTCTGGAACAAGGGTATGGCGCTCGCCGGCAATCGCGTTGTCGGGCTGGATGGCGTTGTCGCACAACAGGGATACTATCAACGTCATGGCTTCGAAACGGCCTACCGCACCCTGCGTTATGCCGGCATTGCCACGATACCGGACGTTGGAGAACAGGCTGTGCAGGTCGTGCCGGTCACGCATGGCAAGCTCGACGGGCTGGTCCACTACGACGCCGGGATTTTCCCAGGTCTGCGTCACTCCTTCATCAAGGCATGGTGCGGCGCGCCGGAACGACGCCAGTCCTTCATCGTCGGCGGCGGCAGCCGCGTACGGGGCTACGGCACCATCCGGCGCTGTTTCCATGGCTACAAGATCGGCCCGCTCTTTGCCAACAAGCCGGATGTGGCACGTGCACTGCTGGCGCGATTATTGGCGGTGGCCGGAGGGCAGCCGGTCTATCTGGATGTGCCGATCGACAATGTGCAGGCCATAGAACTTGCGGAAGAGTGCGGCCTGGCGCCGGTGTTCGAAACCGCTCGCATGTATCGCGGCAAGCCGCCGGAAACGCCGCTCGATCGCGTATATGGTATCACCACGCTCGAACTCGGCTAGCTCTTCTGCGGCCTTCCTGCGGGAAAAATCCTGTTGGACATGCTGATTCGTCATGCAAAAAGCTGAATCTCCTGAGACAACAGGGTCGCTTTCCCAAAAACAAAGCTTTATAGATGCGCGGGTTTGAGCAAGGCGCGTCTCCGTGCGCAGGAAGCGGGAATTGAGAAATGACCAACGTTGTAGTGATCGGTTCGCAATGGGGCGATGAAGGCAAGGGCAAGATTGTCGACTGGCTTTCGGAACGCGCCGATGTGATTGTACGCTTTCAGGGTGGGCACAATGCCGGTCATACGCTCGTTGTCGATGGTGTCAGCTACAAGCTCGCTCTGCTGCCCTCCGGCCTGGTGCGCGGCAAGCTGAGCGTCATTGGCAATGGTGTCGTTGTCGATCCCCATCATTTCGTCGCGGAAGTCGACAAGCTGCGTGCTCAGGGCATTGCCGTTACGCCTGATGTATTGCGCATCGCCGAGAATGCGCCGCTGATCCTGTCGCTGCACCGCGACCTGGATGCCATGCGCGAAGATGCCGCCTCCAACAGCGGCACGAAGATCGGCACGACGCGCCGTGGCATTGGCCCGGCCTATGAAGACAAGGTCGGCCGTCGCGCCATCCGCGTTATCGACCTCGCCGAGCCGGAAACGCTGCCGGCCAAGATCGACCGGCTTCTGACCCATCACAACGCTCTGCGTCGCGGCATGGGCGTTGCAGAAATCTCCTTCGATGCATTGCACGAGGAACTGACCTCCGTTGCCGAACATATCCTGCCTTACATCGATCAGGTTTGGCGCTTGCTCGACGAACAGCGCAAGGCCGGTGCCCGCATTCTTTTCGAAGGCGCACAGGGCGCGCTTCTGGACAACGATCACGGCACCTATCCGTATGTAACCTCGTCCAACACCGTGGCCGGCCAGGCCGCGGCGGGCTCCGGCCTCGGACCGACGGCACTTGGCTATGTCCTTGGGATCACTAAGGCCTACACGACCCGCGTCGGCGAAGGGCCCTTCCCGTGCGAGCTGCATGACGAGATCGGCAAGCATCTGTCGACCGTCGGCCGCGAAGTTGGCGTCAACACCGGTCGTCCGCGTCGCTGCGGCTGGTTCGACGCCGTTCTGGTGCGCCAGACCGTGAAGACCTCCGGCATCACCGGCATTGCGCTTACCAAACTCGATGTACTGGATGGTCTCGACGAGCTGAAGATCTGCGTCGGCTACAAGCTCGACGGCAAGGAAATCGACTATCTGCCGGCCAGCCAGGCGGCGCAAGCCCGCGTCGAGCCGATCTACATCACGCTCGAAGGCTGGAAGGAATCGACCGTCGGTGCTCGCAAGTGGGCCGATCTGCCTGCCCAGGCGATCAAGTATGTGCGTCAGGTGGAAGAGCTGATCGGTGCGCCGGTGGCGATGCTTTCGACCAGCCCTGAGCGCGAGGACACCATACTTGTGACGGACCCTTTTGAGGGCTAAACTCGCGAACCTATGACGAATCCCGGCCTGGCTGCTCGCCGGGCATCATGAGAAAGTGCTGATGGCGGATTTTGTAGCAGTCATTCGACGGGCCGTTGACGGCCTGACGGACAATACTCCCGAGATGCGGGTCAAGGTTTACGATCGGGCTCGTGGTGCCGTTCAGCGGCAGCTTGAGAGTATGAAGCCGCGCCCGCCCGAGGAAATGCTCCGCCGTCAGCTCGACAAGCTAGAGGCCGCGATCGTCGAGGTCGAGGCCGAACATGCCGAGGCGATGCCAGCGGCGGAAGAGCCGGTCGCCGCAGCACCCGTGATGCATCAAGAGGTCGTGCCCGAACCCGTCGAGCAGAATCACGCCGAAGCGGAGGCTCATCATGAGCCCGAGGCGCACGAGCAGGAACCGGTTCCCGCAGAAGTTCACCATGAGGAGCCGAGCGCTCCTCAACCTGTTCATGAAGAGCTCGTCCATGAAGAGCCGGCTGTCTATGCCGAGCCCGACCGATCGCATGAACATGCGCGTGCGGAGGAATGGAGCGAGCCGTATCAGGACGTGCATCATGCTGCAGCCGAGCAGCCTGCCGCTGCCGAACAGCATGTCGCTGTTCCCGAAGAACCGGTCCACGAGCCGGTTCATCATGAAGAGACTGCAGCCCATCATGAAGAACCCCGGCACTATGCCGAGGAGGTACAGCCGGTTGCCGTCGAACCTGTGCACCCAACTCCTGCGCCTCAGGTCGCGATAACGCCGGTTGATGACGTCATAAATCAAGTAGAGCAGATTTGGGCTGAGGTCGACGCGCCGGTTCGTCACGTTGCGCCTGAGCCGGCGGCTCCGCATCATGATGAACCTTCCATGCCGGCTGCGGCTTTTGCCGATGCGGCATTTGGACATCCGGTGGCCCCCGCGGAACATGCGAAGGCGCCGGCTGCCAATACCGGTTTCGCCTGGGATGCGGATGTGTTCGAAGAGTTGCAGCCGCTGCCGGTTGCCACTCAACCGGCGCAACCAGTTCGGCAGATGCCGGACAATGCTTTCGAGGATGTCGATCTTTTTGCTGACGTGCATCCGACCCGCAAGGCCGAACCCGCTGCGGATACGAGCAATGACGGCTGGCGCGAGCTCAAGGAACTTGCCGGTTTCGACAAGCGCGCGGAAGACGATCGCGGTGGCTCGGCCTCCGTTCCGCCAGATCTCGATCAGGCGATGGCGGCAAAGCTGCAGGGCAAGAGCTTCCGCATGGAGCCGAAGCGCCGCCGCTTCAACGTTACTGGCATCATCGTGACGCTTGTCGGTCTCGCTGTCGTTGGCGGTGGCGGTTATGCGGCATGGCTGAACCGTGACGCGCTCAACAATATGGTGACCAAGCTTGTCAGCTCGGCACCGAAAAGCACCTCGACGCCCCCCGCTTCGGAAGCGTCGAGCAACAACATTGCCAGCAACAAAGCTGCGACTGCTCCGACGCAGCCGGCGACTGCACCGACGCAGGGTAATACAGCTGCCGCAAAGCCGGCGGGAGCCGGCAATACCGATGTCGCCGCGCTGAACAGCGATCCGAACACCGTCAATACCAAGTTCACGCAACGCCTTTTGGCCGATGGCTCGGAAGAGGATAAGGGGCCGGCGGCAGGCGGTCAGCCGGGTGTCGTCGAAGGCAAATCTGTTGCCGAGCAGAATGTGGCCTCTGCGACGCCAGCTGCCGCGAGTACGCCACCGGCTGCTGCCGCAACGCCGCCCGCAAACAATGCGGCTGCGCCCCAGGCTCAGACGCCGGCCGGTGCCCCGCCGGCATCTTCGGACCAGCAGACGCCTGCGACTACTCAGCCGCAGACCGCGACGCAACCACCTGCAGCTGCTCAGCAGACGGCTCCGGTTGTCAACGGACAGAAGGTTTTCCTTTATGAGGAGCGCCTGGGCCAGACCTCGCCCACGGCTTTCCAAGGTACGGTCAGTTGGTCGCTGCAGGAAGGCAAGGGTGCCGATGGGCGTCCTGAGCCTTCGGTCCAGGGTCTCATCAGTGTTCCCGACCGGGGCCTCGCTGCAACGATTACTGTGTCGCGAAATGGTGATCCCTCGCTTCCGGCCAGCCATCTGATCGAACTTGCCTTCCAGGTGCCGCCGAATTTCGAGGGCGGAGCGATCGACAACGTGCAGCGTGTTGCGCTGAAAGCGACCGAGCAGGATCGCGGCGATGCTCTCATCGCGGTGCCGGCCAAGGTTACTGACGATGTCTATATGGTAGCGCTCAACGATTTCCCGGACGCGCGCAAGACCAACCTCGACCTGCTTAAGAGCCGCAACTGGATCGATATTCCGGTTGTCTATCGCAATGGTCGCCGTGCGCTTCTGACCATGGAGAAGGGGCCGACCGGCACGGATGCCTTCAACAAGGCGATTGCCGAATGGCAGGCGCTGGGCGGCGTCGCCTCAAGCGGTCAGTAAAAACTCTCCGGACGTCATCAAATATGTAAAAGGCGGGCTTGCGGCCCGCCTTTCTGTTTCTATGGCTTAAATTTTCCGAGCGGCGCGTGTTATGCCGTTGCTTCGACGACGCGGAGCGCCTTGGCACGCTCCAGCGCATCCTTCTGCACGGCTTCCTGAACCTTCTCGAAGGCGCGGACTTCGATCTGGCGGACACGTTCGCGGCTGATGTCGAATTCGGCCGAGAGGTCTTCCAGCGTTACCGGGTCTTCCGCGAGGCGGCGAGCCTCGAAGATGCGGCGTTCGCGATCGTTCAAAACACCCATTGCGCGGGCCAGCATACGGCGACGCGTGTCGAGTTCGTCCTGTTCGATCAGTACGTCTTCCTGGCTATCGTGGTCATCCACCAGCCAATCCTGCCACTGTCCGGAGTCGCCTTCGGAAGCCTTGATCGGCGCATTCAGCGAAGCGTCGCCGGAGAGGCGGCGGTTCATCGAAATGACCTCTTCTTCCGAGACGTTCAGCTTGGTGGCGATCTCGCTGACATGTTCCGGCTTCAGATCGCCGTCGTCGATAGCCTGAATACGGCCCTTCAGGCGGCGCAGGTTGAAGAACAAGCGCTTCTGATTGGCAGTCGTGCCCATCTTCACCAGCGACCACGAGCGCAGGATATATTCCTGGATCGAGGCCTTGATCCACCACATGGCATAAGTTGCCAGACGGAAGCCGCGTTCAGGGTCGAACTTCTTTACGGCCTGCATCAGGCCGACATTGCCTTCCGAAACGACTTCGCCGATCGGCAGGCCGTAGCCGCGATAGCCCATGGCGATCTTCGCCACGAGGCGCAGATGGCTGGTGACGAGCCTGTGTGCAGCCTGACGGTCTGCATGTTCCGCATAGCGCTTGGCGAGCATGTACTCTTCCTGCGGTTCCAGCATCGGGAACTTGCGGATCTCGTCCAGATAACGATTGAGGCCGGCTTCTCCGGCAGCAATGGACGGTAAGGTATTACGGGCCATGATTGTGCACCCTCCTATTCAAAGATTTGGTTCCTTCTGGGGGCGTAATTTGCGCGCCTTCTGCGAAGCGGACCAAGGCGTACGGGTCCGGGGACCCCGCACTCAACCAATGTAAAGATAAGTACGGCGAAACCGTGATTCAAGGATGTGGTCACGCAAGTGTTATAGCAGCGTGACCACTGGTCCCGCTGTGACGTCGCCCTTGGGATTTCCTCCCGAATAGTCCGACGCCGTATGGCATGGCCATATCGACCTCCCAAACGCGGTCGCGTTTTCGGTCAGCGCAGACGCTCGGACTTCGGTCCTTCATGGCCCGTTATTATAGGGTGGTGAACGCCTGCAGTCCAGTTGGACAAAAGGCGGAAGCAGCCCTGCCTCTATTCGCAACGCCCGTATAGGCGCTCGTTTCCATCAATCACTTCAAGCAGGACGTTGGGGCTGACGAGCAGAAGGTTTGCCACCCGATTAGCGGTCTCCAAATATTGCCGGTCAAATATGTCCAATTCCTTTGATGGTGGATTGTCCTTTTGGTGGTTATTTGCAATCAGGGCGTCGATGTCCGTCCTAATGTGATAGGAAATGCCCTTTCGAAATATATATTTGAATTCATAGGTGGCTTTTCCAAGTGTGATCGATTTGGATGCCGTGTAACCGTTTATTTTCTGAAACCTGACGGGTACATTCACGCATGACTTCGCGATGGCGTCCTCATTGTCCAGGCTAATCATATCCAGGATGGTCCACGTGCCCTGGATCTGATCAAGCAAGCGATCATTCCGGTTTGAATCTACTTTGTCTGCTTCCCCAATCGTCAAATGGGCTCGATCTGAAAGGGCGGGAACGACCATTTCAAGAGATCCGGCAAATTCATCCTTCAACGGTGAGGTCTGCCCAAGACTTGGCGCGACTAATAAAAATACAGATGTAATCAATAATTTATGCATTACCTGCTCCTCGATGCCAACGATTTTTGAAAATTCTATTGTTCGCAACGAGCTAATAACAATGGCACGCCATCATTGGTGGTCATCAGAACATTCTGTGAGAGCGGGATAACGGTCACCACCTGATTTGCGTTGTGCAGGGTATTCGCGAGAAAAAAATCTCTCTGTTTCTCGTAGCCAAGCGAGCTGTAAAGCTTGAGATCCGTCTCGAAATCCTTTCTGACATTATATTGCGCTCCACTATCACTGATGTAGACGTCTTTTACCGATCTTCCTCCGGCATTGCTCTCAACGGAAAATGAATAGTCCGACAATCTGGTGAAAGTGACGGGATTGTCGCGGCAATTCTTTGCCAGCTCCTCCTGATCTGCGCTTCGACGGGAGTCGGATGCAAACCAAGTCCATCGACTGTTGGTGACCAATCCCATTAACATCTCGCGGCGCAACTTTGCGACGGCGGTGGGCATGATATCGGGCGACACTGGAAAATAAAACTTTGCCTTTGCTTGCCGAAACTCGTCCAGATGCTGCGCCGACATTGCCGGATTCGCTAAAATGGCCGTCAACAGGACTACCAATGAGACTGCAAGAACCGACCGCATCATCTTCTCCCTCGAATGGTCTTTCACATGGCGTGCGTGTTATCGTCCGCATGTCATGCAAAGCATGCCAGCGACGGCGGATTCGGACAACCTGGAGACGTAACGGGATTGCGGGCAGGCGTGCGGTTTGTTTTCGATGTTGCAACTGCGCGCAGATCTATATCCACCGGACAGCGATCGAAATTGCGGACGGTGTGCTTCTCTATCCCCTGAGCGCTGCCACCAACTCCTCCATATCATCCGGCAGGGGCGCTTCGAAGTGCATAATCTCGCCGGTGCGGGGATGTTCGAACTGCAGCATATAGGCATGCAGCGCCTGCCGGGTGAAGTTGTTGACGACCTGCTTGGCCGGCTCCGGCAGGAGATTGGCCTTGGTCTTGAAGCCGCCGCCATAGACCGCGTCGCCCAGCAGCGGATGGCCGATATGGGCCATGTGTACGCGGATCTGGTGCGTGCGGCCGGTTTCCAGATGGCAATCGACCAGCGAGGCGAGGGCGATTGCATCCGCCCGTTCGTGGAAGCGCTCCAGCACTTCGTAATGCGTGATGGCTTCGTCCGCATCCTGGGAGGTGGGACGCTTGACCGCGCGGCGCGTGCGGTCAACGCTCGAGCGCCCCAGCGGTGCGTCGATGGTGCCGATGAGCTGGCGGGGACGACCCCAGACGATGGCCTGATAGGCGCGCTCCAGCGATGTCGTTCTGCCATGGTCGGCAAACTGCAGCGACAGATGGCGGTGGGCGAGATCGTTCTTGGCAACGACCATGACACCGGTCGTGTCCTTGTCCAGCCGATGGACGATGCCCGGCCGGCGCACGCCGCCAATGCCGGAAAGGCTATCGCCACAATGATGGATCAGCGCGTTAACCAGCGTGCCCGTCCAGTTGCCGGCTGCGGGATGAACGACAAGCCCGGCCGGCTTGGAGATGACGATGATGTCTTCATCCTCGTAAAGCACGTCGAGCGGGATATCTTCGCCCAGTGGCGTCGGGTCCTCGGGTTCAGGCAGGGTGATCTCGTAGGTGTCGCCGGGGCGTACCTTGCGCTTGGCATCGGTCACTGCCTCGCCATTGAGCAATACGGCACCTTCCTTGAGCATCGCCTGGACGCGATTGCGGGAAAATTCCTTGCCGAACTGGGCCGTCAGCCACGCATCGAGCCGCCCTTCGGCGTTTTCATCGGCGGTTAGGACTTTTCTATTGTCCGCGGCTTCTTTAAAGGGGTCGCTCAAACGTATTTCTCCGGCGCTCAAGGGCGCTCTCAATTAGTAAGGACGCATCGATGACGAATCTCGAGCCAGAAGATCAAGAGGAAAAGCCCCTCGATCCGGCCCTGGAGAAAGTCCGACGCAAGATGATCCGCCTGCAGATCGTTTCCGCGGCTGTCATGGTGGTGAGCCTTATGGCTGTCTTCGGCGCCGTTGTCTACAAGACGATGAAGCAACCGGCAAAGCCGGCGAGCCAGACGAGCGCCAATATTCCTTCGGACGCTCCGGCTGCCGTTCAGGCACTGTTGCCGGCCGGTTTCACCGTCCAGGCGACTGCGCTATCGGGAAATCAGGTGCTGTTTTACGGTACGCTCGCCAGCGGCCAGAGGCAGGCCATCATCTTCGATTATGCCATTGGCCGCATCGTGACGACCATATCCCTGTCGAACTGACGGCATCATGATGACGAGCGACACGCTCATCGAGATCACGCGTCCCGACGATCCCCGCATCGCCGAGTTCCGGGATATTCGCGAGCGCGACCTGACTGGTCGGGAGAACCGTTTCATCGCCGAGGGGACGGTCGTGCTGCGACTTCTTGCCGGAGCGCATGCGGCGCAGGGAGATTTCGTCGCGGAGAAAGTGCTGCTGCTCAGGAACCGAGTTTCCGGGCTGAGCGACATTATCGATGCGTTTCCGGCAGATGTTCCAGTCTATGTCGCGACCTCGGAGGTGCTCGATGGCATTGTCGGGTTTCATCTGCATCGCGGCGTTCTGGCGCTCGGTCGCCGCAGGAGCGAGATCGAACTCGGCGCTTTTCTCGACCGCTTGCCGCAACAGGCGCTCGTGCTTGCCGGCTGCGGCATCTCCAACCACGATAATATGGGCTCGATGTTCCGCAACGCCGCGGCCTTCGGGGCGGACGCGGTGCTGCTCGACGAGACGTGCTGCGACCCGCTCTATCGCAAGGCGCTGCGTGTCTCCGTCGGTTCGATCCTGACCTTGCCTTATTGCCGGCAGTCGAGCGACCTCGACCTGCTGGCAGCAATGGCCGATCGCGGCTTTGCGATCTGGAGCCTGTCTCCGCACGGAGAGGTGGATATTCGCGATGTGCCGGCCTGCGAGCGCATGGCGCTTGTCGTCGGCACGGAGGGGGAGGGGTTGCCCCAGAGCATCCTGTCCGCCTTCGGCAGCGTGCGTATTCCGCAAGCTCCCGGTCTGGACAGCCTGAATGTTGCGACCGCCAGCGGCATTGCACTTTTCGAGATGGCGGCGCGGATCAAGCGGATCTAAGCGTAACGCCTCGTGCCCGTCAGGATATTTCCGCCCGCTACGGATGCTTTGGCAACAGGGCTGCCACCCTGTCGGCAAGGCTGACGCGCGAGCCAGCTTCGGCAGGGCCCCTATCCTTGGAAAGAAGGTCGATGATGGGCGAAGTGTCGCCTTCCTTGAGGGCCGTCAACGCCACCATGTTGGCGGCAATCGTCGCAATTTCCTCGCGTATGGCTTCTTCATGTGCCGGCGAACGTGCCTTCACCAGCCGGTCCGAAAGGGCGGCGGCCCGATTGCGAACCTCTTCCGTCATTTGGGCGATATCGTCTTCCACTGTTCGTTCCGGTTCGGCCGAGTTCGTTTGATTGTCGGCCTTATCCTTGATGGCCGATATAGCGGACAATTTAGGCGTTTTTGCCGACTTTCTGGGCGGGGTGATGCCGGCGCTACGCAGGAGCTTGTTGGCTTCTCTTGATTCCTTGACGGTTGCTTCGAGGCGTTCCTTCAAGCGCGCCATGTCCTGGGCGTGCCGCGTGATTGCGGTTTCCTTGTCGGCGTTGCCGGCAATTTCGCGATCCAGTCGCTCTTCCAGCCGTTTGTTCTTGTCGCTCTCCTGATGCAGCGCTTGCTCGGCCTCCGCCGCACGCAGGCTCGCCGTGCTCAGATCCTGGCGCAGCGTCTCGCGCTCATCCCGCAAGCCATTGATGCGCAGCTTCAGGCTTTCGATCTCAGTGTCGCGCGTTGCGAGGTCGATTTTCAGATTATCGGCGTCGGCGGCCATCTTGGTCATGCGCTTACGCAGGCCGTCGATATCGGCTTCCTTCTCGGCACTTGCCTGTTCGGCTGCGTGAATGCCCGACTTCAGCTGACTAATGTAGCTCTCCTCGCGGCGCAAGCGCGAGCGCAGCTCGCCGGCTTCCACTTCCAGATCGTCGATGCGCGTCTGCAGCTCGGTATTGCCGCTGACGAGCCGGCTGGCTTCCTGCTGCAGCTTGCCGTTATGGATCTGCAGCGCGACGGTCTTGTCTCGTTCCTGCGTCAAGGCCTGCTCGGTTCTGGCATTTTCGGCGGCAAAGAGTGCGCGGGCCATATCCTTCTGCGCCCGCACTTCCTGGGGGCTCAGCGGCATGGTCGCCTTCAGGCGTTTTTCGGTGAACCAAACGATGCGGCGATGGATTGCCGGCGCAATGAGAAAGACCAGAAGCGCGGCCGTCAGAAAGCCCAATCCGAACAAAAGAGCAAATTGAATCACGACGCGGCCAGTATCCTGGGGTTATTTTCGATGTCGATGAAATGAATAATCATGGGCAGGCTACGTGGGCAAGCGTTTAAATCAGATATGGTTTATCGGCGCGGGCCGGATTTACTGAAAGAAAAGGCCCGCAAACTGAGCGGGCCAAAGCTGCGGCTGCCTGGGAGCGGGTCTTATACGGCTTAGAAGGGGTTCCAGGTCGGATTGGGGGTAACCTTGAGGTAGCCCATGTTGATGCCGAGGCGTGCGCCAAGGCCGGTGCGGATAGGGACAAGCACGACATTGTTGTTCTTGAGTACCGTCATGCCGAAGCCGGCCACCACGAAGGCCTGGCCGCTGACGCCGCCGAAGCGGGTGTAGACGCTGTCGATGCTCGGCAGATCGTAGACCAGCATCATCACGCGCGTGCCCTGGCCGCCATAGTCGAAGCCGAGCGACGGACCCTGCCAGTAGAGCGAATGCTCGCCGGCGTTCTTCGTGTTCAATTGTCCTTCGCCATAGGTCAGGCCTGCAAGGAATGCGCCAGAGCCTTCCTCGCCGAGAATGTAGCCGTTCGGCAGGCCATATTGCTGGAAGGCCCGCTCGATGACCTTGGCGAGACCGCCGCTGGTGGAGCCGAAGAAGGAATGGCCGGCATCAACGATTTCCTGGGCCGAATAGTGATTGTTGGGCGCGGCGGCGGCCTGACGGACTGGGAATGTGAAACTCACGAATGCGGCAATGGCCAGGATCAGGCCTAGGCCGAGCGTCCTGGTGCCGGGGCTTGGCATTCTCATCAGGAATTCATAGCGCATCAAAGTCATCCGTTCATCATGGTCGGTGCGAAAGGGGGCAGATGTGGGACACATTCGTCTGAATGCGCCACATGTCGTTCGCCTCCTCCTTCAGACCGTTACGCCCTTCCATCGCAGGACGATTCGCGTGCGAAAAGGTCTGATGGTGATGAATGCATTTTGCTTCTATGGTCTTAACAATCGGTTTACCAAATATGGTGTCATTATGGCGCTCGGTGCAGCGCCTGTGACAACCCTCGGGCAACCTTGCTATGGCAACGTGCAATCTACTATGTTTCGCCTTGTCAGCATTCAGGAGACAATGAATGTCGAAGAATCCAAACCTCACTCTGACCGGACCGGATCTGGCCGCGCTGCTGTGCAGCCGCGTTTGCCATGATGTGATCTCGCCGGTCGGGGCGATCAACAATGGCCTGGAGCTGCTCGACGAGGGCGGTGCTGACGCCGATGCGATGGATCTGATCCGCACCAGCGCGCTCAATGCCTCGGTTCGCCTGAAGTTCGCCCGTCTCGCTTTCGGTGCCTCCGGCTCGGTCGGTGCGTCGATCGATACCGGCGAAGCAGAGCGTGCGGCGAAGGATTTCGCCGCCGCCGAGAAGAAGACCGAAGTCAGCTGGGTCGGCCCGCGCGCGATCATCGCGAAAAACCGCGTCAAGCTGCTGCTCAATCTCTTCCTCGTTGCCTATGGCGCGATCCCGCGCGGCGGCAATATCGAGGTGACGCTGGAAAATCCCGAGTTGGATGCCAAGTTCACCATCACCGCCAAGGGGCGGCTGATGCGTGTACCGCCGAAATTCGCCGAAATCTGCTCCGGAGCTCTGGAAGAGGCAGTCGATGCCCACTCCATCCAGCCTTACTACACGGTGCTTCTGGCGGATGAGAGCGGTATGGAACTCTCCTACAACGCGACCCCGGAAGTGCTGACCTTTATCGCTCAGATACCGACCGAATAGACGGATCGGTGCGCCTGTATCTTTCGGCCCGCATCCAGATACTGGATGCGGGCTTATTATTTCGTGCAATGCCCTTGCTGTAAAATCTTATGGTTGTCCGCGCAATTGATAATGTAGTGGTAACGAATCCTTAGCATGCTGGTCCTATCGTTCCAATTTGATGTCGCCGTTCAACGACGGCTGATGGTGCCAGGGAGTTCTAGATGCAGCGGTTCATGATAACGGACGCTTCGGATGTCGTGCGCAAGGTCGGCAAACGAATCCTGTCCGAGCTGGATTTCCTCGTGAGCGAAGCAGGCGATGCCCAGGAAGCGCTAATGCGCTGCCAGGCCGAGATTCCGGACTATCTGATCGTTGACGCCGGTATGGAGGGCGCGCTTGAGCTCATCTCCAACATTCGCGCCATGCCGAACGGCAAGGACGTCAAGATCTACTACTGCGTCATCGAAGCGGATCTGCGCAAGCTGATGGCCGGGAAGCGGGCAGGCGCCACGGACTTCCTGCTGAAGCCCTTCGATCGCAAGATCCTGACGGCCATATTCGGCAATCGCGCCGTCGCTGCCTGAGTTCACGGAATACCATCGATGCCATGACACGCCGTCCTTTGGGGCGGCTTTTATTTTGCCTGCAATCAGGGCCAATAGAAAATCCCGCCCACGGGGCGGGATTCCAAAGCATGGCGGTATTTGACGGGGAGGCGGCTTTAGGCGCTTTCGGCGAAATCGTTGCTGTCAGGCTCGCGCAGCACGTAGCCGCGGCCCCAGACGGTTTCGATGTAGTTGGCGCCACCGGCTGCATTGGCAAGCTTCTTGCGCAGCTTGCAGATGAAGACGTCGATGATCTTCAGTTCGGGCTCGTCCATGCCACCGTAGAGATGGTTGAGGAACATTTCCTTGGTGAGCGTCGTGCCCTTGCGCAGCGAAAGCAGCTCGAGCATCTGGTATTCTTTGCCGGTCAGATGAACGCGCTGGCCGCCGACTTCGACGGTCTTGGCGTCGAGGTTGACGATGAGCTCGCCGGTCATGATCACCGACTGGGCGTGGCCCTTCGAGCGGCGGACGATGGCGTGGATGCGGGCAACAAGCTCGTCCTTGTGGAACGGCTTGGTCATGTAGTCGTCGGCGCCGAAGCCGAGGCCGCGAACCTTGTCCTCGATGCCGGCCATGCCGGAGAGGATGAGGATCGGCGTCTTGACCTTCGAAAGGCGCAGCGTACGCAACACTTCGTAGCCAGACATATCGGGAAGGTTAAGATCCAGAAGGATGATGTCGTAGTCGTAAAGCTTTCCGAGATCGACGCCTTCTTCACCGAGATCGGTGGTATAGACGTTGAAACTTTCGGATTTGAGCATCAGTTCGATGCTCTGCGCTGTCGCGCTGTCGTCTTCAATTAATAGAACCCGCATAATTGTCCCCTTTACCGCCGCCGAAAGGTCGTCAGCCCCCTTACGCGATACCGATCAAATCACTGCTTGATTTGGAAGCTGCCATGCAATGGTTAACAAATTCTGATTCACTCTGGCAAGACGTATCGAATTTATTAAATAATTTTTCCATTGCACTGTTTTCCAACGACAATCAGTAAAATCGACTCCTAAAGTATCGCGTTAAGAACCTACGCCAAGTGATTCATTCGACTCATCAATGCCAACATGTCGAATTCCGACCGAAACATTTACTGAGCCTTAAATCATTGCGCCTATCATTAACGATGCCCGTAAACGAAAGGTTACCAGCGGTAGGCTTTTATTAATATCGCTGGAAATTTTTTTAACCAAGCCGTCTCAAAGCGGCTCGGCGGGTGAGAATATCGAGAGCCGGGGTCTCGCATCACGGGAGTAATGCGTATGAAGTCACGTGAGAGCCTAGTTCGTCTGAAAGAGTTTCAGGTGAACGAAAAACGCCGTCAGCTGCAGCAATTGCAGATGATGATGGCGGAATTTGACCGTATGACAAAGGATCTGGAAAGCCAGATCGTGCTGGAAGAGAAAAAGTCCGGCATTGCCGACCCTAACCACTTCGCTTACCCGACCTTTGCCAAGGCCGCCCGCCAACGTGCGGACAACCTGCAGGTGTCGATCCGCGAGTTGCAGGTTCAGGAAGAGGCATTGGAAAGCTCGCTTGAGGAAATGCAAGCCGAGTATGCCAAGGCTGCAGCGCTTGAAGAGCGCGATGGTTCAGGGCCGGCAAGGGCGCGCGCCTGAAGTGGCAGGCCCGCCGTCTTCTTTCGATCCAGGCGTCATTCCATTCCGATACGGGGCCTACCTTGGAATGTGCGGGATCTGATCGAAGCGGCACAAAAGCCGCGCATGACCGGCCTTGAAGGGGCCGGCCATGCGGGGCTTTTTGTATTTGCAGACCGTTTTGATGCACGGGGCGCAACGCCCGCTGCATCATCGTGGGTCCTGTTAATGCAATTGCGGGGTTCGTTTAGAGATTAACGACGTCGTGCCAATCGTCGTGGCGTTGAGCCTGCGCCTTGAAAAACGGGCAGAGCGGAATGATTTTCCAGCCGCCGCGACGGGCTTCTTCGACGGCGTGAAGGGCGAGCGCCTGGCCGACCCCCTTACCACGCAGGGCATCCGGCACGCCGGTATGATCGACGATGATCAGCTTGGCGGAGGTGCGGGAAAAGGTCATTTCCGCCTCGTGGCCGTCGACGGTTACGACATAACGGCCGCCCGATGCACTGTTTTCGTTGCGGATATCCATGACTTTCTCCCTTGTCGTCTCCAGGGCATTTCCAGGAAAATTGCGTGGTTGTTTCCAGCCTGGAATGCGCAGAACTATAAGACTGAGCGGTTTCGCGATTCATAAAGCAGCGGAAATGCTCTGTTATCCCAAGGATTGCATGGGCTCCGTCATCTGCCAACCATTGAGATTGTAAACGGATTGTCTCCGAGCTGAAGGAGGAAGCGCTCTTGTGTCCGGGGAGGCCTCGTTCATGAGATTTGGCCGCCTTAGGTCAAGCTAATCAACAATTCGGGCCTCTGTTCTGTTGGGAAGAGGCCCGAATAAAAGATCAGAAAGGTGGTGCTGTCGCTGCTGTCAGTGGCGATACTGCTGTATGCGCGTCGTCCGAAGGCCTGCAAGGCCATGGGTATTGATGGACGACTGCCAGGAGAGGAACTCTTCGACGGTCAACGTATATCGTTCGCAGGCTTCTTCCAAGCTGAGCAGACCACCACGCACGGCGGCGACAACCTCTGCCTTGCGACGAATGACCCAGCGGCGCGTATTCGGCGGCGGAAGGTCGGCTATCGTCAGCGGGCTGCCATCGGGGCCGATGACATACTTCACTCGGGGACGTATCATTTCGGTCATTGGACTCTCTACACACACTCAAGACCACGAGAGGCACTCTATCTTGCCACATTTAAAAATTGCCTAAGCACATAGTAAGACTTTGCTAAGAATTTTAAGGAATGTGGCCGGTAGGTGATTTGCCAATAGCCGGACGCGTGGAGAAACCGCTAATTCCCTGATATTTTGGAAGAAACAGGCTTTTTTCTATTATTTTTTGTCAGTGAAAACTTACGCTTTTGAGCAAGAAAATGCCGCCGCCGTGCTGCTGCCGGTTGCACAAAAGATGCGGTTTCTTTCGAAGAAAATGATCTTATGCGTGTACGGCATTCTTCTTCCCGCCCCAGCAAATGAAGTGCGGGTTTGCAAAGTCGCTATCAGTGGCCTGGTCGATTTTGCCGTAGGCGAGAGGATCTCCGTCTGCCGTCAGCGTGACACCGCCGGCCGCGCGCAGCACCGCGTCGCCGGCCGCCGTGTCCCACTCCATCGTGCGGGCAAACCGCGGATAGACATCGGCCTTGCCCTCGGCGAGCAGACAGAATTTCAGCGAGGAGCCGATCGATGTGCAGGCGGAAACGTCGTTATGCGTCAGAAAGCTCTCTGTGATCGCATTGCTGTTGCAACGGCTGGCAAGTGCCATCAGCTTGTCCGGCCGTTGGCGCACCGCGATGGTCAGGCGATCCGTGATGGCAAAATGTTCGTCGATGATCAGTTTGCGGGCTTTGCCCGGTTCGCCTGTGAAGGCAATGCCAAGGGCAGGGGCATAGACGATACCGGCGACAGGTGTGCCGTTCATAATGTAGGCGATGTTGACGGTGAATTCGTCGCGATGTTCGATGAATTCACGCGTGCCATCAAGCGGGTCGACCAAAAAGAAGGAACGTCCGCGAATATCCGGGATCCTGCCGGCGGAAACCGATTCCTCTGCAATGGCCGGGATACTGGGAAAGTCGCGCGCCAGATAATCAAGAATAATGTGCTCTGCGCGCTCGTCCGCGATGGTGACGGGGCTCATGTCCTGCTTGAGAGCGACAGCATAGCCCGCGCGATAGACCTCCAATATGGCCTTTCCCGCTTCGAGTGCCGCTGTTTCGAATGTTGCAAGCATCGGCCTGTTCGTCTTCCGCGCCTTGTCTTTGCGCTGCAAGTGTCTGGACCTTATAGATAGGAAGTCGCAAACACGGAGTTTAGAGCTGATATAATCCGGCTCCGTATGGCTTAGCGCCCGGGCGGCGCTTTCGCAACAAGGCTCTGCATCCCAGCGTTGCCGGCACGCCCCTCGATCAGTGAGCGTGTCGTTTGAGTGACAATCGCTCATTGGCGTGCGCAATCTGCATAGAAGATGTTCTGTTTGCGAAGCTTTTTCGCTTTTTCGGGACTTGTCGTTTTTATTGCATGTGCGAATGTGCGGCCGGGGTAGCATCGGGATGAATGCATGCGATATTCGGCATATCAGCTTCTAAAACAGGCGTTTTCGGGCAATCGTCACTGGCAGCAGGTATGGCGGACGCCAGAGCCCAAACCGCACTATGACGTCATCATTGTCGGCGGTGGCGGGCACGGGCTGGCGACGGCTTATTATCTCGCCAAGGAATTCGGCATCACGAATGTCGCAGTGCTGGAAAAGAGCTATGTCGGCTCCGGCAATGTCGGCCGCAACACGACGATCATCCGCTCCAATTATCTACTGCCCGGCAACGAGCCTTTCTACGAATTCTCGATGAAGCTCTGGGAAGGACTGGAGCAGGATTTCAATTATAATGCCATGGTCTCCCAACGCGGCGTCCTCAACCTGTTCCATTCCGATGGCCAGCGCGATGCCTATGCCCGGCGCGGCAATGCCATGCGCATGCACGGCGTCGACGCGGAGTTGCTCAATCGCGAGCAGGTTCGCCGGATGATGCCTTACCTCAATTTCGACCATGCGCGCTTTCCGATCATGGGTGGCCTCTTGCAGCGGCGCGGCGGCACGGCGCGGCACGATGCGGTCGCCTGGGGCTACGCACGCGGCGCTGACAGCCGGGGCGTCGATCTCATCCAGCAATGTGAAGTAATCGGTATTCGCCGAGAGAACGGCGTCGTGACCGGCGTTGAGACCAATCGTGGCTTCATCGGCTGCAACAAGCTGGCGCTTGCGGCCGCCGGCCACACATCGATCCTCGGCAATATGGCCGATCTGGAACTGCCGATCGAAACCCATGTGCTTCAGGCTTTCGTTTCCGAAGGGCTGAAGCCTGTTATCGACAACGTCATCACCTACGGCGCGGGACACTTCTATATCTCGCAGTCCGACAAGGGCGGTTTGGTCTTCGGCGCCGATATTGATTACTACAGCTCCTATGCCCAGCGCGGCAATCTCGCCACCGTAGAGCATACGATGGAGGAGGGGGTGGCGCTCATCCCCGGCCTATCACGCGTGCGGGTGCTGCGCACCTGGGGCGGCGTCATGGACATGAGCATGGACGGCTCGCCGATCATCGATCGCACCCCTATCGAAAATCTCTATCTGAATTGCGGCTGGAACTATGGCGGCTTCAAAGCGACGCCGGCCTCGGGCTTCTGCTTCGCGCATCTGATCGCCAAGGGCGAGAGCCACGATGTCAGCCGCCTCCTGCGTCTTGACCGATTCGAGCGCGGCTTCGCGATCGACGAGGGCGGCAAGGGTCCGCAGCCGAACCTGCATTGAGGGCACGATACCAATGGCAAGCTTGATCAACTGCCCGCATTGCGGCGTGCGACCCAAGGAAGAATTCTCCATTCGCGGCTCGGCGTCCGTCGTCCGTCCGGCGCCGACTGCGCCGGATGAAGACTGGAATCGGTATGTCTTCGTTCGTGACAATGAGCGCGGTCGGATTCAGGAGTACTGGCATCATAACGCCGGATGTCGCCGCTGGCTCGTCGTCGAGCGCAGCAATGTCACCCACGAGGTCTTTTCCGTTACCGATGCCGAGGACAAGGCGAAGGAGGCGGCACGATGACGGCTTATCGTTTGTCGGCCGGCGGCCTCGTCAATCGCAGCCGCTCGCTGTCCTTCAAATTCGACGGCAAGGAGATGAGGGGGCTGGAAGGCGATACGCTCGCCGCCGCTCTTCTCGCCAATGACCAGCTGCTCGTCGGCCGCAGCTTCAAGTACCACCGACCGCGCGGTATTCTGACGTCAGGATCGGCCGAGCCGAACGCACTCGTCACCATCGGCAAGGAAGGCCGCACCGAGCCGAACACGCGCGCCACAGTGGCCGAACTTTATCAGGGCATGACCGCCGTCAGCCAGAACCGCTGGCCGTCGCTGAAATACGATCTGGGCTCGGTCAACGGCCTGGTTTCTCCCTTCCTTGGCGCGGGCTTCTACTACAAGACCTTCATGTGGCCGGCCGCCTTCTGGGAGAAGGTCTACGAACCGCTGATCCGGCGTGCTGCCGGCCTTGGCAAGGCTGTCATGCAGGCCGATCCGGACCGCTATGAAAAGGCTTGGGCGCATTGCGACCTGCTCGTTATCGGGTCGGGGCCTGCGGGTTTGATGGCGGCTCTGACGGCAGCTCGTGCTGGTCTGCGTGTCGTGCTGGCAGAGGAAGGCTTTCGTCTGGGCGGTTCGCTGCTGTCGGAAAGGCTGACAATCGCCGGCACATCAGCAGATGCCTTCGTGCAGACGGTGCTGGACGAACTGCAGAGCTTCGAGAATGTGACGCTTATGCCGCGCACGACCGTGTTCGGCTGGTATGACGGCAACGTCTTCGGCGCGGTCGAAAAGGTGCAGAAGTATGTGGCGATGCCATCGCCGGATCTGCCTGTCGAGCGTCTCTGGCGCATCGCAGCCAAGCGCGCCATCCTCGCTTCCGGCGCTGAGGAGCGGCCGCTGGTGTTCGGCGGCAACGATCGTCCGGGCGTTATGATGGCCGGCGCTATGCGCAGCTATCTTAATCGCTATGGCGTTGTTGCCGGCCAGAAGGTGGCGGTCTTCACCAATGGCGGCTCCGGCTACCGCACGGCCGCCGATCTTGCGGCGGCTGGCGTGGAGATCGCGGCCATCCTCGATACCCGTGCTGCATCCGCCGATGCGGCGCCTCAGGGCGTTCGCGTAGTTCATGCGGCAAGCATCCATGCGACCAAAGGCAAGTATCGTATGAGCGGCGTCATCGCCGATCGTGGTGGCCTCGATGAGTTGATTGCTTGCGATGCGCTTGCCATGTCGGGCGGCTGGTCTCCGATCATCCATCTTGCCTGCCAGCGTGGCGCCAAGCCGGTCTGGTCGGATGAAAAGCAGGCCTTCATGGCGCCGCTCGTGGGCGGCGAGCTGGAGATCGCCGGCTCGGCCGCGGGGATTGAGAGCGTTTCCGGTTGTCTTGCCGATGGTGTAGAAAAGGCCCGGCTGGTCGTCGAAAGTCTCGGTCGTACGGCTCATGCGGCAGACTTGCCCGAAGTCGAGGGCGAATATGATCCCTCCTTTGCCGCGATCTGGCATGTGCCGGGCGCGAAGGACAAGGCATTCGTCGACTTCCAGAACGACGTCCATGCCAAGGATCTGGGCCTCGCTCTGCGCGAGGGCTTCGGCCACGTGGAGCATGCCAAGCGCTATACGACGAGCGGCATGGCGACAGACCAGGGCAAGCTCGGCAACGTCAATGCCGCCGGCATCATCGCCGGTATGCGCGGTGTCAGCCCAGCCGCGGTGGGCACGACGACGTTCAGGCCGTTCTACACCCCCGTTTCCTTCGGCGCCTTGGCTGGAACTGCGCGGGACAAGCACGCGCAGCCGGTGAGGGAGTCGCCGCTGCATGGCTGGGCGAAGAAGAATGGTGCGAGCTTCGTCGAAGCCGGCCTCTGGTATCGTTCCTCCTGGTTTGCCCGGCCGGGTGAGAAGGGCTGGCGCGACAGTGTCGACCGCGAAGTGCTGAATGTGCGCGATCATGTCGGTCTTTGCGACGTGTCGACGCTCGGCAAGATCGAGGTCTTCGGCAAGGATGCGGCGGAGTTTCTCAATCGCCTCTATTCCAATGCGTTCCTGAAGCTGCCGGTCGGCAAGGCGCGCTATGGATTGATGCTGCGCGAAGACGGCATGGTCTTCGACGACGGCACGACGAGCCGGTTGACGCCGGATCATTTCTTCCTGACGACCACGACGGCGATGGCCGGCGAAGTGATGACGCATATGGAATTCTCGGCGCAGACGCTCTGGCCACAGCTCGACGTCCGCTTCGTTTCCTCTTCCGATCAATGGGCGCAGATGGCGATTGCCGGGCCTAAGGCGCGGTTGGTGCTCGAGCAGATCGTCGAGGACGATATATCCGACTCCTTCTTCCCATTCCTCGCAGCAGCTGAAGTCATGCTGAAAGGTGGGCTGAAAGCACGACTGTTCCGCATTTCCTTCTCGGGTGAGCTTGCCTACGAACTTGCCGTTCCGGCCGGCTACGGCGAGGCCGTCGCGGATGCGATCATGGAAGCCGGCAAGTCTCATGGCATCTGCGCATATGGGGTCGAAGCCCTCAACGTGCTGCGCATCGAGAAGGGACATGTCACGCACAACGAGCTGGATGGCCGGACAACTCCCGACGATGTTGGCCTCGGGAAAATGATGTCGGCTCAGAAGCCGGATTTCATCGGCAAAAGATTATCGACGCGTTTCGGTCTGACCGCTGCCGATCGCGGGCAGCTGGTGGGGCTGAAGCCGCTCGACACGACGAAGGAGATCCATGCGGGCGCGCATCTTCTAAAGGAAGGTGCAAGGCCGTCGACGGTGAACGATCAGGGTCACGTGTCCTCTGCCTGCTTCTCGCCGGTTCTCGGTCATTCCATCGCATTGGCCTTCCTGAAATCGGGCCGCGAACGGATCGGCGAACATGTCGTCGTCTGGGATGGGCTACGCGGCGAAGAGGTGCCGGCGGAGGTCTGCAATCCGGTCTTCGTCGATCCTGACAACAAGAAGCTTTTCGGGTGAGGGATTGATGAGCGTCGCGTTTCAAAACAGACATGTGCTGGAAGATCATATTTCCGGCTTCGAGGCTGCCGCCAATCCGAATCATCTCGCCGTCGTTCGCAGGCCGGTCATCTTCTCCGTGCTCGCCAAGGCCGGCGATGAAGACTGGGTTCTGGCCGGGTTGAAGGTGATCGACGATGTTTCCGTCCGCAACACCGGACCGCGGGAGTGGCTTGTCGTTTCCGAGACGCTGGGCGCGGAGAGCGTGGCGCGCGATCTCTTCGGGCTCGATCCTGCCCGCGTTTCGTTTTTCGAGCAGAGCGACGGCCGCGTGCTGCTTCGCATCTCCGGTCCCAACGTGCGACGTATTCTCGCCAAATGCGTGGCTGTAGATCTGCATCCGCAAGTCTTTGCAGAAGGACAGTCTGCCAACATGCTCTGCTGCCATGTCAGCGCCAATGTCGCCCGCACGGGTGCCGATTGCTTCGAAATCATCCTGCCGCGCTCCTATGCCGGCAGCGTTTTCGAGGAGATCATGGAGATGGGGCGGGAGTTCGCCCTGACAGCCGCCTTCGTAGACTGAAAGGCCCGATGTTGCCGGACCGGGAGGGCCCTGCCGGACGGTTTGCGGTTTCTCACGGCAATGGCGCGATCCGAACAATTGCGATGGCGCAAACAGGCATGTCCGTTTCGCAGTTCGGGCTATTTGGCTTGTCGGATAGTCTCTAGGTTTCCTCATAAATGCGGTCGGTCGCGCGGGAAGATGCCCGGCGGCTTCGTGCCGAAAACAGGGGATTCCTAGATGAAAAGCCATGCCAAGGTCGTCGTCATCGGTGGCGGTGTCGTCGGATGTTCGGTGCTCTATCACCTGACGAAATTCGGCTGGAAGGATGTCGTGCTGCTCGAGCGCTCCGAGCTGACATCCGGCTCGACCTGGCATGCCGCGGGGGGCATGCACACGATCAATGGCGATCCGAATGTCGCCAAGCTGCAGAAGTACACAGTCGAACTCTATAAGGAGATCGAAGAATATTCCGGTCAGGACATCGGCCTGCACCTGACTTCTGGCCTGATGCTGGCGGCGACGCCGCAGCGCTTCGACTGGCTGAAGTCGATCCTTGCCAAGGGCCGTTATAACGGCCTGGAGGCGACGTTGCTGACGCCGAAGGAAGCGCATGAGATGATGCCGCTTCTCGACCCAGATCAATTCGTCGGCGCTCTCTACGACCCGGTCGAAGGCCACCTTGACCCATACGGCACGACGCATGCCTATGCGCGCTCGGCCAAGAAGAACGGTGCCGATATCTATCTGCATACCAAGGTGGAAGAGCTGGTGCAGCGCGAGGACGGTTCCTGGCGCGTCATCACCAACCAGGGCGAGATCATCGCCGAGCATGTCGTCAACGCCGCCGGTCTCTGGGCGCGTGAAGTCGGCCGCATGGTGGGGCTGGAGCTTCCAGTGCTCGCCATGGAGCACATGTATCTCATCACCGAGGATATGCCCGAGGTTATCGACTTCAACAAGACGACGGGCAGGGAGCTGATGCACTGCGTCGATTTCGACGGCGAGATCTATCTGCGCCAGGAACGCCAGGGCATGCTGATGGGCACCTATGAGAAGGCCTGTCGCCCATGGTCGCCGGTGACGACGCCCTGGGATTTCGGTCATGAGCTTCTGGCTGAAGATATCGAGCGCATCACGCCGGAACTGGAGGTCGGTTTCCGTCACTTCCCGGCCTTCAACAATGCCGGCATCAAGAAGATCATCAACGGCCCCTTCACCTTCTCTCCGGATGGCAATCCGCTGGTCGGCCCCGTGCGCGGGCTTCGTAACTATTGGTCAGCCTGCGCCGTCATGGCCGGCTTCAGCCAGGGTGGCGGCGTCGGCCTCGCGCTCGCAAACTGGATGATCTACGGCGATCCGGGCTTCGACGTCTTTGCGATGGACATCTCCCGTTACGGTGACTATGCGACGCTGGCCTATACGAATGCCAAGGTGCGCGAGAATTATGCCCGCCGCTTCTCCATCCGCTATCCGAACGAAGAGCTGCCGGCGGCCCGTCCGCTGCTGACCACGCCGATCTACGATAGACTGAATGAAGCCGGCGGCGTCTTCGGCGCCTACTACGGCCTTGAGCAGGCGCTCTGGTTCGCTCCGAAGGGCGAGGTCGATCAGTTTTCCTGGCGCCGTTCCAATGATTTCGACGTCGTTGGCGCGGAAGCCAAGGCAGTGCGCGAGAGCGTCGGACTGATGGAGACCTCAGGCTTTGCCAAATATTCGGTCAAGGGACCTGGGGCCGAGGCTTTCCTCGACGGGTTGCTCACCTGCCGCATTCCGGCCGTGGGCCGCATGACGCTCGCGCCGATGCTTAAGCATGACGGCAAGCTCATCGGCGATTTCACGCTGGCGAAGCTGGACGAGGGAGATTTCCTTCTCATCGGCTCCGGTATTGCCGAAGCCTACCATATGCGCTGGTTCGAAAGCCTGCTGCCGAAGGGCGGCTCGGTAGAGCTCCAGGCTCTTGGTCTGTCGCTTCTTGGTCTGTCGGTCGCCGGACCGAATGCGCGCAGGCTGATGCAGAAGCTGGCCCATCAGGATCTTTCGACTGCAGAATTCCCGTTCATGTCGATTCGCCGTATGGATCTCGGCATGGCTCCCGCCCTCGTCGGTCGTGTCTCCTATACGGGTGATCTCGGCTACGAAATCTGGATGAAGCCGGAATATCAGCGCTATATTTACGACCTGCTGATGCAGGAAGGTGCCGAATTCGACATCCGGCTCTTCGGCCTGCGAGCGCTGAATGCGCTGCGTCTCGATAAATCCTATGGCAGTTGGTCACGCGAATACCGGCCGCTCTATGGGCCGTTCGAGGCCGGTCTCAATCGATTCGTTGCGTTGACCAAAGACGCTGATTTCATCGGCAAGGCAGCTGCGGCCAAGGAAAAAGCGGAGGGCGGCACGCTGCGGCTGCGCACGTTTATCCTGAGTGCGGGGAATGCCGACGTCATCGGCGATGAGCCGATCTATCACAACGGTGCCGTGTGCGGTTGGGTGACGTCCGGCGGCTATGCCCATGCATCCGGCCTCTCTGTGGCGGTCGGCTATGTGCCGAAGGAGATCGCCGATGAAATGCAGGGTTGGTCCATTGAGCTGCTTGGCGAACTGCTGCCGGCGAGGCTGCAGACCGAGCCGCTGTTCGATGCCGACGGCGCACGCATGCGCGGGTGATGGCAAGGCATCACGGAGAAGGTGGCGGGTCCCTAACCAGGCCCGTCACTGACAATAGTTTTTCAGGATAAGCGCGCTTCCGCCCCGCTCTGACCAGTTTTGCGCCAAACGCTGCCGTTTTTGTGTCATTTTTGGTCGGATTCGCATCAGCGCACGGGGAATTGAAAAGAATTTGTCAGTTTCTCGCCTTTTTGGCTTCACATTTCTTTCGAAAGCGGTATGGAATCGACCCTATAGGCCCTCTCGAAGGAGCCTAAAAAAGTAAAATGAGATGTGGTCGTATAACGCCGCGTCCAGGGGAAATGACATATGGATTACTTTATCCAGCAGCTCTTAAACGGGCTGACTCTAGGGTCTATTTATGGCCTGATCGCCATCGGCTACACCATGGTTTACGGCATCATCGGCATGATCAATTTTGCCCATGGTGACGTCTTCATGCTTGGCGGGTTTGCCGCTCTTATCACCTACCTCGTGCTCATCTCGCTGTTCGCCGGTCTGCCTGTCGCGGTCATGCTGCTTGTGATGCTCATCGTCGCCATGTTGATGACGAGCCTTTGGAATTGGGTGATCGAGCGTGTCGCCTATCGGCCGCTACGCGGGTCGTTCCGCCTCGCGCCGCTGATCACGGCAATCGGCATGTCGATCGTACTTTCGAATTTCATCCAGGTTTCTCAGGGCCCGCGCAACAAGCCGATCCCGACGCTGGTGGGCGATGTCTACAATTTCGGCGGCGTTTCGCTGTCCCTGAAGCAGATCATCATCTTCATCATCACGGTCGTGCTGCTGGCCGCCTTCTGGTATCTGGTCAACAAGACGGCGCTCGGCCGCGCTCAGCGCGCCACCGAGCAGGACCGCAAGATGGCGGCGCTACTCGGCATCAATGTCGACCGGACCATTTCCGTCACCTTCATCATGGGCGCGGCGCTCGCTGCTGTCGCCGGCACGATGTATCTGATGTATTATGGTGTGGCTAACTTCTCGGACGGCTTCGTGCCGGGCGTCAAGGCCTTCACGGCAGCGGTTCTCGGCGGCATCGGGTCGCTTCCGGGTGCTGTTCTCGGTGGCCTGATGATCGGCTTCATCGAGTCGTTCTGGTCTGGCAATTTCGCCATCGCGTACAAGGACGTCGCGACATATGGCATCCTGGCCTACGTGCTGATCTTCAAGCCGACGGGTATTCTCGGTCGGCCGGAAGTCGAAAAGGTATAACGCCATGGCAAATTCAAACTTCGTTGCAGGCAAGACCGCGCCCGGCCTTGTCCGAAAAGGGATTACGGACGCCCTCTGGGCCGCGCTGATAGCCTTCGGCATGTTCGTCCTCTACATCGGTCTCAAGACCGATCAGAACATGGACAACAAGCTGGTCATCGTGCAGCGCTGGGGCGCGCTGGCGATCATCGTTGCCATCGCCGCCGTTGGCCGCTTCATCATGACGGTATCCGTTCAGCCATACCTGGCGGCGCGTAAGGCAGCCAAGGCCAAGGTGGCGCCGGTGGAAGGCGAACCCAGCTTTGCCTCCAAGCATTTCAACAAGATCGCCCTTCTGCTTCTGCTCATCTATCCGTTGGCGGCAGTCGCGATCTTCGGCCCGCAGGGCTCGCTGACCTATGTCGACAATTTCGGCATCCAGATTCTGATCTACGTGATGCTCGCCTGGGGTCTGAACATCGTCGTCGGTCTCGCCGGTCTGCTCGATCTGGGATACGTTGCCTTCTATGCGGTCGGCGCCTATTCCTACGCGCTCTTGTCGATGCATTTCGGCCTGTCCTTCTGGCTTCTCTTGCCACTCTCGGGCATGCTTGCCGCGCTTTGGGGCATGATCCTGGGCTTTCCGGTGCTGCGCCTGCGCGGAGACTATCTAGCTATCGTCACGCTCGCTTTCGGCGAAATCATCCGTATCGTTATAACCAACTGGACGGATGTGACGCAGGGAAGCTTCGGCATTTCCAATATCACCAAGGCATCCTTGTTCGGCATCTATAGCTTCGACCTTAAGGATCCGCATAATTTCATCCGGTCCTTCGGCCTGCCTATGTCTTCGGCCTGGTACAAGATCTTCCTCTTCTACGTCATCCTGCTGCTCTGCATGCTGACGGCCTATGTAACGATCCGGCTGCGCCGCATGCCGATCGGACGGGCGTGGGAAGCGCTGCGTGAGGATGAGATCGCCTGCCGTTCGCTGGGCATCAACACGGTGACGACGAAGCTGACCGCTTTCGCCACAGGCGCCATGTTCGGCGGTTTCGCGGGGTCCTTCTTTGCGGCCCGTCAGGGCTTCGTTTCGCCGGAATCCTTCGTGTTCCTCGAGTCTGCGATCATCCTGGCGATCGTGGTCCTGGGCGGTATGGGGTCTTTGAAGGGTATTGCTATTGCGGCGATCGCCATGATCGGTGGCACCGAAGCGCTGCGCAACATGAGTTTCCTCAAGACCGGTCTGGTCTGGGGCGACACCACGATCATTCCCGGCTTCGGCCCCGATTTCACTCCCGAACTCTACCGCATGCTGATCTTCGGTCTTGCTATGGTCGTCGTGATGATCTTCAAACCACGCGGCTTCGTCGGCACGCGTGAGCCGACCGCCTTCCTCAAGGAGCGGAAAGCGATCTCTGGCAGCTTCACCAAGGAGGGCCACGGCTGATGACCGCTGTGACCACAACCCCCAACGACATTCTGTTGAAGGTCGAGCACCTGTCGATGAAGTTCGGCGGCCTGATGGCGATCAACGACTTCTCCTTCGAGGCGAAGCGCGGCGATATCACGGCGCTGATCGGCCCGAACGGCGCCGGCAAGACGACGGTGTTCAACTGCATCACCGGCTTCTACAAGCCGACGATGGGCATGCTGACCCTCCAGCAGAGAAGCGGCAAGGAATATCTCCTGGAGCGGCTTCCGGATTTCCGGATCACGCGCGAAGCCAAAGTGGCGCGCACGTTCCAGAATATCCGTTTGTTTTCGGGCCTTACCGTGCTTGAGAACCTGCTGGTGGCGCAGCACAATAAGCTGATGCGTGCCTCCGGCTATACGATCCTCGGTCTGCTCGGTATCGGGCCCTATCGCGCCGAGGCCAAAAACGCGATCGAACTGGCGCGCTTCTGGCTCGAAAAGGCCGATCTCGTCGATCGGGCCGACGATCCGGCCGGCGATCTTCCCTACGGCGCTCAGCGTCGCCTGGAGATTGCCCGCGCCATGTGCACAGGCCCCGAACTGCTTTGCCTGGACGAGCCGGCCGCCGGCCTCAATCCTCGCGAGTCGCTGGTGCTCAACGAATTCCTGCGCAGCATCCGCAAGGATACCGGCACATCGATCCTGCTGATCGAGCATGACATGTCGGTGGTCATGGAAATCTCCGACCATGTCATCGTGCTCGAATATGGCCAGAAGATCGCAGACGGTACGCCGGACGAGGTCAAACACGATCCGAGGGTGGTCGCCGCCTATCTGGGTGTCGAGGACGAGGAAGTGGAAGAGGTGATTGCCGAAGTCGAACACCTCCAGGAAGGTGGGAATTGATGACGGGGCAGCCACTTCTGAAAGTCGCGGGCGTCGAGACGTATTACGGCAATATCCGCGCGCTTTCCGGCGTCGATATCGAGGTCAACAGCGGTGAGATCGTCAGCCTGATCGGTGCCAACGGCGCGGGGAAATCGACGCTGATGATGACGATCTGCGGCAGCCCGCAGGCTCGCAGCGGGTCGGTGATCTTTGACGGCCAGGACATCACGCGCATGCCGACGCATGAAATTGCGAGGCTTCGTATCGCGCAGTCGCCGGAAGGGCGCCGCATCTTTCCGCGCATGACCGTCTACGAGAACCTGCAGATGGGGGCGAGCCTCGACAAGCTCAAATATTTTAACGAGGACGTCGAGAAGATCTTTACGCTGTTTCCACGGCTGAAGGAGCGCCAGTCGCAGCGCGGCGGCACGCTTTCGGGCGGTGAGCAGCAGATGCTGTCAATCGGCCGCGCACTCATGGCGCGCCCGAAACTGCTGTTGCTGGATGAGCCGTCGCTCGGCCTTGCGCCGCTGATCGTCAAGGGCATTTTCGAGGCCATCAAGGGTTTGAACCAGACCCAGGGGCTGACGGTGTTCCTCGTCGAGCAGAACGCTTTTGCGGCGCTGAAGCTATCCGACCGTGCCTATGTGATGGTCAACGGCCGGGTGACGATGAGCGGTTCGGGCAAGGAGTTGCTCGCCAATCCGGAAGTACGCGCCGCCTATCTCGAAGGCGGACATCATTGAATTTCGTTTCGCGGAGAATTTGACATGCAGGGACTTCTCTTCGACAGCGATAGCGGCGGCCGCATGGTCATCCGCGTGGTCATCGTCATTCTCGGGCTTTGGACCGCATGGCGCGCCGGTCGCGCTGTCGCTTCCAACTGGGAAAACTATCCGCTCGCCGTCATCTACTGCTTCCTAATCGGCCTTGGCCTGCAGTTCCTGCACCATGCGCTGTTCAACGGGCCGGTATTCGACCTCACCATCTACATCATCGATGTCGTTCTTCTGCTGCTCTTTGCGATTGCGGGATACCGGTATCGACGTACCGATCAGATGGTCAATAATTACTACTGGCTTTACGAAAAGACCTCCGCCTTTTCCTGGCGGAAGAAGAATTGACACTGCGCCGAAACTAGGCTCAGTTTTGATCAAGCATCCGTGTCATCCTGTCTCATAAATATAAGCAGCTTACGGCAGGATCATACTTCCAGAGTTCGGAATACAAGCGTTACCGGTGCGATGATTGGTGGGTATCGCGCAGGGCAAATCAAACGGAACCCGCTTTAAAATTGGGAGTAACAATATGAAGAAGTATCTTCTGTCGGCAGTGGCATTGTCGGCGATGATCGCATTCGGTGGCGTTGCGAAGGCCGATATCATCATCGGCGTCGGTGCTCCCCTCACGGGCCCTAATGCCGCCTTCGGCGCGCAGCTTCAGAAGGGTGCCGAACAGGCTGCCGCCGATATCAACGCGGCTGGCGGTATCAACGGGGAAAAGGTCAAGATCGAACTCGGCGACGACGTTTCCGACGCCAAGCAGGGTGTTTCGGTCGCTAACAAATTCGTTTCTGACGGCGTTAAGTTCGTCGTCGGTCACTTCAACTCGGGCGTTTCCATCCCGGCTTCGGAAGTTTATGCCGAAAATGGGATCCTCGAAGTTTCGCCGGCCGCCACCAATCCGGTCTACACCGAGCGCGGTCTTTGGAACACCTTCCGCACCTGCGGCCGTGACGACCAGCAGGGCGTAGTTGCCGCAAAGTACATCACCGACAATTTCAAGGGCGCCAAGGTTGCCGTCGTTCACGACAAGACCCCCTATGGCCAGGGCCTTGCCGATGAAACGAAGAAGAACCTGAATGCCTCTGGCGTGAAGGAACTTCTCTATGAAGGCATCACCCCCGGTGACAAGGATTACTCGGCCCTCATCGCCAAGATGAAGCAGGCAGGCGTCGATTTCGTCTATTACGGCGGTCTCCACACCGAAGCTGGCCTCATCTTGCGCCAGATGGCCGACCAAGGCGTGAAGGCTCACTTCATGTCGGGTGACGGTATCGTTTCCAACGAACTGGCTTCGATCGCCGGTGACGCTGTCGACGGCACGCTGATGACCTTCGCTCCGGATCCGCGCAAGAACCCGGCTTCGACCGAACTCGTTGCCAAGTTCCGCGCTGCCGGCTACGAGCCGGAAGGCTACACGCTGTACTCCTATTCTGCGACGCAGGTCATTGCCGCCGCTGCAAAGGCTGCCGGCTCTAACGACCCGATGGCCGTCGCTGACGCCATCAAGGCCAAGGGCCCGTTCAAGACCGCTATCGGTGACCTTAGCTTCAACGCCAAGGGCGACATCACCCGTCCTGACTATGTCATGTACAAGTGGTCCAAGGGTTCCGACGGCAAGTACACCTACGCCGAAATCTCGAAATAAGCTTCGAGCTGCCGGATTCCGGCTTCGACACGATCTACAGAGCCCGGCTACGCGCCGGGCTTTTTTCATTGTTGCTGCCGAAGGATCGGCATTTCCTTCGCAACGGGCGTGCTTTAAGTCTGCCTGATATGGGCAGGAGGATAAGCACATGAGCAAACCCCGGATTCTAGTTACGCGGCGCTGGCCAGCTTCCGTCGAGGCGGCCCTGTCGCAAGCTTTCGATGCCACGCTGAACGAGGGCGATGTTGCGCTCGATGCGTCGCAACTGCGGGACGCATTGCTTTCCTATGACGCCGTTCTGCCCACCGTTTCCGACAGGCTTCCCGCAGTACTCTTTGAAGGCGATGCGGTGAGATCGAAGATACTCTGCAATTTCGGCGTCGGCTTCAATCATATCGATATCGCAGCCGCCAACTCGAAAGGCATCGTCGTCACCAATACGCCGGGTGTGCTCACCGATTGCACCGCCGATATCGCCATGCTGCTCTTGCTTTCCGCCGCGCGTCGCGGCGGGGAAGGGGAGCGTGAGGTGCGCGCCGGTGCGTGGGCCGGCTGGCGGCCGACGCATCTGGTCGGCACCAAGGTCACTGGCAAGACCGTCGGCATCATCGGTTTCGGCCGGATCGGTAAGGCATTTGCGCAGCGCTGCCACTTCGGCTTCGGCATGAATGTGGTGTTCTACAATCGCTCCCTCGTCGATCCGGCGGAGGCCGCCCGTTATGGCGCGAGGCAATTGCCGACGGTGGAAGACGTGCTCGGTGCTGCCGATTTTGTCTCGCTACATTGCCCCGGCGGCGCGGAAAATCGTCATCTCATGAACGCCGCGCGTTTCGCGGCAATGAAGCCTGGAGCATTCCTCATCAATACTGCGCGCGGCGACGTGGTTGACGAGGCGGCTCTGATATCCGCCCTCGAGCAGGGTACGATCCGCGGTGCCGGCCTCGATGTCTACGAGGCGGAACCGCATGTGCCGGAGCGGTTGCGGGCGCTGGACAATGTCGTGCTCCTGCCGCATCTCGGCAGCGCCACCGAGGAGACGCGGACGGCGATGGGCATGAAGGTGGTGGATAATATCACTGCTTTCTTTGCGGGGCGCGAACCGCCGGATCGGGTGGTCTGAGACTTTCTCGTATCGGGCGGATAGACGATGGGGCTTCAGCCGTCAGCGTCCGTGCCAAGTGCTGATGCCACTCTTTTCGGCATTTGGCGAAAAATGAAGCGCGTTCGGCTCTCGGTCGGACGCTGCCGCTGGCCGAAGGAGTCTTGTTATTCTTCGCGGGTAAAGACCCTCGGTCTTCTTGTCTCTCTACCCATTCCAGGCGGAAAGCCACTCTGCATGTGTCCCTGGGTAATCCCTTTCGCATAAGGCACAGAAATTGCTTGCGTTTACTTCGCGTCGGGCTTCAATGATCGGGCACCGGCGCATCGGATAGATGGAGAGGTGGAATGGCAATGGCGGCGGCAAGCATAAGGCCGCAGAGGGCGCGGGGCTGCGGCCATCTTGCGGCCAAGTCGCTTGGTGATCGCACGCGGCTTGCCGAGCTGTTTCAGGAGGGCGCGGCGAAGATCCGCTTGCCCCAGACCTTCGACAACACCATGGAAGCGGTCATCATCAATACGGCTGGCGGCCTTACCGGCGGCGACCGGATGGATTGGAGTGTCGTTGCCGGGCCGGGCACGCATATCGATGTGACCACACAGGCCTGCGAGAAGATCTACAAGGCTTCGAGCGATACCGCGGAAGTCAGGACCTCCATCAGCGTCGGTGCGGCTGCACGCGTCGATTGGTTGCCGCAGGAGACAATCCTGTTCGACCGGGCCTCGCTTTCGCGGCGGCTGGATGTAGAGCTTGACGAGACGGCTGAATTTCTTGCCGTCGAGGCCATATTGCTCGGCCGCAAGGCAATGGGCGAGGTGATGGCTGAAGGGTTGTTTCGCGACCGCTGGCGCATCCGTCGTGGCGGCCGCCTGATCCATGCCGAGGAATTGCGCCTGGATGGCGATATTGCGGCCCTGACCGTCAAGAGCGCCGTGCTGAGCGGCCAGGTTGCCTTTGCGACAGTGCTCTATACCGGGCCTCTGGCGGAGACCTATCTCGACCGTGTCAGGCCGCTTGTCGATACGCCTATGGCGGGGGCAAGCCAGTGGAAGGACAAGCTCGTGGTGCGGCTTGTTGCGGCCGATGGTTTTGCGCTCAGAAAAGTCCTGATCCCGATCATTTCCGCCTTGCGCAATGGTGCGCCAGTGCCGAAAGTCTGGAACCTATAAGTCCCCGGCGGCGGATGAATTTAGGCCTGCTTGACCTAAAATCGTCCGGCTCCAAAATCAAACAGGTAGAGCATGACGTCGTTCGAAACCGCTCAAGCTTTTCGGTGTCATGTTCTGGAAAACAGCAATCAAGTAGGTAGGCGATGAACCTTACTCCGAGAGAAAAAGACAAGCTGCTGGTTTCCATGGCGGCAATGGTGGCGCGGCGACGGCTGGAGCGCGGCGTGAAGCTCAACCATCCGGAAGCCATCGCGCTGATCACGGATTTTGTCGTCGAAGGCGCCCGCGACGGCCGTCCTGTCGCAGAGCTGATGGAGGCAGGCGCCCATGTCATCACCCGCGATCAGGTGATGGAGGGCATCGCCGAGATGATCCACGATATTCAGGTGGAAGCGACGTTCCCGGATGGAACGAAGCTCGTCACCGTTCATGAACCGATCCGGTGAGGCCGACATGCTGGAATTGAGGCCCAATTGCGAATGCTGCGACAGGAATTTGCCGCCGGAGAGCCGGGAGGCGATGATCTGTACCTTCGAATGTACTTTCTGCGCCGACTGCGTCGATAAGGTTCTGGGCGGCGTTTGCCCGAATTGCGGCGGCGGGTTCGTGCTGCGGCCTGTTCGGCCTGTGGCATTGCTTGCCAAATATCCGGCCTCGACCAAGCGTGTTCTGAAAGCAGAGGGATGTGCGCCTGTTCGGGCCGCATGAGGAGAAGACCATGATTCCAGGCGAAGTCATTGCTGCAGCTGGCGATATCGAACTCAATGCCGGCGCGCCGACCGTGACGCTCGAGGTGTCCAACACGGGCGACAGGCCGGTGCAGGTCGGCAGCCACTATCATTTTGCCGAGACGAATGCCGGACTTTCCTTCGACCGCGACAAGGCGAGGGGAATGCGGCTCGATATTCCGGCGGGGACCGCGGTGCGTTTCGAGCCCGGCCAGACACGCTCGGTGACGCTGATCCCGCTCTCCGGCAAGCGCGAAGTTTACGGCTTCCGGCAGCAGATCATGGGCAAGCTCTAAGCTTTTGGGGGAATTCGATGTCGATGAAATCGCATGCATCGGCTGCGGCTCTTGTCGCAGTCCTGATCTGCGGCCCTGCTGTCGCGCAGAACAATCCGGATAACCCGAAGATCGATTGCGCCAAGGCCGAAGCGCAGACGGACCTCAATATATGCGCCGCGCTTGATTTCGATACCGCCGACAAGGCGTTGAACGCGCAATACAAGAAAACGCGGGCTGCGATGGTCGCCATGGATGCGGATCTGGACAGTGACATGAAGGGCGCCGAAAAGGCGCTCGTCAAGGCGCAGCGTGCCTGGGTGGATTATCGCGACGGCGAGTGCGAGGCACAGGGATTTCAGGCTCGCGGCGGCTCCATGGAACCCATGCTGGTTTCGGGCTGCAAGGCTGATTTGACAAAGAAGCGAACCAAGGAATTGAAGGATCTCGCCGATGGGCCGGAGGGCAATCAGTGAGTTCCAGGCGCATCGTGATCGTCGGCAATGGTGATGTCGCGCCGGAACTGGCAGCTACGATCGATGCCGCCGATCTCGTCATCCGCTTCAACGATTGTAGGTCGATGGGAGCGGGCGGCGGCCGGACCGATGTGGTTGCTGTCTGCAATACCGGCCGGCCGGCGCGTGCCATGCTGGGCTCTGCCGCATGGCGCAAAAGCCCGGCGGTGGCCTCTGCGTCGGAGATATGGAGCGTGCGCGATCCCCGCAAATTCGCGGCGCTCCGTGCGCCGCTCGAGATCTCGCATCCCGAGCTCGATGATTTCTGCGATGACTATACGGACCAGTTTACGGCCTTCTGCCAGGCAACGGGCAAACGCCATGTGGTGATCGATCAGTCAGTCCACGATGGCGTCGATGCGGCTCTTGCTGCCTATGAACCGGGCTCTTACGTGGTGCCGAGCAGCGGCATGATCGTGATCGCCGAAGTGTTGTCGCATCATCCCGACGCCGATGTCGCTATTGCCGGCTTCGGCCATGTGGGCTGGGGCGAGCATCCCTTTGCGGCCGAGAAGCGGTTGGTCGATGCATACATATCTCTCGGCCGCCTGAGACGCCTTGACGACACGAATCTCATCTCTGCCTCCCAAGGAGACTGAACCATGCCTTACAGGATTTCTCGCGCTGCCTACGCCAACATGTTCGGACCCACCGTCGGCGACAAGGTACGGCTCGCCGATACCGAGCTGTTCATTGAGGTGGAGAAGGATTTCACGACCTACGGCGAGGAAGTGAAGTTCGGAGGCGGCAAGGTCATTCGCGACGGCATGGGGCAAAGTCAGGTGACGCGGGCGAACGGAGCTGTCGATACCGTCATTACCAATGCGCTGATCCTTGATCATTGGGGGATCGTGAAGGCGGATATCGGCTTGAAGGAGGGCCGTATTGCTGCGATCGGCAAGGCCGGCAACCCGGATATGCAGTCAGGCGTGGACATCATCGTCGGGCCGGGCACAGAAGTCATCGCGGGCGAGGGCAAGATCGTTACGGCCGGCGGCATGGACAGCCATATTCATTTCATCTGCCCGCAGCAGATCGAGGAAGCTTTGATGTCGGGCATTACAACCATGCTCGGCGGTGGCACCGGCCCGGCGCATGGCACACTTGCAACGACCTGCACGCCGGGGCCTTGGCATCTGGCGCGCATGATCGAATCCTTCGATGCTTTTCCGATGAATATCGGTCTTTCAGCCAAGGGCAACGCTTCCTTGCCCGCCGCGCTGGAGGAAATGGTGCTCGGGGGCGCCTGTTCACTGAAACTCCATGAGGATTGGGGTTCGACGCCGGCGGCGATCGACTGCTGCCTCAGTGTGGCCGATGCCTACGACGTACAGGTGATGATCCACACGGATACATTGAACGAAAGCGGCTTTGTCGAGGATACGATCGGTGCCATCAAAGGTCGTACGATCCATGCGTTCCATACCGAGGGTGCGGGTGGGGGGCATGCGCCCGACATCATCAAGATCTGTGGTCAGTCGAATGTCATTCCGTCTTCGACCAACCCGACCCGGCCCTATACGGTTAACACGATCGCCGAACATCTCGACATGTTGATGGTTTGCCATCACCTGTCATCCTCCATCCCCGAGGATATCGCGTTTGCCGAGAGCCGCATTCGCAAGGAGACGATCGCGGCCGAGGATATTCTTCACGATATCGGCGCCTTCTCGATCATTTCTTCCGATAGTCAGGCCATGGGCCGCGTCGGCGAAGTGGCGATCCGCACCTGGCAAACGGCCGACAAGATGAAGCGTCAACGCGGCCGCCTGGCTCAGGAGACCGGCGACAACGACAATTTCCGCGCAAAGCGTTACATCGCCAAATATACGATCAACCCGGCCATCGCCCATGGCGTCAGCCATGAAGTCGGGTCGATCGAAATCGGTAAGCGCGCCGATCTGGTGCTGTGGAACCCGGCCTTTTTCGGCGTGAAACCCGAGATGGTTCTGCTTGGTGGCTCGATTGCCGCGGCTCCGATGGGCGATCCTAACGCGTCCATCCCGACGCCGCAGCCGATGCATTATCGGCCGATGTTCGGGGCCTTCGGCAAGAATCGCACGAATTCCTCGGTGACTTTTGTTTCCCAGGCTGCATTCGATGCCGGGCTTGCCGGCAAGCTTGGCGTCGCCAAGACGCTATTGCCGGTCAGGAATACCCGCGGCGGCATCTCGAAAGCATCCATGATCCACAATAGTCTCACCCCTCATATTGAGGTGGACCCCGAGACTTATGAGGTGCGGGCGGACGGCGAGCTTCTGACCTGCGAGCCGGCGACGGTGCTGCCGATGGCGCAGCGCTATTTTCTTTTCTGAGAAACACTCCGAGCAATCGATTCGGCAGACATGAAGGTTCCGGTTTCCTGCGCCTTCATTGCCTTGTTCGGGTTAGTGCAGCTTTATCATAGGTTTGCGGAGGCTTAGCCGTTCCTCACCTGTTGCTTTGCCCGGGAGACAGGGAACGCGGCTATCGCAGATTGTTCACAAGTTGGGAAATGCCGGGCATTTTAATGATTCGATTAAAGACCTGGAAGCGTCTTCACCCCTATCTCACGTGACTGAAACGGTAGCAGAAGAAGGTGAATCGCATGAAACAATGGATTTCGCTGCAGACCGAAGTCGGCAACTTTCAACACAGGCGTGCGATTTATATTTTCGCGCTTAAGATGAGTTTTACCGCCGTCATCATGTCGCTTGCGATCATGATTGTTATGCTTCCCGTCTTGCAGTGGTTCGATCTTCTGCCATTGCCGATTCTTGAGGTTATGCGTTTCGGCGTCCTGCTGGCATGGATCGTCGGCGGTACGGTTTCCGGCGCGCTGGCGATATTGGCAGGCTCATCGATGCACAAACTCGCCGTTTCCCGCGCCGAGTTCGAACGGTTGAGCCGCACCGACGGGCTCTCGGGTTTGCTCAACCGTCGCGCCTTTACGGAAGCACTGAACGAAGCCGACCATGGCGCTTCGCTGGTGATTTTCGATGTCGACCGTTTCAAGACGATCAATGATCGCTTCGGACATGCTTCCGGCGATGCCGTCATCATCGCCGTAGCGCAGCTGTTCAGGGATGTCTTCGCCGACAACGATGTGATCGGCCGGCTCGGCGGTGAGGAGTTCGGCGCCATCATTCATGGTGGGGAGACCGCCGACCGCATCAGCCGTATCGAGGAGATCAAGGATCAGATCGCCAATCATGCGATCGCCATCGATGGTGGTTCGGTCAAGATCACCATCTCGGCCGGCATTGCCGACATGAGTAGGGAGCGTAAGGCTGAGGGCGTTTACGCCGCTGCCGACAAGGCCCTCTATCTTGCCAAGACACTCGGCCGCAACCGAGTCGTTCATGAGCGCGAGCGGCTCTCTCAGATCTGGCGCCGTTGCGCCGTCGAGCATGACGAAGAGGCTCCGGCGGAATTCATGGAACTGCAGCGCTATGCACTACGAATGTAGCACCTGCTGAGCGGCATTGGCGCTTGCGTGCGAGGCGACTATTTTGCATGCTTCGACGACGTTTCAATCTGGGTCAGCCATGCTACGCGTAACCTCCTACCTACCAGCCGGTACTCCGTCGTCCAATCCGATTGATCGCGTCGTGCTGCCGCATGACCTCAGGCACCTGCGCCGCAAGCTGCTGCATCTGGAGAACGGCGAGATGGTCATGCTCGACCTGAAGGAGCCGGTGCTGTTTGCCAATGGCGATCTTCTGGTGCGCGAGGACGGCGAGTTGATCGAGATCGTCGCTGCAGATGAAAAGCTCTTCGAAATCAAGCCGCGGGATCGCCGTCATCTGATCGAGCTTGCCTGGCATCTCGGCAATCGTCATCTTTCGGCGCAGATCGAGGAGGAGCGCATCCTCATTCTGCGCGATCATGTGATTCGATCCATGCTCGAAGGGCTCGGCGCCACTGTTGCCGAGGTCAGTGAGCCTTTCCAGCCCGCGCGCGGCGCCTATCATTCTCACGGCAGCCATTCGCACGGTCATCACCACGATCATGGGCATGATCATCATTCACATGATTGAGCGCAAGCGAGCAATATGGCGATGACTGATGATTGCGATCTTCGGGCTTTGCTGCGGCTGATGGCATGGCTGTCGCCGGCGTTCCCGGTGGGTTCCTTTGCCTATTCCGGGGGCCTTGAACGTGCCGTTCACGATGCCCTGGTTCGCGACAGCAAGAGCCTGCAGGAGTGGATTGCCGCTCTTATCCAGCATGGCTCTGTTTGGAACGATGCCGTTCTGCTTGCCGAAACGCATCAAGCCGGAGACGACGCGTTGCGGCTCGCGGCCGTCGCGGAGCTTGGCGAGGCGCTCGCCGGTTCGAAGGAGCGTCACACCGAGACCATGCTGCTTGGAGAGGCCTTCCTGTCTGCCGCCGGCGCCTGGCCGCATGCGATCTTATCGCTGCTTCAGGCCAAGACCGCCTATCCCGTTGCCGTCGGGGCCGTAGCCCGAGCACACGATATTCCTCTCAAGAAGACCCTTGCCGCGTTCCTGCACGCCGTTGCCTCCCAGCTGTTGTCCGCAGGGATTCGGTTGGGCATAACCGGGCAGAAGGATGGAGTCGCTATCCTTGCGGCTCTGGAGGATATGATCGGCCATGTGGCGATGGCGGCGGCGCAATCCGATCTCGATGATCTGGGTGCGGCGACCGTGCAGGCTGATATTGCAAGTCTGCGGCATGAAACGCAGGAAACGCGGCTCTTCCGTTCATGACGTGCGCATTCGGCAAAATTTCGCCAACGAAAGTCGTCCTACGTCATTCGCCGCTGTGCGGCGCAGCGATGCTTCGCTATCCTGCCATTTTACCGGAGTTGCGAGTATGAAATCGAGAAATGGACCTTTGCGCGTCGGCATCGGCGGGCCTGTCGGTTCGGGCAAGACGGCACTGACGGAGAAGCTTTGCAAGGCAATGCGCGACGACTATTCCGTCGCCGTCGTCACCAATGACATCTATACGACCGAGGACGCGGAGGCGCTGGTGCGGATGCAGGCGCTGACGTCGGACCGTATCGTCGGCGTCGAAACCGGCGGCTGCCCGCACACTGCGATCCGCGAGGATGCGACGATCAACCTGCAGGCCATCGCCGGTCTGAACGAACGGCTTCCGGATCTCGACGTGGTGTTCATCGAATCCGGCGGCGACAATCTGGCGGCAACCTTCTCGCCGGACCTTGCCGACATCACCATCTATGTCATCTCGGTGTGCCAAGGCGAGGAGATACCGCGCAAGGGTGGGCCGGGTATCACCAAGTCCGACCTTCTCGTCATCAACAAGAAGGATCTGGCGCCCTTCGTCGAGGTCGATCTCGATGTGATGGACCGCGATGCCAACCGCATGCGTCAGTCGCGTCCCTTCGTCTTTTCCGACATGAAGCGGGGCGAGGGCGTCAGCAAGATCGTCGATTTCCTAAAGGAACAGGGCGGCCTTTGAGCCGCCCCGTCATGACTTGATTATCCAATCGCGCCGCCTATTCAGCGGCAAAGGGTGGCAGCCTCAGCACATTCGTGCCCGTCGGCTTGGAGCCGCGGCTGTCCCTGTTTTCCATGGCATCCACGCGCTCTTCCAATGTCGCGAGTGACTGGCGGTTTTCATTGACGGCTGCGGCCAGTCCATCCTTGGTCACCACTTCATCATCCGCGTCCTTCTTGCCGAACAATCGGCCGAAGAGGAAGCCGAGCAGGCGCGATACATCGTCCATGATCAGGAAGAAGGACGGCACGACCACAAGGCTGAGGACAGTTGAGACGATGATGCCGCCAATGACGGCAATTGCCATCGGTGCGCGGAAGGAGCCGCCTTCGCCGACGCCGAGAGCTGATGGCAGCATGCCGGCCGACATGGCGATCGAGGTCATGATGATCGGGCGGGCGCGCTTGCGGCCGGCCTCGATGACCGCTTCCAGCCTTGGCATGCCCTGATGCATCATCTCGATGGCGAAATCGACCAGGAGGATGGCATTCTTGGTCACGATGCCCATCAGCATGAGAATGCCGATCATCACAGGCATGGAGAGTGCATTGCCTGTTATCATCAATGCCAGCGCTACACCGCCGATTGCCAATGGCAGCGAGAACAGGATGGTGAAAGGCTGAATCACGTCCTTGAACAGCAGGATCAGCACGGTCAGAACAAGCAGCAGGCCGAGCAGCATGGCATTGCCGAAGCTCTGCTGCATTTCCTTCTGCACCTTGGTATCGCCGCTTTCCGCCAGATGCACGGTGGCCGGAATCTTGGCTTTGTTGACGATCTCGAGGAAGTGCTCCGATGCCGTATCCAGCGCCACGCCCTGCGGCAGGTCGGCGCCGATGGCGACGACGCGGAAGCGGTTGTTGCGCTTGATGGAGGACAGACCTTCCGAGTAGTTGATGTCGGCGACGGTCGACATCGGCACGGTCGCACCCGTCGATGTCTTGACGCGCAAGGCACGGATGGCAGCGAGATCACGCCGCATGCCGAGCGAAGCCTGGACGCGGATCGGGATCTGGCGATCGTCGAGCGAGATCTTCGCAAGCGAAGCGTCGATATCGCCGATCGTGGCGACGCGCACCGTATCAGAGATCATCTGAGGCGTGATGCCGAGGCGAGCGGCCTCATCCTTGCGCGGATAGATCTGCAGTTCCGGACGCGGCAGCGCGCCGTCGGCACTGACGTTTGCGAGCGCCGGATCGGTGCGCAGCTCGGCTTCCAGAATGCCAACCGCTTGCTTCAGATCCTTCTCGTTGCGCGAGAGGAAGTTGTAGGTCAGGTCGCGATCGCCACGGTCGTTAAGTTTGGTGATGCGCACATCGGGGATTGAGCGCAGTTTCGCGAAGACTTCCTTTTCTACTTCCCATTGCGGGCGCACGCGTCCGTGCACGGTGACCTTCGGCAGATGGGGGCCGATGACGGGCAGCGAGCCGAGGACATCGTTCACCAACTTCTTGACGAGCGATTGATCGAGCTTGCCAAGCGTTAATGTCACCGTGGCGCGTCGCAGCTCCAAATCGCCCTTCGGCGATGCGCCGCCGAGAACGAAGATGCTATCGACGCCGTCGATGCCCTTGACGCGGCGGTAGATCTCGTTAGTCGCCTGTTCGGTGTCGTCGAGCCGCGCGTTCGGGGGAAGCTCGGCCGACAGGACGATGCGCGAAGAATCTTCTGGCGGGATGAAGCTGCCGGGAACGAAGACGATAAGCGCGGCGACCGAGGCGATGGAGAAAGCGAATGCCGCAATCAGCGTGGGATAGCGCGTATACCACTTCCTCGTCGTCAGCCGAACGAGGGCGCTATAGCCGCGCATGAAGCGGCCGTCATTGTCATGGTGATCCTCGACAGCGTCTTCGGCACGCATGAGGTAGGCGGCCATCATCGGCGTGATCAGACGCGCGACAAGCAGCGAGAAGAACACAGAGAAGGCGACCGTCAGGCCGAACTGGATGAAGTACTGGCCCGGAATGCCGGGCATGAAGGAGACGGGCACGAAGACCGCGATGATCGTGAAGGTCGTCGCGATGACGGCCAGCCCGATTTCATCCGCCGCATCGATGGCTGCGCGGTACGGCGTCTTGCCCATCTTGATGTGGCGGGCGATGTTCTCGATCTCGACGATGGCGTCGTCGACGAGAATACCCGTCGCCAGCGTCAATGCCAGGAAGCTGACTAGGTTCAGCGAGAAGCCGATCTGGTTCATGATCCAGAATGTCGGGATCGCAGATAGCGGCAATGCTACCGCCGAAATCAGCGTCGCGCGCCAGTTCCTCAGGAAGAGGAAGACCACGATAACAGCCAGGAGCGCGCCTTCGAGCAGCGTGTGCATGGCGGATTCGTAGTTGCCGTAGGTGTAGTAGACCGCGTCGTCGATCATCTCGATCGAGACGTTCGGATTTTCGGCGCGAACCTTGGAGAGCGTGTCGGCGACCGTATTGGCGACGGTCACTTCGCTGGCGCCCTTGGAGCGGAACACGCCGAAGGTGACGACAGGAGTGCTGTTGAACCGCGAGAAGGACTTCGGTTCCTGATAGGTATCCTTGATCACGCCGAGGTCGGAAAGCTTGACGAAGCGGCCGTTGGTCAGAGCGATCGTTGTATCGACAAGCTGCGCGACGTTGCGGGCGTCACCGAGCACTCGGATTGCCTGCTCGCTGCCGGCGACCTGGCCACGGCCGGAGCCGAGGTCGATGTTGGTGCTGCGCAACTGCTGGCTGACCGACAGCGCCGTGATGCCATAGGCATTCAGCTTGTTCGGATCGAGCTCGATGCGGACCTCACGGTCGGCGCCGCCGTAACGGTCGACACGGCCGATACCGGCCTTGCCCTGAAGGGCGCGCTTGACCGTATCGTCCACGAACCAGGACAGCTCTTCCAGCGTCATGTTCGGCGAGGAAACGGCGAAGCTCTGGATTGCCTGGCCGACGACGTCGACTTTCGAGACGATCGGCTGGTCGATGGTGGACGGCAGGTTGCCGCGAATGCGGTCGATGGCGTCCTTGGTATCCTGGACGGCCTGCTGCGTCGGCACTTCCAGGCGGAAGATGACGACCGTCTGCGACTGGCCGTCGGTAACGGTCGATTGTATTTCGTCGATGCCGTTGATGCCGGCAACCGCGTCTTCGACTTCCTTCGTCACCTGCATTTCGAGCTCGGCCGGCGAGGCGCCGCTCTGCGTCACCGTGACGTTGACGACCGGCACGTCGATATTCGGAAAGCGCGTGATCGGCAGGTTGAAAAAGGAGTGCGCGCCCACGATCATCAGCAGGAAAAAGCCGAGGAGCGGGGCGACCGGATTTCGGATGGACCAGGCGGAGAAGTTCATGGGATCGTTCTCGCTCAGTTGGAGGCTTGCGAGGCATCACGCACGGGCGTGATGCGGTCGCCGTCGCGGACATAGGCGCCGGCCTTGGCAACGACATCCTCGCCCGCCTTCAGGCCCTTGAGGATCTCGATATAGGTCCCGTCCTGAATGCCGGTCTCGACGTTGACAAACTTGACGGCGCCGTTCTCGACCTTACGGGCGGAGGAGCCGTTTTCGTCGGTGTTGACGGCGGTCAAGGGCAGGGCAACGCCTTCTTCCTGGCGAATGATGATCTCGGCGCTGCCATACATGCCGGCGCGGGCCTTTTCTCCGTCATCGATCGAAATGTGCACCGCGCCGAGGCGGGTGACGGAATCGACGATCGGGGCGACGAGCCGGATGGTGCCGGCAAGCTTTTCGCGGCTCCCCGACAACGAAATCCGGGCCTTCTGCCCTATGGCGATCTTGGTAATGTCGCTTTCGGAGACGTCGACCACCAGTTCGAGCTGGCTGTTGCGGATGATGGTGAAGAGCGGATCGCCATTGCCGTTGGCGATGGCGCCGATGCGGGCATTGCGCGAGGCGACCGTGCCGGCGACGGGCGTCTTGATACCGGTGCGGGCCAGCTTGAGATCGGTATCGGCGATCTGGCTGTCGATGACTTTGAGGTCGGCTTCTGCCACCGCAATCGCCTGTTCGGCAGATACCTCACGCGCCTTGTTGGCTGCTGCCGCCGCATTTGCCTGCTCGACAGCGGAGGTCGACATGGTGCCCTTGGCGCCCATCGTCACGGCGCGGACACGCTGCAGTTCCGCTTCCTCGGCGTTGGCGCGAGCCTCCGCAAGTTGGGCGCGTAGCTGGGCAAGGCTTGCTTCGCCCTTGGCTCGTGTGGCCCGCATCTGGCTCTTCTGCAGCACCAGCGCGTCGTCGTTGAGCGTGGCAAGCGTGCTGTTCGCACCGACCTTGTCGCCGACATCGGCATTGAGCGAGCGGATCGACAGGCCATCGACCTGTGGCTGGATGTAGACTTCCTCTACAGCCTTCACTGTACCTGTCGCGACGACCTTGTCGGTCATCTTGCGCATCGCGGCGGTGGTGATGACGATCGCTGGCAAGTTCTGTTTTGGCGTGGTAACGACAGGCTCTTCGGCCATCGCCGCGGGCGCCGCCAGCAGGGAAAGCAGGATTGCAGTCGTGTTCAGCAGTCTAAACGGCGTGGAGGCCATGCGTCCGGTTCCAGTTCGGCAATTGGTCAAAAGGGGTTCGCTGTTTCCGTCGCGAACACGGGGGATCAATGCATGCGAGCCGGGTACACCCGGCGGATCAACATCCGTCTGTCATGCCCTGCAGGTCCCTCATCTTAAAAACGCTCTGTAAATGGGAGCGGATTTCAAATTCCGCAAGATCACGAGAAAATGATTTCGCGGGTATTTCTATCGCTAACAACCATGCGAAGCAATCACGGCATTGTGATGTCGGAACTCGAATAGTTGATGGTGACCGGTTTTTAGGCAAATGTTGCGGCAAAGCCAGCTTTTTGTTGCCGCTGTTACAAAATGAAAAAAAACGCGCGGGGGATGAACCCAGCGCGTTTCCATTGCTGCAGATAGAAAGAACTATTTCAGAGCTGCGTCCGTGATCTCGTGCGTATAGGCACCGGTCGGCTTCTTGTTGATGATCTTCTGATCGAGCAAGGCTTCGACCGTACGATCATAAGTCTTCATGTCGAGCTTGCCGCTGCCGATCAGCTTGGCGACTTCGGCCGTCATGCGCTTCTGATGGTTCTCGTCCTGGCCGCCATTGTCCATGACCATTTCGGCGGCTTCGTCCGGATGCTCGACGGCATATTTCCAGCCCTTCATCGAAGCGCGGACGAACTTCACCATATCGGCCTTGAACTTCGCATCCTTCAACTTGTCTTCCTTGACGTAGAGACCGTCTTCCAGAAGGTCGTTGCCGAGCTTGGTGTAGTTGAAGACGGTGAGATCTTCAGCCTTGAAGCCGGCATCTAGCGCCTGCCAGTATTCATTATAGGTCATGACGGAGATGCAGTCGGCCTGCTTCTGGACGAGCGGCTGCACGTCGAAGCTCTGCTTCAGTACGTTGACGCCGTCCTTGCCGCCATCGGTCTTCAGGCCGAGTTTGTGCATCCAGGCGAAGAAGGGATATTCGTTGCCGTAGAACCAGACGCCGAGCGTATGGCCCTTGAAATCCTTCTCTGTCTTGATCGGGCCATCCTTCGGGCAGATCAGTTCCAGGCCGGACTTTTCGAAGGGCTGGGCGATGTTGATCAGTGGCACGCCCTTTTCGCGGGCAACGAGCGCACCGCCCATCCAGTCGACGATGACATCGGCGCCGCCGCCGGCGATGACCTGCTCAGGAGCGATATCCGGGCCGCCCGGCTTGATCTCGACGTCGAGGCCTTCCTCCTTGTAGAAGCCCTTGCCCTTGGCGACGAAGTAGCCGCCGAACTGGCCCTGGGCCACCCATTTCAGCTGCAGCGTTATCTTGTCGGCGGCCATTGCGGTCTGGGCGGCCGCCAGCGTCATTGCACTTGCCATCAATGCGAGCATCATTTTTTTCATGTCTTCACCCTTTTTTCCCTCTGAAGTTATGCCTTGATCCCTTGAGGAGACCCCGGATTACGTCTGCCCACCGCGGATAGACGGATGCCAGAACGTCGTCATTCTCTCGATAATGGCGACGATACCGTAGAAGACGGAGCCTGCGACCGCGGCAACCGCGATCTCGGCCCAAACCATGTCGACATTCATCCGGCCGATTTCGGTCGAGATGCGAAAGCCCATGCCCGACATGGGTGTACCGAAGAACTCCGCCACGATGGCACCGATAAGAGCCAAGGTCGAGTTGATCTTCAGCGCATTGAAAATAAAGGGGGCGGCAGCGGGCAGGCGCAGCTTGAACAGCGTCTGCCAGTAGCTCGATGCATAGGTGCGCATCAGGTCGCGCTCCATGTTGCCGGAGGCGGCAAGTCCGGCCACCGTGTTCACCAGCATGGGGAAGAAGGTCATGATGATGACGACAGCGGCTTTGGATTCCCAATCGAAACCGAACCACATGACCATGATCGGCGCGACGCCGATGATCGGCAAGGCAGAGACGAGATTGCCGATGGGCAACAAGCCGCGGCGCAAGAAGGCGACGCGATCCGCAAGGATGGCGACGACGAAGCCGCTGGCGCAACCGATGATGTAGCCGATCAGCACCGATTTGAAGATCGTCTGCTGAACATCCGTCCACAGCGTCGATACGGAACCGGCGAGCCGCGTTCCGATGGCGCTTGGCGGCGGCAACAGAATGAAGGGAATGCCGGCCCCGCGCGTGGCTGCTTCCCAGATGATCAGGATCCACGCGCCGAAAATCGCCGGGATCAGCAACCGCAGCGTATAGCTGCCGGCTGCCGAGCGCGACCGAATGGTCGACAGGATGGAGACGCAGCGCCAGGCAAGCAGCCAGGCCGCGGCGATCAGAAGGAAAAAGGACGCCTGCGCCTTGCCTTCGTTGCCCGAGATCCCCGCCAGCAGCAGCCAGGCGGCGGCATGGGCTGCGAAGAAGAGAACTGCAGCGCAAAGGGCCTCGGACAGCTTCGTGAAGGAAATAAGCGCGGCCGCGGCAATCAGAATGAATATGACGAAGGTCGTTCCGCTGCTGACCGGCGCTGCTGCATCTGCCGCAAGTAACGGCAAAGCAGGGATCGCGGCGAGACAGAGAAGAAGACAGACCACGCCCTGCCAGGAGAAATGAAACTGCTTCATGCCGTTCTCCCTCCCATCGAGCGATCGACGATGCGGGCCGCGACGCTGACGATGGCGACGAGGATCGCCGCCAGAACCGAGCCTGCGACAAGAGCAGCCCATATATCGATCGTCTGGCTGTAGTAGGAGCCGGCCAGCAGCTTCGCGCCGATACCGGCGACGGCACCCGTTGGAAGCTCGGCAACGATGGCGCCGACAAGACTTGCCGCTATCGCTACCTTCATCGAAGTGAAGAGGAACGGGATGGAGGCCGGCACGCGCAGTTTCCAGAAAGTCTGCGAAGCGCTGGCATTGTAGGTCCGCATCAGGTCGAGATGCATGACTTCCGGCGAGCGCAACCCCTTCACCATGCCGACCGCGACGGGAAAGAAGGAGAGATAGGTCGAGATCAGCGCCTTCGGAATGAGGCCGGTGATATCGACAGCCGCGAGCACGACGATCACCATCGGTGCTATCGCGAGGATCGGCACCGTCTGCGATGCGATGATCCAGGGCATGAGGCTGCGGTCCAGCGCGACGACATGGACGATGCCGACCGCGATCAGGATGCCGAGAACGGTTCCGAAAGCGAAGCCGACGGCGGTGGAGGACAGCGTGACCCAGGCATTGTAGACGAGGCTGCGGTTGCTCGTCGGAGCGCGTAGGAAGGTGTTTTCGAAGACGTTCTGCGCCACTTGATGGGGTGCGGGCAGGATCGGCTTCGGCTGGGCCAGCGTCTTGCCGATGAATTCCATCGTCGTCGGGTTGACGTTGGCGCGGCGATCAAGATCGCGCTGGAACGGCGCGTTGAGGACGACGGCGAAGACATACCAGAGGACCAGGATCGCAAAGACGATCGTTCCGACCGGCAGGAACTTGTGTTTGAAGAATTGCTCCTTCTCCATCCTCATGCTCCTTTTTGCGCCGGGAGCAGCATCAGCGCCATGGCGATGACACCGAGGCCGACGCCTGTGAGCTGCGGTACGCTCAGGCGCTCGCCGAAGACGATGAAGGCGATGATGTTGATGACGACAAGCTGGGTGATGGCAGAGGCTGAAATCGCCAGGCCCAAGCCCCCTTCGCGCATGAGCCGCACCATCATCAGATTGCCGACGCAATAGAGGACGAGCGACAGGATGAGGATCAGTATGTTGTTGCTGGCGACATAGGCGCGCGAAGCGGTCGCTCCGCTGATGAAGATCGCCATCGCGCCGGCAAGCCAAAGAAGGAATTGCGGGTTCATGGCGATCCTATTCCTCGTAGCTATGTCCGGCCCGCAGACCTTCGCGGACGCGATGGGCGATTTCCAGGAATTCGGGCGTTTCGCGAATGCCGAGCGGCCGCTCCGTCGGCAACGTCGATTCGATAATGTCGGTAACACGGCCCGGGCGAGGCGACATGACGACGATCTTGGTGGAGAGATAGACCGCCTCCGGAATGGAGTGCGTGACGAAGCATATCGTCTTGTTCGTCCGCTTCCACAGCTTCAGGAGTTGTTCGTTGAGGTGGTCGCGAACGATCTCGTCGAGTGCGCCGAAGGGCTCGTCCATCAGCAGGAGATCGGCGTCGAAGGCCAGTGCGCGAGCGATCGAAGCACGCTGCTGCATGCCGCCGGAAAGCTGCCAAGGGAATTTCTTCTCGAAACCGCTGAGATTGACGAGTTCCAGCGTCTGGGCGATGCGCTTGGCCTGTTCCGCCTTGTCATAGCCCATGATTTCAAGCGGAAGGGCGATGTTCTTTTCGATGGTGCGCCAGGGATAAAGGGCGGCGGCCTGGAAGACATAGCCATAGGCGCGCGCCTTGCGGGCATCCTCCGGCGACATGCCGTTGACGGTGATATCGCCGGAACTTTTGCGCTCGAGATCGGCGATGACACGCAGGAAGGTGGTCTTGCCACAGCCGGATGGACCGATGAAGGAGACGAAGTCGCCCTTTCGAACATCGAGATCGACGTTGCTCAGTGCGTGCACCGGCCCGTCGTTCGTATCGTAGGTGAGACAGAGATTCCGCGCGGAGACGACGGAAGAAGCGGATGACGTCATTAACACCTACCAGTCCTGTTTTCTCCGCTCGGTCGGGGCGGATTGCGTGTTATCGTGCCTGGCAGTGCTGCAGCCTGGATTGGCGAGGGTGCCTTGCGGCTGCTGGATCCAGGGGAGCAATGCCATGAGTGTGTCATCGAAGCCCACCTGCCGTGTCGTGCGGCCCGGCGGTGCCTATGCCGGAAAACAGGGCCTCAATTATTTTGAAGGAATTGCCGCCGAGACGGTGGGTTCGACGGGGATCTGCATGCATCTTTTGACGATCCCGCCCGGCGCCCGCGCCAAGGCGCATCTTCATGCCTCGCATGAAACGGCGATCTACGCGATTTCCGGCGAGACGCATTGCTGGTTTGGCGACATGCTGGAAGAGCACGTCATCGTGCGCGAGGGCGAGATGTTCTATATTCCGGCCGGTGTTCCGCATCTTCCGGCGAATCTCAGCGACCGGCCGGCGACAGCTGTCATCGCCCGCACCGATCCGAACGAGCAGGAAAGCGTGGTCCTGCTGCCGGATCTGGAGCGGTATGTGCCGCGCTAGAGCCGTTTCGCTTTTCTTCGAATTGCGAAAATGCTCCATTCCTTTGTCTTTGCGCAATTCCGGACGGAAAACCGCTACGCACTTTTCCTGGAATTGCTCTAGGCGGCCGATGAGCCGAAGCGCCGTGCCCAAGCGTCAAACCCCGCTGGCGGGAATGCCGCTGCGCTGAACCTTGCGCGGCGCGGTGATGTCCTTCCAGGTGGAAAGCGCCCGGTTGGCTGCGGTGAAGGGATCGCGCCTAACGAACTCGCCATGGCCTTCCTTCGTCTTGACCGTGCTTTCCTCGATAGCGACGACGCCGCGCGTCAGCGTGTAGCGCGGCAGGCCGGTCACTTCCTTGCCTTCGAAGACGTTGTAGTCGATCGCCGATTGCTGGGTCTTGGCGGCGATGGTCTTCGACCGCTTCGGATCCCAGACAACAATATCGGCATCGGCGCCGACGAGGATCGCGCCCTTCTTCGGGTAGATGTTGAGGATCTTGGCGATGTTGGTGGAGGTGGCGGCGACGAATTCGTTCATCGTCAGCCGGCCGGTGTTGACGCCATAGGTCCAGAGCATCGGCATGCGGTCTTCCAGGCCGCCGGTGCCGTTCGGGATCTTAGTGAAATCGTTGACGCCGAAGCGCTTCTGCTCGGTCGTAAACGCACAGTGGTCGGTCGCGACCACCTGCAGAGAGCCCGAAGCAAGACCGGCCCACAAACTGTCTTGATGCTGCTTGTTGCGGAAGGGCGGCGACATGACGCGGCGGGCGGCATGATCCCAATCCGGATTGGAATATTCACTTTCGTCCAGCGTCAGATGCTGGATCAGTGGCTCGCCATAGACGCGCATGCCCTTCTGGCGGGCGCGGCGAATGGCTTCGTGGGCCTGTTCGCAGGAGGTATGGACGATATAGACCGGTGAGCCTGCCATATCGGCGATCATGATGGCGCGGTTCGTTGCCTCGCCCTCGACCTCCGCCGGGCGGGAGTAAGCATGCGCTTCCGGGCCATTGTTGCCTTCGGCCAGCAGTTTTGCCTGCATCTGCGCAACCACGTCGCCGTTTTCGGCGTGAACGAGCGGCAGCGCACCAAGTTCGGCACAGCGCTGGAAGGAGGAGAACATCTCGTCGTCATCCACCATCAGTGCGCCCTTGTAGGCCATGAAGTGCTTGAAGGTGTTGATGCCCTTGTCGCGGACGACGGCTTCCATTTCGTTGAAGACCTGTTCGCCCCACCAGGTGATCGCCATGTGGAAGGAATAGTCGCAATTCGCGCGAGTTGACTTGTTGTCCCACATGGTCAGCGCCTCGAGCAGCGACTGGCCGGGCGAGGGGAGGGCGAAGTCGACGACCATCGTCGTGCCGCCGGCAAGGGCCGCGCGCGTACCGCTTTCGAAATCGTCGGAAGAGTAGGTCCCCATGAACGGCATTTCGAGATGCGTGTGCGGATCGATGCCGCCGGGCATGACGTAGCAGCCGGAGGCATCCAGCACTTCGTTGCCCGTGAGATTCTGGCCGATTTCGACGATCTTGCCGCCTTCGACCTTGACGTCCGCCTTATAGGTCAGGTCGGCCGTGACGATGGTTCCACCCTTGATGACTGTGCTCATGGCGCATGCTCCAGATGTGTGAAGTTCCGATGTTCGGAATCGTGGCCGTCAGGCCACGATCTCCGCCGTCTCGACGACTGCGTGGAACAGCACATCCGCGCCGGCGGCAGCCCATTCCTTGGAGATTTCTTCGGCTTCGTTGTGCGAGAGGCCGCCAACGCAGGGGCACATGACCATCGTGGCGGGGGCGACCTTGGCGGCCCAGCAGGCATCGTGACCTGCGCCGGAGATGATGTTCATGTGGCTGTAGCCGAGCTTCTCGGCTGCATTGCGCACTGAGGTAACGAGCTTCGGATCAAAGGTCACCGGCTCGAAATGGCCGATGGCTTCCACCGAGCAGCCGACGCCAAGGGCTTCGGCGATGTTCTTGCCCTCGGTTTCGATCTTGGCGCGCATGCGATCGAGCTTTTCCTTGTCTGGCGTGCGCAGGTCGACTGTAAAGACCACCTTACCGGGCAGGACGTTGCGCGAGTTCGGCGAGAAGAAGACCTGGCCGACGCCGGCAACGGCGCCGGGCTGGTTTTCCATCGCCACGCTCTGCACCATCTCGACGATGCGCGACATGGCAAGGCCGGCATTGACGCGCATGGCCATCGGCGTCGAGCCGGTATGGGCTTCCTTGCCGGTCAGCGTGAATTCCAGCCACCACAGGCCTTGACAGTGCGTGACGACGCCGATGGTCTTATTCTCGGCTTCGAGGATCGGACCCTGCTCGATGTGATATTCGAAATAAGCATGCATCCTGCGGGCGCCGACTTCTTCGTCGCCGAGCCAGCCGATACGCTTCAGCTCGTCGCCATAGGTCTTGCCGTCCGGATCCTTGCGGCTATAGGCGTAATCCAGCGTGTGCATGCCGGCGAAGACGCCGGAGGCCAGCATGGCGGGGGCAAAGCGCGCACCTTCCTCGTTGGCCCAGTTGGTGACCACGATCGGATGCTTGGTCTTGATGCCGAGGTCGTTCATCGTGCGGACGACTTCGAGGGCGGCGAGCACGCCGAGGACGCCGTCATACTTGCCGCCGGTCGGCTGGGTATCGAGATGCGAGCCGACATAGACGGGAAGTGCATTCGGGTCGGTGCCGGCGCGGGTTGCGAACATCGTACCCATCTTGTCGACGCCAACGGTCATCCCGGCCTTGTCGCACCAGGTTTTGAAAAGGCTGCGTCCTTCAGCGTCGGCATCGGTCAGCGTTTGACGATTGTTGCCGCCGGCAATGCCGGGGCCGATTTTCGCCATGTCCATCAGCGTATCCCAAAGGCGGTCGCCATTGATACGCATGTTTTCTCCTGGCGCTGCCACCATGATGCAATCCTCACCTGTTTGTCCTGAGCATGCAAGGCGCATGCTCTAATGTTCCCGTTGGTCTTATTCCAAATCCCGGAGCGGCGTCTTGTTTTTCTCGCCCGGAAAATCGCCAGTTGCCTTTAAGAAACATCTGACGGATAATTTGACCGATTGGTAAACATTACAACTTCCGTGGCGCGGCTCAAGACGAAAAGCACGAAAATTTCCGATAAAATTTCAGGCGATTGCCTAAATTAGATGCACTGACAGGGTGAATGAGAGCTCGGCCGAAAGGCTTGGATTTCAAGGAGAAACAGAGCACACATGGCCATCCCCAGAGCCGCCAAGACCCAGCGCCGCACCCGGATCCAGGAAGAGAAAGAGGAAATCATACTCGAGGCTGCGCTTGACGTATTCTCGGTAAACGGCTTCCGCGGCACGACCATCGACCAGATTGCCGAAGTTGCCGGCATGTCGAAGCCGAATCTGCTCTATTATTTCCGCACCAAGGAGGCAATGCATCGGGCACTGATCGACCGGGTGCTGTTTACCTGGCTGGAGCCGCTGAGGGCCTTCGACGCCAATGGCAATCCCGAAAGCGAAATCCGCTCCTACATCCGCCGAAAGCTCGAAATGGCGCGCGATTTCCCGCGCGAAAGCCGGCTTTTCGCCAATGAGATGCTGCAGGGGGCGCCGCATGTCGAGGACGAGCTGCGCGGGCCGCTGAAGGCCCTTGTCGACGAGAAGGCCGAGGTCATCCGCGCCTGGGCAGCGACCGGCAAGATCACCAAATGCGACCCCTATCACCTGATCTTCTCGATCTGGTCCACGACGCAGCATTATGCCGACTTTGACGTACAGGTGCGCGCCGTTCTGGGGCAAGAGCATGCGGGCGAGGGGCGATTCGAGGATGCCGCCCGCTATCTGGAGCAGCTTTTTGTCGAGGGACTTCGCATTCGCCACAGTTAGAGTCGGACGATTTTAGGTCTGCTCAACTTAAAATCTGAATCCGCTCTGAAACCAAAGAAGCGGTGCCTGGTGTCATCCGAAAACCGCTTGCACTTTTCGGCACCGTGCTCGAAGCGGCGGCGCAATCTGCTGGAGGATCGCGCCGCAGCTGAAATGATCGCTATCAGCTCCGCTCTCTAAAAGTAGTAGTCCCGTTCGACACCGTCATAGCGGCCCGACGTCAGGCAGCAGCTCTTGAAACCGCCTCCGCGAACCGCAGGGGCATGGATTGTTGCGTCCGAGTTTTTCGACCAGTTCGATGTCGCCTCGGATGAATTGCGAGCCGGTTTTTACCCGGGTTTCCGATGGGAAAGACTTGCGTCGCTTGGACGTGACCTCAAAAGCTCACGTCGTGGAGGGTTTTGGACTTGCGTGACATGGTCGCCTCCTCTGAGTTGCCATTGCTGCATCTGTGGGCAGCGCAACTCTCTCATAGCGCGAATGTCGGGCTTTTGGGAATCGCTAAACGTTTGTTGTGAGGACGCTGATAGCGACTACTAAAATGCGCGACCGCAGCATGCTGCGGCCGCCAATTCATGCTGATGCGGATCTTGCCCGCCTTTATTCGGCCGCCTGTCGAGCCATCGGGTTGTTCGGATGGGTCGTCCAGTTGGCGTAGTTCGGATCGACGATTTTACCGGTGCGCTTGTCGAGCGAGCCTGCCGGCAGGGCTTCCATGGTGATGCAGTTCTCGACGGGACAGACGCTGACGCAGAGATTGCAGCCGACGCATTCCTCGTCCATGACCTCAAAGTGTCTGGCGCCGTCAACCATGTTGGTGATTGCCTGATGCGAGGTGTCCTCGCAGGCAATGTAGCAACGGCCGCACTTGATGCAGGCGTCCTGATCGATCTTCGCCTTGGCGATGTAGTTGAGGTTGAGATACTGCCAATCCGAGACGTTCGGCACAGCGCGGGCGATGATGTCGTCCAGGCTGCGGTGACCCTTTTCGTCCATCCAGTCGGAAAGGCCTGAAATCATCTCCTCGACGATCTTGAAGCCATAGGTCATTGCGGCGGTGCAGACCTGCACGTTGCCGGCGCCGAGTGCGAGGAATTCCGCCGCGTCGCGCCATGTCGTGACGCCGCCGATGCCCGATATCGGCAGGCCATAGGTCTCGGGATCGCGGGCGATCTCGGCCACCATGTTGAGCGCGATCGGCTTGACGGCCGGGCCGCAATAGCCGCCATGGCTGCCCTTGCCGCCGACCGTCGGGTTCGGGGCGAAGCTGTCGAGGTCGACAGACACGATCGAGTTGATGGTGTTGATCAGCGACACAGCGTCGGTACCGCCGGCCTTGGCGGCGCGGGCGGGCTTGCGGATATCGGTGATGTTGGGCGTCAGCTTGGTGATGACGGGCATGCGTGTGTATTGCTTGCACCAGCGCACGACCATTTCGATATATTCCGGCACCTGCCCGACTGCGGCACCCATGCCGCGCTCAGACATGCCGTGGGGACAGCCGAAGTTGAGCTCGATACCGTCGGCTCCGGTTTCCTCGACCAGCGGCAGAATGGCTTTCCAGGACTCTTCCTCGCACGGTACCATGATCGAGGCGATGAGCGCGCGATCCGGCCAGTTCATCTTCACCTGCTTCATTTCGCGCAGGTTGGTGTAGAGGTCGCGGTCGGTGATCAGCTCGATATTGTTGAGGCCGAGCAGGCGGCGGTCTGCACCCCAGATCGCGCCGTAACGCGGACCGTTGACGTTGACGACCGGCGGGCCTTCTTCGCCGAGCGTCTTCCAGACGACGCCGCCCCAGCCCGCCTTGAAGGCGCGTTCGACGTTATAGGCCTTGTCGGTCGGCGGCGCGGAGGCGAGCCAGAACGGGTTCGGCGATTTGATGCCGATGAAGTTATTGCGGAGATCAGCCATGTCGGTTCTCCTTTCAGGCGACTGCAGCGGCCGACTTGGCGGCAGCGAGCGCATTGTTGATGGATTCAGCCGCGTCGCGACCTTGTGCTACGGCCGAGACCGTCAGGTCGTCGCCGCCGAGCACGCAGTCGCCGCCGGCCCAGACGCCGTCGAGCGAGGTCCGGCCTTCGCTATCGATGGCGATGCGGCCGGATTCCATGCGCAGGGCACCGAGGCCTGAGGCTTCGAATGTCTGGCCGATGGCCTTGAAGATCTGATCGGCGGCAATGATGCCGACATCGCCGGTGGCGGTGAGCTTGCCGTCGCGCAGCTCTGTATATTCGACCTCGATGCCGGCGACCTTGCCGTCCTTGTCGACGATACGCTTCGGAGCCAGCCAATGGCGGATGATGACGCCCTTGGAGGCAGCGAGATCCTGCTCGAACTCGGAGGCGTTCATATGCTCCTTGCCGCGGCGATAGCAGATCGTCACTTCTTCGGCGCCGAGCAGCTTGGCCTGCACGGCCGCGTCGATCGCGGTCATGCCGCCGCCGAGGACGACGACGCGGCGGCCGATGGCGATATCGGCCTTGCTGCCGGCCTGGCGCAGTTCGGCGATATAGGCAACGGCGTCGGCGACGCCATCGAGATCTTCGCCTTCGGCGCGTAGCGCATTGACGCCGGCAAGGCCGAGGCCGAGGAAGACGGCATCATACTGCTGAGAGAGGTCGGAAAGGCTGAAATCGCGGCCGAGTGCCTGGCCGTTCTTCACCTCGATGCCGCCGATGGCGAGCACGTAGTCGACTTCCTTCTGCGCGAAGTCATCGACCGCCTTGTAGGTGGCGATGCCGTATTCGTTCAGGCCGCCGGCCTTCTCGCGCGCATCGAAAATGGTGACATCATGGCCCTTGACGGCCAGACGGTGTGCACAGGCAAGACCGGCGGGGCCGGCGCCGATGACGGCGATCTTCTTGCCGGTGGATTCGGCCCGCGAATAGAACTGCTTGTTTTCGGCCATCGCGGCATCGGTCGCATAGCGCTGCAGGCGACCGATCTCGACCGGGCGCTCTTCGGCAGTGTTGCGCACGCAAGCCTGCTCACAGAGCTGTTCGGTGGGACAGACGCGAGCGCACATGCCGCCGAGGATGTTCTGATCGAAGATCGTCTTCGCCGAGCCGAGCGGATTGCCCGTCGAGATCTGGCGAATGAACATCGGAATGTCGATGGAGGTGGGACAGGCCGTCATGCACGGCGCGTCGTAGCAGAAATAGCATCGGTCGGATGCGACCAGCGCCTCGTGTTTGTTGAGGCGTGGGTGAAGATCGGAAAAGTTTGCATCATATTCGGCCGGCGTGAGCCTGCCTTTATGAATCCCAGTTTCCAGTCGTCCCATTGAAGTTCCCTCTTATAGTAAACGGCTAGTACAGGAACGGTAACTCAGGTTAAAAAATTTATCAAACGGTAAAATTTTGACCGGCGAATTTGCTCAGAACGGCATTCTGACCGGGTCGATCAGTGGTGTTTCCAGCTCGGTGAAACGACTTAACTCTATGCTTTTATGTATTTAAGTTCGGGTCTTCCCTATCAGGTAAGGAAGGCCGAAAAAATCAGCACGCTTCTACGCAGGCGCAATCCGCATGGCGCACCATCGATCGTCCTCGCGATCTGCATGAAGAAAAATTAAATTTTTCGGGGTTCGATGGAACCAAGATCCGGCGTCGTCGTTTAGGAGTCGTTGCGATGACGATTGCATCCCCCTGATGCATGCCCAAAGCGTCATCGGACTCTACTCACGGTCCCCTCCCGATGAGTGCAAAGCAGCCAGTGCGCCGCCCTCGCACTGGCTGTTTTCTTATTTCCAGCCAGTTCCATTCCATTTCGCGACATCGCCATCAGCGGCGTCGCAGTATCTCGTACTCGGTTTCGGGGATGGTGAGGCGATAGCCGATGCTACCGTCGCCCATCGCGAAGTCGGCGCGGCCGTTCATTGAGGTCGGCACCACGCGCTCAAGCACGGTGCGGCTGAAGCTATTATCCTCGAACTCATGGTTGCCGGGCGCATAAAAGCGCTCTGACCAAGCGACTTCGATCGCCTTCTTACCGTCGAGTTCGGCTTCCTTGCAATTCAAGGTGATGCTGGTGGCGCCGGCCGAGATGGCCCCGTGCGAAGCGGAATTGACAATCAGCTCATGCAGCGCAAGCCCCAGGTGCACGGCAGCATTGGGCGTCAGATGGGCGTTGATGCCATAGATCGGCATTGGCACGCCGGCATCTGGCCAATAGGGCGCAAATTGCTTCTCAGCCAATTCGAACAGATAGGCGCCGCGCCAGCTGGAATCGGTGATCAGATCCTGCGAATTCGACAGCGACTGCAATCGTCCGCGGAACTTGATCAGGAAATTATCGACTGAAAGCGTATGGCGCGCGGTCTGCGTCGCGATACCTTGGATAATTGCCAGCAGGTTCTTGGAGCGATGCGACAACTCGCGCAGCAGCGACTTCAGAACCTTCTCGCGATGACGGCTCTCGGTGATTTCGGAGATAACGGACAACACGCCCTGCGGCTTGCGGCCGCCGACGCGTTCCATTTTCAGTTCATAGACGCGAATACCGTCGCCGCTTGGAATTTCGACTTCGGCGGTTGCCGGCTTGCCGCTCTCGAGAACACCGCGTTTCAGGCGCAGAAGATGTTCGCCATCCTTCTCGCCAAACAAATTTAGATCGTTGCCGCCAATGACGAGAGATGGCTGCATATGATCTGGCAAGTTTTCAGCATGGCGTATCGAAAGGGTCTGATCTTGAAATAGAATCGACACGCTGGCGCTCGCAAGAGCGCGCTCCATCAGGGCGGCTTTGCCTTCCAAACTCAAAGGCGCGCCGGCTAATGGTTCAGACGTACTCACCGGCTTGCCTTTCAATCGGATTTCGAGAGCCCCGCCGACAGGGCATCTCCACTCTTAGAATTTTGGAACGACCTTTTAAATCGCCCGGTATAACAGTCGGTAAACCGATCGTTTTGAATGCCAACGCTCGGCCGTAATCTTTGTTCCGCAACAGGCTTTGCAACCTAGTCAGGCCGCCACTCTTGTGGTTTCATTGAAGAAGAGTGCCTGGCTGATCAGGGCCTTCACCATGTCGGGATTGAATGGCTTGGTCACAAGGAAGGTCGGCTCCGGCCGTTCTCCGGTCAGCAGCCGTTCCGGGAATGCGGTGATGAAGATGACCGGGATGCTGGCGCTCTTCAGGATATCGTTGACGGCGTCGATGCCCGAGCTGCCGTCGGCAAGCTGGATATCGGCAAGCACCATTCTTGGTTTTGTTGCGTTGTAGAGCGCTACCGCTTCGGCATGCGTGCGGGCGATGCCGGTGACGCGATGACCGAGGCTTTCGACCATCTGCTCGATGTCCATCGCGATCAGCGGCTCATCCTCGATGATCATGATTTCCGTCGCCACCTGTCGCGATATCTCCTGCGACGCGGTGTCGAGCAGGTGCATGGCTTCGCTTTCCGTGATCTCGAGAATATCGGCGATCTCGTCCAGACGGAAACTTTCGACGGACCCGAGCAAAAATGCCTGGCGGGCGCGTGGAGAAACCTTGGACAGGTTGACGGAAGCACGCTGTTCCCAGGCAAAGGGTGAGGTCGGCTCGGGAATCTGAAGTGTTACGGAACCGAACAGCTTGGTGAACAGTTTATAGAGTGCGACACGGTCACTATCCGTGTCGGGAAAGATGGAGATGTCGGTGATGATGGCTTCCAAAACCGCAGCAACATATGCGTCCCCGGAGGTCTGAGTTCCGGTCAATGCACGAGAATAGCGACGCAAATAAGGAAGATGCGGCGCGATGCGTGTGGAAAGTGTCATCAATGGCTCCCGCCTTTTATCAAATTCTAAATAAAATACAGCGCGGAGGCTGCAGTGACTAACAAACGTCAGTTCAGTAAAAAAGTTCCTCTTTGTCGGAACTTTTTTTAGGCAGTCGCATTTCAATGCTTACAATCAGTCGACTTCATCCTTTACGATTCGTTAGGAAACGGTTTTTGATGTAGTTGACTGGTCTCCCGGGCTGGGAAGCAGTGAAGATGCGTCCGTCCCATGAATGCGAGACAATCGAAAAGCGAGCAGGCTAGATGACTATCCAGAATTCCGAGGACGCAGATAAGACAGTATCGGACCTGCGCGCAGTGGATATCCTCGATCCCAACAACCAGATCGGCAACAGGCTACGTTCCTTTTATTCTGCCATGCAGGATGAGGCTATTCCGGATCGGTTCCTCGATCTTCTCGAGAAGCTCGATCATGCCGAGCGCCTGGCCGCCGCAAAAGTTTCCGAATAGGCGGTGACGTCATGGAAACGCAAACGAGCTTCAAACGCGAGCTTCTCGCGGCCCTGCCAAGCCTCCGCGCCTTTGCCATTTCGCTGACCGGCCGTCACGATCGCGCCGACGATCTTGTTCAGGACACGATCATGAAGGCCTGGGCGAAGCAGGATCACTTCGAGATGGGCACCAATATGAAGGCTTGGCTCTTCACCATCCTGCGCAACGAGCTTTACAGCCAGATGCGCAAGAGCGGTCGCGAAGTGCAGGACAGCGACGGCGTCTTCACCGAATCGATGGCGACGCATCCCTCGCAATATGGCGCGGTCGACCTTCAGGATTTCCGTAAGGCGCTAGATCAGCTGCCGCCGGACCAGCGCGAAGCGATCATCCTGGTGGGCGCTTCCGGATTTTCCTATGAGGAAGCCGCCGAGATTTGCGGCTGCGCAGTCGGCACCATCAAGAGCCGCGTCAATCGCGCCCGCCAGCGCCTGCAGGAGCTACTCGACATTTCCGGCGAAGCGGATTTCGGCCCGGATGCCACCTCGGCGCCGCTAACCTCCAAGGCATTCGCCTTCTGACAAAAAGCCCGGTCGAAAGACTGGGCTTTTTCATTTCAATCACTTGCAAGGCTTTGCCGTCTAAGTGGGAGCCGCTCCCAACTCGCAAGTCGGCAGATCAATTGTCTTCGTCGCTCTTTCCAAACAGATTGCCGAAGAGGAGGGCTGCGGCAACCGCCGCGGTCATCAACGGCTGCTTGCGCACGAGCCCTATGACTGCTGCCGCCATGGATTCCATTGCGAGCCGGCGTTCGCGCGCCCGGCGTTGCTCCTGCTTGTCGATAATCGCCATGATGACGAGCACGATCAGTCCCAGCAGAAGGGCGCCTGCAGCGATCAAAAGCGCGGAGACCGCGGCGCCATAAATAGTTGCAAGCCAGATGGCGGCTGCGACGAGCGCGAAGATATAGGCGGTCAGCAGAAGAAGGGTTGCTATGGCGATGAAAATACCGTTGCGCTTGGTTCGCGCAACGGTGCGATTGAATGTGCCTGACAGCAGCAGGCCAAGGAGAGGAGCGATCATCCCGCCACCCTAGCGGCGTGACAGAAGCAGGGCAACCGCAAGACCGAAGGCCGCAGCCGCGCTGATGGTGGCGACCGGATGCCGGCGCACCGTTCTGCGGACCTCACGCGAACCTTTTGCATAACCGCGTTGCAACTCGTGCAGCAGTTCCTCGCCGCGGGCAGTCAGGTCGTCGAATCCCGTTTCAGCGCTCGCACGTAATTTCTTGCCTTGCTTCGCGCCGCTCTCGCCGATGAGCTTGGTAAAGGCCGCGACTTCCTCGCGCAGCGATTCGATCTGGTCCTCGATGCTTGCCTCGACGTCATGGAGATTGCTGCCATTGCGCTTGCTTCGCGCCGAATGAAAAATGGATGCAGCCATATCTAGCTCCCTTTGCTTTGCCTGGGCGCTCGATGGGCGCCTGTTGTTCGCGATGGTTCGGTGTCCTCGGACAGACCAACCATATTGCATTCGGAACGTTGATTCCGATCACTGGATCTCAACGCGCGGGTGTAGCAAAAGGTTCCGAAGGGGCGATCAGCCGCGCGTCAGTCGATGAGCGCGCTGTGGGCGAGCACGAAGGGTGCGTCGTTGGCGGGAAGGCGATTGACCCGGAGATTGCAGCCGAAAACATCCTGAAGATGCCCGTCCGTCAGAACCTCCTTGACGGGACCTGCTGCTTGCAGGCGGCCACCTTTCAGCAGGACCATCCGGTCGGAAAAAAGCGCGGTCAGGTTGAGATCGTGCATGACCGCGATGACGCCTCCTCCGCGTTGGCAGAATTGCCGGGCGAGCGTCATGATGGTGAGCTGGTGACTGATATCGAGGCTGGAAACGGGTTCGTCGAGCAATAGCCAGCAAGGCTTCCCGTCGATGGCAGGCTCGGAAATCTGGCAGACGACGCGGGCAAGCTGGACGCGCTGTTGTTCGCCACCGGATAGCTCCTGATAGAAACGGCCTTCGAATCCTGCAAGATCAACGGAGGCGAGCGCCTCGGCGGCAATGCGATCGGCCTGTTCCGGATGTCGGTTGCGCCCGCTCGTCAGACCCATGCGAACGATTTCGCGCACGGTGAAGGGAAAGGAGATCGAGCTTGCCTGCGGCAGGACGCCCCGCATTTCCGCCAACTGCCATGGCTCCAGCCTTCTGACCTCGACGTCATTTATATGGACCGAGCCGTGATAGGCGAGTTCCCCTGAAATGGCTTTCATCGTGGTCGTCTTACCGGAGCCGTTCGGTCCGCAGATCGCGGTCAGCGTTCCGGCTTCTGCCGTAAAGGATAAGTCCTGCACGATCGCCTTGCCCGAGAGCCGGACGGAGAGATTGGATACATCGATCATGGCGGGCTCATAGGCTGAGGCGCGAGCGCTGCCTGAGCAGCATCCACAGGAAGAAGGGACCGCCAACGCCGGCCGTCAGGATACCGATCGGCAATTCCGCGGGGGAAACGATGGTGCGGGCGACCACATCGGCAATGACCAGAAGCGAGCCGCCGAGCAGTGCCGAAGCGGGAAGCAGGAAGCGGTGGTCCGGCCCGATGACTATACGCAAAATATGCGGCACGACGATGCCGACGAAGCCGATGCCGCCGCTGACGGCGACGGAAGCGCCAACGGCTGCGGCGACGCTGACGATGGCGACGTTCTTCAGCCGCTGCACGGCGACGCCCATGTGAAAGGCTGCCGCTTCGCCGAGCGTCAGCGCGTTGAGACCGCGAGCCATGAAGGGCAGGGGCAGCAGCGAAAGGATGATGATCGGGCCGGCGCCGGCGACCTTGCTCCAGGTTGAGCCTGCCAGCGATCCCATGCTCCAGAAGGTCAGGTCGCGCAGCTGCCGATCATCAGCCATGTAAATCAGGATGCCCGTCGCGGCCAGAGCGAGGGAGCCAAGTGCGATGCCGGCCAGCAGCATGGTCGCGATCGAGGTCTGACCGTGCCGGGTCGCAATCTTGTAAAGCAGGATTGTAGTTATCAGGCCGCCGACAAAGGCGGCGATGGGAAGCGAGAAGATGCCGAATACGTGCACGACCGGGGCGAGCACGCTGCCGCCGAGCACGATCATTGCGACCGCACCGAGGCTGGAGCCGGCGGAAACGCCGATCAGGCCGGGATCTGCCAGCGGGTTGCGGAACAAGCCCTGCATGACCGCGCCGGAAACCGCCAAGCCACCGCCGATCAGAAAGCCGAGAATGGCGCGAGGCAGACGGATGTCGAAGATGACGATGCGGTCGCGGACGCTTAGCGCGCTTTCTGCCTTGCCGCTTACCGCACTGCCGATCACGTCGATGATCGACGCATTCGAGGCGCCGGTCGTGATCGAGAAGGCGAGGGCGGCCATGGACACCAGGACGAGGCCCGCGATGACGAGGATCGCAAGTGCGGTGCGATCCCCCTCACGGCGGCGTTCGTTGGTCTGCGACATCTGCTTCAGCCCTGCCATGGCATCGTTGAATGCCACGTCAGCCTCCGTAGATCGCCGCGTTCAGTTCGCGAATGGCGCTTGCCGTGCGCGGGCCAAAGCCGAGCAGGTGCAGGCCGTCCATGCGGATGATTGCCTTGTGGCTGGCGGCTGGCGTCAGCGAAATGGCCGGTTGCTTCAGCAGGTCTTCATCCGACATCGATAGCGGTCCTTCGCGATCCATGATCAGGATGACATCGGGCTTGGCTTCGATGATCGCTTCATCCGTTACTGATTTGTAGCCGGAAAAGCCACTGATCGCATTGATCGCGCCCGTAAGCTTGATGATGCCATCGGCAGCCGTGTTGCTTCCCGAAGCGAGGATCTTGCCGTTCTGGTTGCTGAGCACGAAAAGCACGCGCTTGCGCTCGGCCTCCGGGCGTTTGGCCGATTCGTTGATCGCGGCCTCGAGGTCCGCCGCAACTTTCTCTTCCAGGGCCTTCGCCTTTTCCGGCACGCCGAGCAGCGAGCCGACGACGTCGATCTTCTTCAGGATGCCGTCGCGGTCATAGGTTTGCGGCACGGTTTCGAAGGGCAGGCTGGCATTGTGCAATACCGCCAGCGCCTCCGGCGGGCCAGAACCCTCGACGGCAATGATGGCCGTCGGGTTGACGGCGAGGATGCCTTCCGGCGACAGGGCGCGCATATAGCCGACATCGGGAAGTTTGGTGACTTCCTTGGGATAAAGGCTGGTGGAATCGCGGGCGATCAGCCGCTTTTCCTCGCCGAGCGCGTAGACGATCTCGGTCACATCGCCGCCGATGGAGACCAGCCGCGTGGTGTCGAGCTTCTTCGGCGTTTCGGCGGCTTGGGCGTGCCGCACGAGGCTGCCATAGCCCACGATGGGGTTCGCCGGAACGAATGGCAGAGCCATGACTGCCATGGTCAGCGCGATTTCCCACGCCCTGATACGCTTGAAGTTCCTAAACATCGTCATTTGCCGTCTCTCACGCAGCGACGCTGGCGCCGTCTTTCGTCAGGTTTTCGACGATGGCGCGCCAGTCGGGACGCTCGTCGAAGCCTTCCTTCCGCTTGCCGAAGAACTGGATGATCATCTCGCCCTTGGCATTGTAGGCTTCGAGCGAAGTCACATGGCCGTCCTTGGTCGGCTTGCGCACGGCCCAGGTCTCGGCGATCTGGTCCTGCCGCAGGTGCAGATGGAAGGTCGGATCCATGACGTTGATCCACGGGCCCATGGTCTGGACGTTGACGATCGGGCCGGAATGGATCTGCACGGTGCCTTCGTTGGCGACGAAGCACATGATCGGCAGACCTTCGCGCACGGAAGCGTACATCATTTCGGCGACAGCGCCGGCATCCAGCTTCCATGCATAGTCGTCGCCGACGGTGCGAATGGCGTCCTGGCGGCCGATCTTCAGCTTCTTCAGCATGCCGAAGAATTCATGCGTGTCGGTCATGCGGCTCCAGTGGTCGCGCAGCTCGTCGCGGCTGACATCGCCATCCGTCGCGCCGTTGTCGTAGCCCGAGCGGTCTTCGACGAATTCCTGCGACTGGTCTTCGATGCGCAGCTCTGCGACCATAGTGTGGTAAGCCTCGACATTCGAGGCAGGACGAAGATGGATCTTGTGGACGGCGTCGCCTGCCTTATCGAAGAATTGCAGGCTTAGCTTCTGCTGATCGCCATCGGCCTTGGTGACGGCAAAGCCGTACGCCCAGCGCTTCGGGAAGATGCGCAGGTCGATATTTTCGCCGAGCACGATCGCGGCCTGGGCGCCGAACTTCATGTTTTCATAGACGCCGATCTTTTCGTGGACGGCACTTTCGTTGCGCGACAGTGCCATGATCTCGCCGAGCGAGGCGATCCGCTCCAGGAAGCGATCGACGCTCGCGTCGATCCGGATGGCGGAAATGCCGACTTCGGCCGCGACGAGGGCTGCTTCGGAAATGTTGAGGCGGGCGGCGATATCGCGCTCGCGCATCTTCGGGTTCTCGGCGCGGAAAGCGCGGATCTCAGCGGGGGTCGGTCGTGTCGTCTCAGTCATTTGTCATGCCTATTTGTTGAGTATGAGCTTGCCTTGGCGCGTAATCTTCATGCGGTAGATGACGCCTTCATGCTTGATCATGATTTCCGTCTGACCGCGGAAAATATCCGTGCTCTCGACTATTCTTAGCTGCGGTGCCGCCGTGTTCTGTGCCGGCGGCGTCGGGTTTTTGTCAGCAATCATCCTGCTTGGTTTTGCCTGAAAATTCATCGGGGGCCGAACCACCGTTCGGCCAAATTTATCTTGACTCTCATACTCATGGTTTCATAAAGACGCAATAGGATACAGATAAAGTCAAGTTTAAAAATTTCGACGACACACGCCAGGGCAGTCGACCGCGAAGGCGCGTGTGGAATTATATTCAGGAGACAGACCGATGCTGACGAAGACGATCTTGGCGTTCGCAATTTCGGGGATATTTGCTGCTACAAACTTCGCTCCGGCCCTTGCCGAGGAGGCGAACGCAACTCCAGCAGCCGCCGCGCGTAAGCTCAGCGTCGAACTCAATGCTTTGGCGCCGTCGCAGAAGGGATGCATGATGACCTTCGTTGCCGAAAACGACATGGCAACGCCAATCAACAAGATCTCCTTCGAACTTGCATTCTTCAACGACAAGAACGCCGTCGACCGCGTTACTGTCCTCGATTTCCGTGACCTGCCGCTCGGCAAGAAGCGGGTGCGGCAGTTCGATATGCCCGGCGTCAAGTGCGAGACGGTCACCCGCATTATCATCAACGATACGCCGATATGTGATGGCCCGGCGGCGGGCGAGTGCAAAGCCGCGCTAACCACCCACTCGCAAATATCCGTAGCTTTTGAAGGCTGAAGGCCATGGCGATGCGCTCGGTCAAGGTTTCCATGGAGCGCCGTTCCAACGGCGGCTTGAATGACAACTATCCGAGCGCGCTGCCGGGCCATGAATTGACGGGCCTCGAAGGCGTGCCGCGGCCGCCGGCCGGCGAGACCGTGATACATTACAGCTGCTTCACGCAGATCAGCTCCTTTCCGGAGCATCCGACCGAGCCAACACCAATCGAGGCGGCGGATCCGCTACCAATGGACGCGCTGCCCGAGAAGCCTCACGCCGCGGCCTCTGGGCGCAAAGCGCCGCTTTTTTTCTCCGGTCTCGGATCCTGCCTTTTCCATGGAATTGTCGTTGCCCTCTTGCTGCTCACCTTCGTTGCGACGCCGGAAGAGGCGAAGGAGGAAGCGGGCGATACGGTCAGCGTCATCATGATCGGCAATTCCGACGCCGACCAGATGGCCGCCGGCGAGGAAAACCCGCAGCCCGAGCAGATGATTGCAGAGGCGGTTCAGCCGGAGACGGTGCAGCCGACTGAGGTCACGCCCGAGGAAGTTCAGCCACAGGCGTCGCAACCCGAAGTCGTTCAGACGCAGCCCGCCGCGGCTCAGCCGGTTCAGACGGCGGAAGCCGTGCAGCCGGTCGAGCAGGCGCCACCGACGACCGTCGTGCCCGAGCAGCCGCAGATCTTGGCGACACAAACGCCTGCAGAGACGACGGTGATCCAGCCTGCCGAGCCGATCCAGCCCGTGGACAACCAGGTTGCCGAAGCGCAACCCATTCAGCCCATGCCTGAGGTCGTAACGCCCCTTGCCAAGCCGAAGTCTGTGGAAAGGCTGCGGGTCGTCAAAAAGCCGGCTCTGAAGGTGGCGAAAGTCAAGTCCGGGTCGCGCGGCGAGAGCGAGGAGGACTCCAAGAGGGGGGCGATCAACGGCACCGAGGCAACCCAATCGGACCAAAACTCTCAGCTGAACGCGCGCAAGACCGGTTCGGGAGATGCGGCAATTGCGAATTATCAGGGCAAGCTGCAATCTCGCATCAAGCGTTATGTGCAGCGCGTGTCCTCCAAATATGAAAAGGGCCTGACCCTTGTCGTCAGGCTGTCGATCGGATCCGGTGGCGAACTGCGGTCCGTCTCCCTGGCGCGCAGCTCAGGGAATTCCGGATTGGATGATGCGGTGATGGAGCAAGTGCGAAATGCCGCGCCATTTTCGCCGTTGCCTCCGGAATGGGGCAAGCCGACATGGTCGTTCGTGCAGGCCGTGCAGACGGCGGGCCGTTAGAGCGCTTCTGCTTTTCACTGCATCGGGAAAACGCTCCATCTGATTGCTTTCGCGCATTCGGGATGGAAGCTGCCGCGCACTTTCCCGGACATGTTCACAGCGCCGCGGCGCTGCCTCTTAAAATATGATGGGAATTATCAACTTTATACTTTACTCCAAAAGTCATGTTTACTAAGGTCGCCTCGCGCTCGTCGGAATCGAGCGCGCAAGAGCAATCAGCAAACGGGTGATGCATGGCGCGTAAGGGGAAGAAGGATTCTGGTCGCGGAAGCCGCGAAGTGCAGGCGACGGCGCAGGTTTCCGGAAAATCCAACCTCGATGTGCGCAGCTTCCTCTATGTCGGTGGGCGCGATTGCCAGGTGGCGCATCTGCGCCAGATCGCCAGCAACTTCGGGGCCGAACTCATCCATCACGATGGTGGCCTGCGTGAAGCCGTTTCACGCATCGATACGGTGTTGCCTTCGGTCGACTGCGTCTTCTGCCCCATCGACTGTATCAGCCACGATGCCTGCCTGCGGGTGAAGACCGGCTGCAAGAAATTCGGCAAGGCTTTCATTCCTCTACGGAACGGCAGCAAGTCCAGCCTCGAAAGAGCGCTGCAGACCATGAAAGAACGAGATGTTTCCCAATGATTGATGACAGCCCTGACGGGGTTATGCTGATCGGCCTGCACAATCTGGCCGCGCAGAATGGTGACGGGCTTGTGCCCGAGCTTTACGAATTGCTGATGCGTCGGGCCGAGGAGCAACAGCGCGCTCCGAATGTGGCGACCTTTCCGACTTGGAAGGTACGTCGCCCAGGTGAGGCATCGGATCGCATCGCGGGCACGACCGCTCTCGATGGCGCAAATATCGTTGCCTTTGCGCCGGACGTGGATAAGACTGTCACGCGTCGCAAGAAGGTCTGATCGTCGAACGAGGTTGCCATGTTTATCGCCATGAACCGCTTCAAGGTCGTCATCGGTTTGGAGGGCGAATTCGAAGAGGTCTGGAGAGGGCGAGATTCCCGGCTGTCTGAAGTGCCAGGGTTCATAGAATTTCGCCTACTACGCGGTAAATCGAATGTGGAAGAGGGCCATACGGTGTTTTCCTCGCACACGAGCTGGCGCACCGAGGACGACTTCATCAATTGGACGAAATCCGAGCATTTTCGCGCGGCGCACCGCAATGCCGGCGACAATAAGCGGCTCTATTGGGGGCCGCCGCAGTTCGAAGGCTTTAGCGTGGTTCCCGGAATCTGAGCCGGGATCTTCTTCGCTGCGTTGGGCGTTAAGGCGGCGTTGCCTTCATGCCTTTGCGTCGCGCATTCCAAAAAACACGCCGATTGCGATCATCGCCCATCCGGCAATCATGCCCATGCCGCCCGTTGGAGCCGCCATCGGGAACAGCGAGCTGCTTCCAAAATGCCTGACGATGAGATCGCCGGCGAAGATCAATGTTCCCAGACCTAGCAATACGGCTGCGAGCGGCGCAGTGCGGATCCGGTCGTAGGCGGCGTAGAGCGCCAGCAGGGCAGGGGCGTGTGCCAGGCTCATGGTCGAAGCCGCGCCGAGGAAATGCGTGTCGCCGCCATGGGTTGCGGCTGCGGCAAGGGCTACGCCGACACCACCTAGGATGCCAGCCACAAACAGGGTGGCCGGCCGGATTATGGCGCTCACACTCATGTCTTCCTCATTCCCTGTTCTGTATGTGGAGGGCCAGGCGCTCGACCGGCTCCCAGATGATGGCTCGTAGTTTCTCGTTCTCGATGGTTTCGTCCAGGGCGCGGCGGAAGCAGAGCAACCACTCGTCGCGTTCGGTCGAACCGATAGCGGCGACGAAATGGCGGCTGCGCAGGCGGGGATGGCCGCGCTTCTCGATGTAGAGCTGCGGGCCGCCGAGATAGCCGGTCAGATATTCGTAGAACTTCTCCTGCGAGCCTTCGAGGCTCTGAGGATGCACGGCGCGGCAATTGGCGGCCTCGGGCAGCGTATCCATCAGTTCGTAGAAGCGTGACGTCAGCGCGCGCACGGTCCGGTCGCCGCCGATCGCTTCGTAAAGTGTGATGGTTTCTTCGCTCAAGCCGTTACCCCTGTTTACGATGCCCTACATGGCAATTGATGGGCGACGCCGCAACCGTCGATATGGTCGCTGCGGCGTTTCGGCGCTGCCTTATTTGCTCGACGGCAGGTAGAAGGCGTCGCTCTCCCCCGGAACGAGCTCGAGCGACCAGGTTCGCTGCCGATTTGTATCGGGATACAAGTGATTGTAGGCAGGCATGCTGGAAAGCAGGATTTCGGCGAGTTCGACGCCGAGATCGTGCAGCGACGTGCGAAAACAGGTGAGAGCCGGCTGCAGGAACTTGGCGCGCGGCGCCTCGCGAAAGCCCACGACGGCGATGTCACGGCCGGGAATGATGCCGGCTTCCATGACGCGCCGATAAAGGCCGATGGCCATCAGCTCGTAGATCAGGATGACGGCCGTTGGCCTGTCTTCGAGCCGAAGCAATTCGTCGGCAACCTGATAGCCACCCTGTTCGCTCGATTTGGCGCGGATGATCAGCGCCGGATCGTAGGGAATTCCGTGCCGCTCCAAAGCGTGGCGATAGCCTTCCGCGAAGACGAAACCGAGGTTGATGTCGCTGGTGGGCACGCTGATTGCGATGCGCCGATGGCCGCGCGCGACGAGCCTGTCGACGGCGCTGTTGGCAACGCTGTCGAAATCGAGGTCGGCCCAGGGGTGATGCACGCCCGAGAGGCTGCGGCCGAGTGCGGCAAAGGGGATCTTCGCCTTGGCGAGCAGATCGAAGCGCTTGTCGACGCGCTGCGTCTCGGACAGGATCAACGCATCGACAATACGCCTTGCCACCATGCGTTTCAGATACTCATAAGGGTCTTCGTCATGCGGGCAGGGGAGCATGATCAGATCGAGATTGTGCCGCGAGAACACGCTCTGTAATCCACCCGTCACGGTCAGGAAGAAGTTGTCACTATTTTCGACCGTTTCCTTGCTGGATTGGATCATCAGGCCGATGACGTTGGTCGTGCCCTGCCGAAGGCTGCGTCCCGACTGGTTGGCCACATAGCCCAGTTGCTCGGCGGCGGCGAGCACGCGCTTGCGGGTTTCTTCGTTCACATCCGGTTTGCCGTTCAATGCGCGTGATACTGTGCCGATCGAGATATCGAGATGCTCGGCAAGCTGGCGAATTCCCTTCATCGGCCGCGGTTTTCCTCCATCCACCATTTTCCGTAGTCCCCCTCTATTGACACAGGAAAATCTTTTCGCATAGTATCGTAAACGTTTACGGAGCGCGTGTCATGAGGGGTTGATCACCGCCCGCTGGAGGACATCGTGAAATTCAATGCCATTTTGTGCGGGTGCGGAGCTATGTCCAAGGGCTGGCTCAGGGCCATCGCCTCGACGCCGGCGCTTGCCGCTTCCATTCAGGTCGTCGGCCTGGTCGATCTCAATCGAGCGACCGCTGAAAACCTTGCCAAAGAGTTCTCTCTGGAAGATGCCGTCATCGGCTCGGATCTCGGCGATGTCATCGCGGCGACGAAGGCCGATCTGGTTTTTGACGTCGTCATCCCCGCGGCACGCTTCGCTGTGGTTTCGACGGCTTTGAAGGCTGGCTGTCATGTGCTCAGCGAAAAGCCGATGGCGACCTCGCTCGCAGAAGGTGCCGCCCTGATCGACCTTGCCGCCAAGGCCAGCAAGGTTCATGCCATCATCCAGAACCGCCGCTACATCTCCGGCATCCGTCGCCTGCGCCGGCTTGTAGAGGAGGGTGCGATCGGTGAACTTACGGGCATCCATTGCGATTTCTTCCTTGGCCCGCATTTCGGCGGCTTCCGCGAGGAAATGGACAATGTGCTGCTGCTCGACATGGCGATTCATACCTTCGATGCCGCCCGCTTCGTATCCGGTAAGGTGCCGCTTTCGGTCTATTGCATTGAAAAGAACCCTGTGGGGTCCTGGTACAAGCATGGCGCATCGGCACATGCGCTTTTCGATTTTTCCGACGATGTCGTTTTCAGCTATCGCGGCTCCTGGTGCGCCGAGGGCCGACGCACGAGCTGGGAAAGTCAGTGGCGGCTAACCGGCAGCAGGGGCATGCTAACCTGGGATGGTGAGGAGAATTTCGAAGCCAGCGTCGCCGGCAATGAGCCTGGTCTGTTGCATGGCTTTACGCCGATCGAAGTTCCGGGGCCGAAACATGAGGAAGAGACGCACGGCCATGCCAGCGTCATCGCCTCCTTCATCGAGGCGATCAGGACCGGCAAAGCGCCCGAGACCGCAAGCGAAGACAATATTCGTAGCCTCGCCATGGTTTTAGGCGCCATCGAGAGCGCCAAGGCGGGCCGGCGCGTCGATATTTCAGCACAAGGATAGTGAGATTATGACCAATCCGGCAAAGGCCATCCGCATCGGCACGATGATCAGGGCAACGAACGAGGATGCCGCAGAGAATATCGCCAAGATCGCCGATCTCGGCTTCGAAAGCTTCGAACCCTTCTTCTGGCAGACCACAAACGGCCAAAATCTGGCGGATCTTGGCAAACGCTGCCGCGAAGCCATTGGCGATCGCGACATCACCATCTCGACCCTCGGCATGTTCGGCAACCCGCTCGAAGAGCGCGAGATGGACCTGCAGACACTGCAGGGATGGAAAGACTGCATAGACAACGCCCATCACTTCGGCGCGACCTGCGTTGCCGGCTTTACTGGCCGCATCCGCAACAAGCCGCTCACCGACAGCCTGCCGCGCTACAAGCAGGTCTGGAGTGAGCTTGCCAAGCGGGCTGCGGACAAGGGTATCAAGATCGCCTTCGAAAATTGTGCCATGGATGGCAACTGGGCGACCGGCGACTGGAACATCGCGCATAACCCCGATGCGTGGGAGCTGATGTTCAACGAGACCCCGGACGACAATGTCGGTCTGGAATGGGAGCCATGCCATCAGATGGTCTATCTGATCGAGCCGCTGCCGCAGATCCGCAAATGGGCAAGCAAGATTTTCCACGTCCACGGTAAGGACGCGACCATCCGCTGGGACGTCATCAAGGAACACGGCATCTTCGGCAAGGAGAAGTTCGTCTTCATGCGCACGCCGGGCTTCGGTGACAGCAACTGGACCGACATCATCTCCGAACTGCGCCTTGCCGGCTGGTCCGGCTCGATCGACATCGAGGGCTGGCACGATCCGGTCTATCGCGATGCGCTCGAGATGACTGGTCAGGTTCACGGACTGAACTATCTCAAGAGAAGCCGGGGCGGCGAATACGTCGAGTAACCCACGCTTTGGCGAATCTGCATCGATTTAGGAGGCAAGTTGTGCGTTAATCAAAGGCGTGGAGCGGCCGACGCTCCGCGCGAGACGGGCAACCAAATGGAGGGACTGCCGGGCATTTGCTGATCGCTCTTAGGGGGACGGGCGAATGCACCGGTAGCAATGAGGGAAAAGCCGACGGCAGCGCGGGCCATGTCGTCGGTTCAAAACCGTCACGGTTCGCAGGTGGAGGAGAATATATGAATATTTTTTCGAAGCTGGCGATCTCGGCCGGCATGTCGCTTCTGCTGGCTGCCGGCGTGGCGCAAGCTCAAAACAAGACATTCAACATCTGGTGGTTCGAGCTGCCTGACACGCCTCAGTCCAAGGCTTGGACGAAGGCTCTTGGCGAACTGAAGGCCAAGCATCCGGATGTCACCGTGAATTTCGAACTGAAGACTTTCGAGCAATTGCAAAAGGCCGGCAGTCTCATTCTCAATTCGGATCAGGCTCCTGACGTGCTCGAATACAACAAAGGCAATGCCACCGCTGGTCTCGTTGCTTCACAGGGCCTGTTGACGCCGCTCGACGATCAATTCAAGTCGCGCGGCTGGGACAAGATCCTGAACGACAACAGCACGCAACTGAGCAAGTATGACGCCAACGGCATCTACGGTTCTGGTCCGATTATCGGCATTCCGGCCTATGCGGAGTTTGTCTCCGTTTTCTATAATATCGACCTGTTCCAGGCGAACGGCGTGAAAGTACCGACGACACTGGATGAGTTCGAAGCCGCGCTCGCGACATTCAAGCAGAAGGGCATCACGCCGCTTTCCCTGGGGACTGTGGATTCAAACGGGCAGCATCTGCTCTATACACTGGCACTGACACAGGCGGACGATACCTGGGTCAATAACTATCAGGGCCTCAAGGCACCGCTCGATACCAAGCCCTTTCTCTTCGCCGCCAAGAAGATCGTCGATTGGGTGAGCAAGGGTTACATCTCCAAGGATTCGACCGGTCTGAAGGGCACAGGCGGCGCTGACAACCTCTTCTCCTCCGGCAAGGCGCCCATGTTCATCAGCGGCACATGGAACAACGGCAATTTCGCCAGCTCTATCAAGAGCTTCAAGTGGAGCCAGTTCGTCTTCCCGACGCCAAAATACACCGTCGGCTCTACCGGAAACCTGTTCGTGGTGCCGAAGGGCTCCAAGAACAAGGATCTCGCTTACGAATTCATCGATCTCGCGCTTGGCAAGGAAAATCAGAACGAGCAGGCCAATCTTGGCGGCGTCGCAATTGCCGCCGATCCGGCTGCTGTTAAGGACGAACTCGGCAAGCGCAATGTCGAGCTCTTTAGCAATATCTCCGGCAAGGGTGGTCTCGGCCTTTATCCGGATTGGCCGGTGCCCGGCTATTACGAACTGTTGATCCAGGCGACGACCGGCCTGGTGAACGGCTCAACCACGCCAGATCAGTTCGCCGAACGCATAAAGAAGCCTTACGACGACGCGCAGGCGGCCCAATAATCATCGTCGACAATCACAACGGCGGGACGGCTCAATGCCGCCTCGCCGTATCGGAGGGAGGAATTCGATGGTGAAGGCAGGCAGCGAAAGTAAGGCTGGGTACTATCTCTATATCATTCCCGGCATGCTGGGATTTGCGCTGGTGGTCCTCATTCCGCTGATTGCCAATCTGGCCATCAGCTTCACGACGTGGAAGGGTGGCAACATTCCGCCACGTTATGTCGGCTTCGAAAACTATCAGCGGCTGCTTCAGGATACCGTGTTCTGGGGGTCGATGCAGCATACGCTATTGTTCATCATTTCGATGACGATCGTACCCATCCTTCTCGGGCTGGTGCTAGCTGCGGTGCTGTTCGACTACATTGCTGCCCAGTTCAGCGAGACCTGGTCGAGCTTCTTTCGTGCCGGCTTTTACTTGCCACAGATTCTGCCGTTGACTACGGTAGGCGTTCTGTGGACATGGATCCTCAATCCTTTCGGCATCATTAACGCTGTCTTGCGGGCGCTTGGTCTCGATTTCATGGCGAAGAACTGGCTGGGCGATGCGAGTTATGCGCTGCTGGCGGTTTCCGCCGTCATTGTCTGGGTGCAGGTCGGCTATTGTCTGGTCGTGTTCATGTCCGGGCTCGCGCGCGTAGACCCCTCGCTCTATGAGGCTGCCGAACTCGACAATGCGACCTGGTTCGGCCGCTTTCGCTCCATCACCATCCCGATGCTGATGCCTGAAATCTTCGTCGTCGCATTGACGACGTTGATCGCAGCTCTGAAGGTGTTCGCACCGATCTACGTTCTGACATCAGGCGGGCCGGATAACGCGACGACGGTGCCCTCCTACCTGTCTTACTATCACTTCTTCACGACGAACCGCGTCGGCTACGCCGCGGCGATTGCGACGCTGCAGACCGCCATGACCATCGTGCTCGGCGTCATATTCATGCGCATGCAATCGAAGCAATCCGCGGGGGGACATTGATATGGCCGCGACGTCTTCGCTCTCCGTTCCGGTCGTGCACACGGAGCATCGCAGGAAGAAGGGGTTCGGTCGCTGGGTCGTTCTGACAATCCTTCTCGTTTTCCTGGCCGCAACGCTTTTCCCATTCTTTCTGGCGGCCTTCAATGCCATCAAGACGGCGGCGGATTATGCTGCAAACGGTCCGCTCGCTTTCCCGCGGAGTTTCGATCTCACCGCGTTGAAGAACTTCTGGACAACGGTGGATTTCCCCCGGAAGCTCTTCAACAGCATCTTGATCAGTGCATGCACGGCCATTCTGGCGGTGGTGCTCAGCCTGCTCAATGCCTATGCTATCGGCATCGGCCGTGTGCGCGGCGGGCAGGCGTTGCTGGTGATCCTGCTGATTGCGATCATGGCGCCGCAGGAGGCGCTGGTCTACCCGCTCTACTATATGGCCAAGCAGGTGGGTCTGTTCGACTCGATGCTGTCGGTCATCATCATTCTCGGCGTACTTCACACCGCTTTCGGCACTTATCTGCTCTCATCGGTCCTGGCGACGTTTCCACACGAGATCATCGAGGCCGCGCAAATCGATAATGCGACGCGCTGGCAGATTCTCTGGCTCGTGATCGTGCCAGTGCTGCGCCCAACGCTTGCTGTGCTGGCGACCTTCTTCTTCATCTGGACCTGGAACGAGTTCCTGATCCCTCTCGTGTTCCTGGTTTCCAACAACAACCAGACCATCTCCGTGGCCATGGGCGTGCTGTCGGGATCCAATACGCAGGAGCCGACCGCAATTGCGGCGGCCTCGCTGCTCGGCATCTTGCCGACGGTGATCTTCTTCCTGATTTTCCAACGCACCTTGACACGAGGCGTGGCCGCCGGTGCCGTCAAATAAACTTATGCGGAAAGCTCCGTCTCATCGGGGATGATCCGAAGAGGCGGGGTTCGGTGAATGGCAGTTCTGACGAAGTTCGAATTTTCCGCAGGAGGAGCAAGTGGCAGGAATCAATATCAAGTCCCTCACCAAGCATTTCGGGGCTGTACAGGTTCTCAACGATATCGATCTGACGATCGAGCGCGGCGAGTTCGTCGTCTTTCTCGGCGGCTCGGGGTGCGGCAAGTCGACCTTACTGCGGATGATCGCGGGCCTGGAGTCGATCACGAGCGGTGAAATTTGGATCGGCGGACGGCGCGTTGATCAGTTGCCGCCGGGTGAGCGTGGCGTATCCATGGTTTTCCAATCCTATGCGCTCTATCCGCACATGACCGTTCGCGACAACATGTCTTTCGGCCTGCGCAACATCAAGACCCCGAAGGCCGAGATCGACCGGCGCATCGAGGCGGCCGCGAAGATCCTTGAAATGCCGCATCTTCTCGATCGCAAGCCTTCGGCGTTGTCCGGCGGCCAGCGCCAGCGTGTTGCGATCGGCCGCGCCATCGTGCGCGAACCGGATGTCTTCCTCTTCGACGAGCCGCTTTCCAATCTGGATGCCGGATTGCGCACGCGCACCCGCGTCGAGCTGGCGCAACTGCACGAGCGGCTGGGCGCGACGATGGTGTTCGTCACCCACGATCAGGTGGAGGCAATGACGCTTGCCGACCGTATCGTGCTCTTGAACAACAAAAAGATCGAGCAGGTGGCGTCGCCGGTCGAGATCTACACGCGCCCCGCGACACGCTATGTCGCGCAGTTTGTCGGCTCGCCGGGCATGAACTTCATCAACGTCGCTGGCGTCAGCGAGGCAGGCGGGCTTGCAACCGCGACCTTGCCGGACGGATCGATCATCAAGACTTCTGTCGCATTGGACGGGCTTGAGAACTCGGGGCTGACGCTTGGCGTCAGGCCGGAACATCTCGTCGTCACCACGGCCGAGAAGGGCGATATCGCCGGGCAGGTGGAGACAGTAGAGCGCCTCGGTGATCGTTCGCTCGTCCATGTCCGGCTAAGGGACGGGTCGAAGATCATCGGCACCGATCCCGGCATGACGAGCATCACGACAGGTTCGCCGATCGCCTTTGCAGTCGAGGCAGCGAAGGTGAGCATTTTCGATGCGGGCGATGCCGCGCATCATTCCGTCAACTAAGGAGGAGCAATACGGGGATCATTCAAAATCAATGGGGCTTAGAAGCTATCAATCAGGTCATTGACGAAACCGTCTAACTGGTATGTTATGTCGCCATGTCCACTGCGCACCATAGGAAGAAGCAGCCTTTGTTCGTCCGCCAGCAATTGCTGGAGGTAGCGGCGCGGCTTGCTTCCGAAAAAGGGATGACTGCGGTGACGCTGGATGCCGTTTCCGGCGCCTCCGGTGTCAGCAAAGGTGGTTTGTTGCATCACTTCCCTAGCAAGAACATGCTGCTGGAAGCGCTGTTCGACAGCCTGCTCGAACGTCTGGATGCTGCGATCGAAGAGGCGATGCGTGCCGATCCGATGCCGCACGGCCGGTTTACCCGTGGCTATCTGCGTGCCTGCCTGGCATTGCGGGACCAGCCGCAGGGAACGAAGGACTGGGTGCAGGTGACCATGGTGCTGCTCAGCGAGCCGCAATTGCGGCAACGCTGGCGCGACTGGGTGCGCGAGCGCAGCGAGGAATATGTGGGTACGGATTCCTCGGTGGATGCGGCCATCGTCAGGCTGGCAACCGACGGGATCTGGCTCGCAGACCTGCTCGGCAGCCACGACATGGGCGAAGACGCGCGCGAAAGACTTATCGGGCGGCTGATTGAGCTGACGCAGCTCTAACTTTATCGGAGAAAATGGAATGGCGAACGCATCGGTCTATGCAATGCTGATGGTTGCGATCGTGCTCGAAGTGATCGGCACGACGGCGTTGCAGATGTCGCAGCAGTTCACCCGTCTCGGTCCTACGATCGTGCTGGTGGTCTGCTATGCCGCTGCCTTCTATTGTCTTTCGGTAACGTTGCGGGTGATCCCGGTCGGCATAGCCTATGCCATCTGGAGTGCACTCGGCATCGTGCTGATTTCGGTAGTCGGGCTGGTGTTTTTCCGGCAGAAGCTCGATCTTGCCGCCATCATTGGCCTGGCGCTGATCATCATCGGCGTGCTGGTCGTCAACCTCTTTTCAAAGTCCGTGTCGCACTGAAAAGACAGGTGTTGTCCATCGTTATTTTTGCCTTTGTCAAAACGCTTTGGACGAACTATGTCTTGCGATAGATGGGTTGATCGAGGCTCGTATTACGGCGTTTTCCCAAAGCGCTTTGGAATGCATAAACTATTCAAACCCAATGGTATTAAAGGAGTGCCGCAATGACTATTCGTGCCGTCGTATGGGGCGAAAACATTCACGAGCAAACAAACAAGGTCGTCGCCGAGATCTATCCGGAAGGCATGCACAATACCATCGCCAAGGCGCTGAACGCCGACGCTGGTATCGAAGCAACAACTGCAACGTTGCAGGAGCCTGAGCATGGTCTCAGTGAAGCCCGGCTTAAGGATACCGACGTGCTGTTGTGGTGGGGCCACAAAGACCATGGCGCCGTCAGCGACGAAGTGGTCGAGCGAGTTGCTAAGCGCGTGTGGGAAGGTATGGGCCTCATTGTCCTGCACTCAGGCCATTTCTCCAAGATCTTCAAGCGTCTGATGGGCACGCCCTGCGCGTTGAAGTGGCGTGAGGCGGGCGAACGCGAGCGCCTGTGGGTCATCAATCCCCGTCACCCGATTGCAGCCGGCCTTGGTGAGCATTTCGAGCTGGAAAATGAGGAAATGTACGGCGAGCAGTTCTCCGTTCCGGAACCGCTGGAAACCGTGTTCATTTCCTGGTTCCAGGGTGGGGAAGTCTTCCGCTCCGGCATGACCTGGCGCCGTGGCGCCGGCAACATCTTCTATTTCCGCCCGGGCCATGAGACTTATCCGACCTATCACAACGACACCGTTCACAAGGTTCTGATCAATTCCGTGAAATGGGCTCATAACCCGCTCGGCACGCAGGCCAGCATCCATGATGCGCCGAACGTGCCGGTCGAGAAGGCACTGGAGCCGATCGTCGAACGCGGTCCGAGACTGCACCAGGCCGGCGAAGCCGGTTATCGCTGAGGTATCACATGCGTCTCATAGTAGTTGGCACGGGCGGCATGGCGAAGAACCATGTAGAGCATTTCGCCCGCATTCCTGGCGTCGAAATTGTCGGCGCCGTTGATACGGATGCGACAAGGCTCACTGCCTTTTGCGATACGTTCGATATCAAGAAGCGCTTTCTGTCCTTGGACGAGGCACTGGCCTGGGGTGAATTTGATTCGGTGACAAACGTCACGCCGGACAAGGCTCACAATCCGACCACTCTGCCGCTGCTTGCCGCCGGCAAACATGTTCTCTGCGAGAAGCCTCTCGCGGAGAACTATGAGAAGGCGTTGGAGATGACGGAAGCTGCCGAAAGGGCAGGGGTCGTCAATATGGTCAACCTGACCTATCGCAATGTCGCGCAACTGCAAAAGGCGCGCGAGATGGTGATCTCGGGCGAGATCGGCACGGTCAAGCATGTGGAGGCGTCCTACCTGCAGAGCTGGCTCGTCTCCAAGGCCTGGGGTGACTGGCGCAGCGAGTCCAAGTGGCTGTGGCGCTTATCGACCGGGCACGGTTCGAACGGCGTTCTCGGCGATATCGGCATCCATATTCTCGATTTCGCCGCCTATGGCGCAGCGACCGATATCGATCACGTCTTCGCTCGGCTGAAGACATTCGCCAAGGCTCCTGGTGAGCGTATCGGCGAATATACGCTCGACGCCAACGACAGCTTTTCGATGTCGGTCGATTTCGCCAACGGTGCACTTGGCGTCGTCCATGCGAGCCGCTGGGCAACGGGTCACTTGAATGAGCTGAAGCTTCGCATCTATGGCGAGCGCGGCGGCCTGGAAGTGACCCACAGCCCGAACGGCTCCGAGCTGCGCGGCTGCCTTGGCGATGATACCGAAACGGCGACGTGGAAGGTGATCGAGGTGCCGCCGGTCCCGACCAATTACCAGCGCTTCGCCGAAGCCGTCATGACGGGCAGCAGTCAGGATCCGAGCTTCCGCCATGCAGCAAACTTGCAGCGCGTGCTGGATCTTGCCATGGTGACGGAAACAGAGCGGCGCGAACTGAAGGTCTGATATCCTAAGACCCTTCAGGCAAAGCCTTGGGAGTGCGTGCATGTCTACCGAGGAAAAAGTTGCCAACCATTACACACGCGGATCGCTGGAAACGGCGATCCTGCAAACCCTTGCCGATAACGGTAGGGATATCGACAACCTGCGCATTCGCGATCTGGCCGGCGTCGATGAGTTTCACCTGGGGCGCCATGCTGCCACGGTGGATCTTGCGCGCGATCTTGATCTTTCCGTAGGCCTCCGGCTTGCCGATATCGGATCGGGGCTAGGCGGGCCTGCCCGCCATTTTGCCGACACCTATGGATGCGTCGTCTCGGGTATCGATCTTACCGAAGAATTCGTTCAGGTCGCCAATTCGCTGACCGCCCGTTGCGGTCTGGCGGAGCAAGTGTCCTTCCAGCAGGGGAGTGCCTTGTCCCTGCCTTTCGAGAGCGGCAGTTTCGACCGCGCGACACTCATTCATGTCGGTATGAACATCGAGGACAAGGCGAAGCTGTTCGCGGAGATCAGGCGCATCCTGAAGCCGGGTGGTCGTTTCGGCCTCTATGAAGTGATGCAGATGCGTGATGGCGCGCTACCCTTTCCAATGCCTTGGGCGATGGATCCGGAGACCAGTTTCGTTCGCAGCCCCGATGTCTATCGTCGACTGCTCGATGAGGCAGGTTTGGTGGTGGAGCTGGAACAGGATCGCAGCGCGCTGGCGATCCGTCTGGCGCACGAGGCACGTGCCAAGGCTGCCGCAGGTGGCGCGCGTGACCAGGGATTCCGCGCACTGATGGGTCCGAAAGCCGGTGAACGAAGCAACAACGTCAATACCTCGGTCGAAGGCGGATTGCTCGCACCGATCGAGATGATCGCGAAAGCCGTTTGACGGTGTCGTGTACGATGTACTTGGTCGTAGTGCGTTGACAGCGGCGGGGCTATTTCTATATTGCAATCTCAACGGTAATGGATTTCTGCCGGGCCATGGTGGCCGAACCGCTGCTCTGATTTCTCCAGGGAAGCTGATGACTCCTACTCAACCCGCCTGAAGGCGAAGGAGTAGGGTCGTGCTTTTTTTCTTGCCGTCAACCCAATCCTATCCCCCATCCGGTATCCCCGCAAGACCTCGGTATGGCTTCGCGGGAGGGGCAAACTGATGTCCGCATCCGCCTATTTTCAGCATCGCTTTCAGCAATTTCGCAGTCTGTTCAAATGGATCCTCCTGGTCGCGCCGATGGCTGTCGTTGTCGGTTCGCTCTGTGCCCTGTTTCTGTGGAGCCTGGACAAGGCGACGGCAACGCGCTTCGACCATCCCTGGCTGATCTTCCTGATGCCGGTTGCGGGCTTTCTGATGGTGCTGGTTTACCAGCGCTTCGGCCGCGGTTCCGAAGGCGGCAACAATCTGATTGTCGACCAGATCCATGAGCCGGGCGGTGGCGTGCCGCTGCGCATGGCGCCCTTCATTCTCGTATCCACCGTTCTGACGCATCTGGTTGGCGGCTCGGCGGGGCGCGAGGGCACGGCCGTGCAACTCGGGGGCAGTATTGCCAGCGCCTTTGCCAAGGTTTTTCGGCTCAGTCATGCCGAGATCCGCGTGCTTCTCATGGCGGGTATCGCCGCCGGTTTCGGTGCGGTTTTCGGCACGCCGATCGCCGGGGCGATCTTTGCGCTCGAAGTGCTGACGATCGGGCGAGTGCAATATGAAGCGCTCATCCCGAGCCTTGCGGCAGCGATCGCGGCGGACTGGACCTGCCACGCGTGGGGTATCGAGCATATCCAGTATCAGATCGGCTATCTTGCAGGCACTCCGGCCGGCACTTTCCATCTGGATGCGTTGCTGCTTCTCAAGGTCGGCATAGCCGGCGTGATCTTCGGTCTGGCCGCCCGCTGTTTCAGCGAGGTCTCGCATCGGGCGTCGGCGGCGTTCAAGCGGCTCTGCGCCTATGCGCCGCTGCGGCCCGTTATTGCCAGCGCGATATTGATCGGCCTCGTCTACCTGCTCGGAACCCGACAATATCTGGGGCTTGGCGTCTGGTCGCCCAACCCCGGCGATGCGACGATCCTCGGCTTCTTCGATCCCGCCCATGTCGACTATTGGAGCTGGTTCTGGAAAGCGGTCTTCACCATCGTTACACTGAGCGCCGGCTTCAAGGGCGGCGAGGTGACGCCTCTGTTTTTCATTGGTGCTGCGCTCGGCAATGCCCTTGCCTCCGTCCTCGGGGCCCCGGCCGATCTCTTCGCCGGATTGGGTTTTGTCGCCGTCTTTGCCGGGGCGACGAATACACCGCTGGCCTGCATGATCATGGGCATCGAGCTCTTCGGCGCGACCCATACCGTCTATCTCGCTGTCGCCTGCTTCCTTGCCTACATCTGCAGCGGCCATACCAGCATCTATCTGGCGCAGCGGCTTGGCATCGCAAAGAGCGCAGCCTCAGGACCGCTTCCTGCGGATGCACAACTGAGACATATTCGCGATGGCAACCTGACGGCGCAGCGGGAAGATACCCATAAGATCGAAAAGGCTTGATGTAACGAAGGCTGGAGATTGGCGTGCTCCATTTCATCGTGTTTGTCGGTGCCGGGGTCGGCGGCGCCTTCCGCCTTGGCATCAATGAAGTTGCCGACCGTCTGCTCGGTGGGGAGTTTCCCTTGGGCACCCTTGTCATCAATGTCCTCGGGGCCTTCCTCATGGGATTGCTGACGGAGTATTTCTCCTTCCTCGGCGGTGTGTCGCAGGAGGTGCGGCTGTTTCTCACCATAGGCATCCTGGGCGGGTTCACGACGTTTTCGACCTTCGCATTGGAGAGCGTCCTGCTTTGGGAACGCGGTCAGTGGGCGCCGGCAATTGCCTATATCGCCCCGTCCGTTTTCCTATCTATCTGTGCGTTAATTGCTGGACTTGCAATTGTCCGGCTAATAATTCAGGCTCAAACTACATAGTGATGGAGCTCGGCAGATTTCGCCGCATTTCTGCCGATTCTGAGGTGAATGGCACACGAGAATTGCTGGAGATTCGTCCCAGGATGAACCGCCGTTCGTTGCGAACGGGCTCTCTTGCGAAATTCGACTATTCAACTCATATAATTGATTATTAAGATCACCGCATAACAAAGGAGTCGGGTGTCAATCGGGAAGGGACAGACTGATATCCCAAGCTTCAAGCCTGTTGCCTCCTAGGGATTTGCATGCAGATTCCGTTGGCGAAGATTTCCTCCCTGGACAGCCCTTAAAGACAGACATGACGGAGAGTTCCTTGAGCGCACCTGCTCCCACTTCCAACGAATCGCATACTCCGGAACAGACTTTTGGCACGGCCGGGATCGCGCCCATGGAGCGCGCGAGCGCGATGACGCGCTTCTTCATGGGCATCGTCGCCTGGGCTGAGGGACTCAATCTGAAATACGCCAAGCTTGGCAACCCGCCTGTTTATGACACCAAAACCTTCCCCTGGGCTGCCGAGATCGAGAAGGATTATCCGGCGATCCGTGCGGAGCTTGAGAAGGTGTTGCTGCGCCAGAGCGAGCTTCCGACCTTCCAGGACATCTCGACCGATGTGAAGACGATTTCGACCGACACCCGTTGGAAGACCTTCTTCCTCCTCGGTTTCGGCGTGAAGTCCGAGCAGAACATCAAGGCGTGCCCGAATACCTGGGCTGCCGTACAGAAGATCCCCGGCCTGACCACGGCGATGTTCTCGATCTTCGAGCCGGGCAAGCATCTTCCCGCGCATCGCGGCCCGTATAACGGTGTGCTACGCCTGCATCTCGGCCTCATCGTGCCGGAGCCGAACGACAAGCTTGCTATCCGCGTCGACAAGCAGGTGTGTCATTGGCAGGAAGGCAAGGCGCTGATCTTTGATGACGCCTATGAGCACGAGGCCTGGAACCATTCCGACAAAACCCGCGTCGTCCTCTTTGTCGATTTCGTCAAGCCGCTGAAATTCCCGGCCCGCATCGTCAACTGGGCCTTGATGAACCTGGCGATCTTCACGCCTTTTATCAAGGAAGGCCTCGATAATCACAAGGAATGGGAAAAGAAGTTCTACGCCGAAGCCGAGGCGTTCAGAAACCGTCCGAAGCCCTGATTTCATCGGCTGTTTGATTTAACAAAACCCCGGAATCAGCGAAGATTCCGGGGTTTCATTTTGTCGATCAGAGGCCGGCGTCAGGCAGGCTTGCTCGCGTCCTCTCCCTCTTCCTCATAGTCTTCTTCCTCCGGCTCGGCTGCCGCGGACTTCCCGTCGAGCTTGCCGAGAAGCGCCGAGATGGCGTTGTCGCCGTCGAAGCCGGCTTCCTTGAGCAGGCGGTCGAGGATCGGCTTGTTGGCCTGGTAGGAGAGAAGCTGACCGGCAAGCCCTTCGCCGAGGCCGACGCCGTTGCCACCATTCGTGCCGCCGTTGTTGCGGCCGAGCATGCCGCCGGTGTCGAAGATGCGGATGTCGGAGATCTTTTCGATAGGCTTGACCGCTTCGGCAAGGGCGGCGGGCACAATGCGGATGCGCTCGCGGGTGATCTCGAACTCGATGATGGCGGGGCTGAGCTTGTTGCGGGCTTCGTTGAGCAGCGCTTCGCTCTCAGCCGTTGCCTTACCGGTTTCGAGAATACCCTTGGCCTTGATGATCGCGGCATCGGCATCGGCGGTTGCCAGCGTCTTGATGGCATCTGCCTGGTCGATGGCTGCCTGCTTTTCGGCTTCTGCTGCAATCGTAACGGCGGTCGCCTGGGTCTGAGCGCGCTTTTGCGCGTCGATCACGGCGATCTGCTTTTCACGTTCTGCGATCTCAACAGCCTTGGCGGTGCCGACCTTTTCTTCGGCAGCGATGGCGAGTGCGCGGGCAGCCTCTGCCTTGGCCTTGGCTTCCGACTCCTCACGGCTCTTGTTGGAGACCGCGATGGCGCTTTCCTGGGCGACGATCTGAATGTCGCGCCGGGCTTCGGTATCGCGCTGCTGCACGGCCCGGGTTGAGTCGATGTTGGCGGATTCGCGGGCCTGCTTTGCAGCCGCCTCGCGTTCTGCGATCGCCTGTTCGGCCGCAATGCGGGCTTCTTCTTCCGCGCGCTTGGCTGCCTGTTCCTGCTGTGCGGTTTCGGCGCGGGTAGCGGCCGACTTATTGGCGATGTCGCGCTGCTGGTTCAGCTCGGCCTCGCGCTTCGTCCGCTCGATGGTGAGGGACTGTTGGCGAGCCTCGAGGTCCTTCTGGGCGATCGCGACTTCGGTATCGCGGACGACCTCGTTGCGCTCCTTCTTACGGGCTTCGGTGACGCGGGTGAGCGCGGCAAGACCGTGGGCGTCGAAGAAGTTGTTGGCATTGAAGTGTTTGATATCGGTCTGGTCGAGGCGGGTAAGCGACACCGATTCTAGTTCGAGACCGTTGGATTGCAGGTCGGAGCCAACGGCATCCTGCACTGCCTTGACGAAATCCATGCGTTGTTCCTGCAGTGCATCGAGATTCATCGTGGCTGCGACCGAGCGCAAGCTGTCGACGAACTTTGCCTCGATCAGCTGGCGCAGTTGCTCGCTGTCGTTGGTGCGGCTGCCGAGTGTCTGGGCGGCAAGCGCGATGGACGAGCTGTCCGGCTTGACACGGACGTAGAACTCGGCACCGATGTCGACGCGCATGCGGTCTTTGGTGATCAGCGCGTCGTTTTCGCCGCGCTGAACTTCCAGGCGCAGGGTCTTGAGGTTGACGCGAGCGATTGAGTGGAAGATCGGCAGCACCACAGAACCGCCGTCGAGAACGACTTTCTGGCCACCGAGGCCGGTCCGCACATAGGCTTCATCGCGGCTTGAGCGGACATAGAGCGAGGCGAGGACAAAGCCGATCCCGAGGATCAGGACGAGGCCGATGCCTGCGGGAACGATAAGGTCGTAAAGGTCGGTCATGAAGGTTGCTCCGTGGAGGATTTATCACCGGACTCCACAAGGTCCGATGGGGCGGAAACTGCGATGAAGATGTCGGCCTTGCGGTCGACAAGCAGGACTTTGGCGCCGATCGGCAACGGACCTTCGCCCTTGGCGGCGCTGGCTCGCAGCTGATGCCAATTGCCGAAGGCATCCTTGACGCTGACGCGGCCGGGCAGGCCCTGGTCCAGAGGGCCGATGGTGACTGTGCCGGTGCGTCCGACGAAATCGGCGCTGTCGACGGCATAGGTTTCATCGCGTGGAATGAGCCGCGCGATGGTGCGGGTTGAGCCTCTTACCAGCGGAATGGTCAGAACCGTGGCGGGAATGACCGCGACGATTGCCGGCAGTGGTGCAGAAATACTGTCGGCGACCGTCTGCACGGCGAAGCCGGTGATGGCAAACATGCCGAGCAGCAGCATGATCAGGATCAGCAGCGGCACGCCGCCGATATTGATCCAGGAGAGCAGGCCGGCGAGCGCACCATCGTGACCATCGAAATGCGGCTTACCGATGAGTTCGCTCAGCGAGAAGCCGAGCAGCATCGACAGGATTTCGATTGCCGTCAGTCCGATCAGGATCATTGCCGCAATGGCAAAAGGCACACATTCGGGTGCGAGAAACAGATGCATCGTTTACTGGCCATTGGCCTTGAAGCGGGCAAGGCGTGCTTCTATAGCCTGCTCCCGGTGCAGGCGGTCGAGCTCATCGAGCTCGGCACTGGTGGTGGGCTCGCCTGCCGGTACGCCCGTCAGGCGAGAAACTGCCGACGCCGCGCGAGCTGCGCCGATGCTGGGCGATACATGTGATTTTCCACCGCTTGTCTCCTCCGGCGCATGACGGGCGACGCTGCGCTTGAAGTCCACGAGCCGTGCTTCTGCCTCGCGGCGTGTGGCGAGAATGGCTTGCAGCGCCTTCTGGCCCTCGTCGATCTGCTCGTGGGAATCCGCCAGCGCCTTGTCAAGCGCGGCGATCTGGGCTTCCAGGTCGATCTGGCGGGCTACGCCGGCCTTGGCGAGATCGTCGCGATCGGCGGAAACGGCGAGCCGTATTTTCTCGTCGAGGGCTGAGAGGTTATCGGCAATTTCAGTACGGCGGCTCTGGATGCGATATTCCTCGGCGCGCGCCTTGCCCAGGTCGGCGCGAGCTTCGTCTGCGGCCGCATCGATCTCCCGCAGCGCTTGTTCGATGACTGCGATCTTGTTCGCGCCTTCCACCTTGTCGATGGCGGTGTTGGCGAGGCCGGCGATCAGCCGTCCCATGCGGGAAAGAATGCCTTCATTCGTCATGATGTTTTCCTCCGTTCGAGGGGAGTTGGGCGTTACGCCGATGTGAATCTCGTAGCGGCCGTCATCGGCGATCAAATAGGCGGGAAAGACGCTCTCCCAGCCCTTGAAATAACCGGCCACGTCGAAGGGCACGGCAAACCGGCCGCGCACCGTCGAGATTGTCAGGTCCGATGGACCCTTGATGGCAAAAAGCTTCTCGTCGAGGGGCAGACGGTTGATCGCCGTCAACGCCCCTCGGCCTGCCGCAAAGTCCCGCAGGCCGAGCGTCACGAGGCGCGCGGGCAAAGCGGTGCGTTCGCGGATGGTTTCATAGGCAAGGTCATGAAGCCTGACGAGGTTCGAACCGGCTCTGTCCGGAACGATCTCTGCCAAAAGTGTCATCATCTGCCTATATGCGGCGAAGGTCTCATCCATCGCCTGTTGTGCCTCTGCATCGGGCGCGAGTTCATACCGCAGATCCGTTGCGTGCGATGGAGTGGGTGTCTTAGCCATGCATCTCAAGTAAAGCACCGCTCAAGTGCTTTTCAAGGGCTTGCATCAGCAAACATGAATGAATTGTAATGAAAGATGGGCCGCATAAGTTGCAGAAACTTGATGCTTCGCGCTCTCTATGGAAGATCGCAGCCGATAGCAACTCCCGTTTGTGTGGAAGTTGCTCCCCAACATGGCCGCATCCAGCCGGTGCCGCGCCCCGGTCAGGGCGAAGCATCGTTTTCGGATTGAGGTCTAAGGGCTGACTACTTGATCGTGCGGACGATCGCCGCGCCTGAGGTCATGCCGCCGCCGAAAGCGACGAGGCCCAGGTTGAGGGGCTCGGATCGTTCATGGGCGACATGCATCATGGCGAGCGGGATGCTCGAAGAGCTGGTGTTGCCGTAGTTCTCGATCACGCTCAGAGCGGGACGACCGCTGCGCTTGGCGATGGTGTCGATGATGCGCTGGTTGGCCTGATGTGGCACGAGCAGATCGAGATTGGCAAGCTCGATGCCGGCATCGACGCAGGCATCCTCGATCGACCGGGACATGGAGTGCACGGCTTCGGTGAAAACCGTGCGGCCATTCATTGCGATGACGCCATCATCCGGCAGCGGTACATAGAGAAGATCGCCCGGCTCGGGCCGCCCGCTGATGGTGGGACGGCTTGCCGCGAATATGGGGTTGCGCGCCATTTCGCGGGTCGTCACCAGGCTTGCGGTTGCGGCATCGCCGAATAGGATGGCAGTGGAGAAATCCTTCATGTCGAGCAGCGGCGACAGGACCTCGGAGGTGACGATCAGCACCTTCGCGTCGTTCTGCTGTGCAATGAAATCATAGGCTTGCTGCAGAGCGTAAAGATAACCGGAGCAGGCAGCGCCCATGTCGTAAGCGGCCAGAGATGGCCGGACGCCGTCTTCCGCGACGGCGACGGCAACGCGGCTTGCGAGCGACGGCGTCGCGATATCAGGCGTGCCCGTTGCGGCTATGACCAGATCGATGTCGTGGATTGTCATCTGGGTCTGGCGAAGCAGATCGCGCACGGCCTTGGTCGCAAGGCTAAGCGTACCTTCGCCCGGAGCAACCCAGTAGCGACTCTTGATGCCGGTCAAGGCAAAGATCTCTTCCGCGCGCCGGTTCGGCCAGTGATGGATGATGTCTTCGTTGGCGACGCGGCGCCCGCCTGTCGCATAGCCGATGCCGCTGACCGCGATCTCCGAGAAACTGCCGGAATGGCGGCGTAGCGTCGGGATGGCATGCGATTTCAGGCGACGCAGCACGAATTTGTTCTGGACTTCCGAGGCAAGTGCGAAGTTGCGTTCGCTGCTCTCACGGTTTGCGTCGACGGTCAGAAGCGGGCTGTCGGTGGCGATCTGATCGCCGACCCTGGCGAAGACTTCCTGCACGACGCCGCCGATGTTGGCGCAGATCTCAACCGAGGCCTTCGTTGCCTCGACGACTGCCACGAGTTGGCCAACTTCGATCGTGTCGCCGGGCTTGACCAGCAGATCGGTGATCAGCACGTTTTCGTCGGCCGGGCCGGAGCCGATTGCCTTGATGGCGGCAGTCGGGCCGCTGTCGTCCTCTTCGTGCCAGGTCACTTCGCATTCGAGAACTTCGGCCATCAGATCCACAAGCTTGCTGTAGGACGGCAAGGTCTCGAGCTGATTGCGAAAATTGAACGGGACGTGGGCATCCGAGCGGGCAAGCCTGCGCACGACCACCGGAACATCGGTCTTTTCGGTAACCGTAGCAACGATTTCTGCGCCCATGCCGACGGTGCGGTTGTCTTCATGGACGACGATCAGGCGGCGCGTGCGCCGGGCGCTGGCCAATACCTCTTTTTCGTCCCAGGGTGAGATCGAGCGAAGGTCGATCACCTCAACGGAAAAGCCCTGGGCTTCGAAAGCCTTGGCCGCATTGGCGCAGAGGGAGACGGTATTGCCGTAGCTGACTAGCGTCAGGTCCCGGCCGCGCGCCACATGGCGCGAAAGTCCGGGGTGGACGAAGTGCTTGTCGAGGTCGGGCGAGGTGCGGCCGTCGGAATTATTGAGCACCGCCTTGGGATACATGAAGACGGTGGGGCGCCGGGATTGGAAGGCGGCATTGAGCAGACCGGCAGCGTCGCCGGCGCTGGATGGCATGACGACGTCTATACCGGGCGTGTGCGCCAGCAAGCTCTCGAAGCTCTGAGCGTGGAACGGGCCGAGGCCTGGCTTGTAGCCGCCGCAGCTGACCATCAGGATGACGGGGGCTTCCCAGGCGCCATTCGTGCGCCAGAACATGCTGCCCATTTCCGAGACTATCTGGTTGTAGGCGAGCGGCAGGAAATCGGCGAACTGCAGGAAGGCGACAGGACGCTGCCCCGCAAGTGCGCGACCGACGGCGGTTCCGACGATCGTCGATTCCGTCAGCGCGGCATTGCGCACACGGTCTGGATATTTCGTGCTGAGGCCACGGGTGACGCCGAAGACGTCGCCCTTTGGATCTTCGATATCCTGGCCGAACAGCACGACATCGGGATTGGCGGCGAGCTGGCGTTCCAGCACGTCGTTCAATGCCTCGCGCATCGTCAGTGTCGCTTCGCGCTCGTCGCCGCGATATTCCGCCGCTTTGCCGAATGATGCGGGGTAGGGAGCCTTTGCTTCCGGCTCGACCTTGGGCGCATCTTCCTTGCGGGCGAGGTTGGCCTCGACCTGCACCTCGGCCGTCAGCTCCTGCTCGATCCTTTCAAGCTCGCCGGCATTGATGCCGGCATCTTTCAACAGTGCGCGCAGATTGGGAAGCGGATCGCGGGTGGAGCTCGCTTCGATCTCCAGTGTTGTGCGGTAAGTCTTCTGATCGTCGGCGTTGGTGTGGTCGGACAGGCGCTCAACATTGAGCAGCACGATGCTCGGTGCGCGGCTCTCGCGGCTTTGGCGAACGGCCTTGCGGAAAGCCTCACGCGAGGCTGTGAGATCATCGCCGTCAGTGCGAATGATGTCTACGCCGTAAAACGACGAGGCGGGGCCACCGGGCAGATCGAAGAAAGTCTGCTTACTCGTCCGTGTGGAGATCGAGAAGCTATTGTCTTCAATGACGAAGACGACCGGGGACTGGTTGCGTACGGCCTCGGCCACAGCTTCGACAAACTCGCCCTGCTGGGTCGTGCCGTCGCCGACGCAACAGATCGCGATCGGCTTGCCGGATCTGTTTTTCAGCGCCGCGCCGACGCCGGCTGCGTGCAACGCATTGTTGCCGACGGGGCCGACGATCGACGTGATGTTGAGCGCGCGCGATGAAAGGTGTGCGCTCATCTGCCGGCCGGCGGAATGGGAATTGGCGGTGGCGAGAAGACTTGAGAAAAATTCGCGAATTGGCATGCCGCGCGCCAGCATCAGTGCCTTGTCGCGATAGTGAAGGTGCAGCCAGTCGTCTTCCTGGAGGAATTCGTTGAGCAACGCCGTCGACTCATGTCCGGCGCCGGAAACATGGAAATGTGCTATGCCTTGCTTGATGAGTTCTCGCTCAAGGCGGTCTATTTCTCTAGAAACATAAAATATTCTATGAAGTTGCTTGAGGTATTCTGTGCTGAACCTCCCTTCCATCTCAATGATTTTCCTAATCTTTCATCACGAACAATTTGCGTGGACCTAGGTAATCCCCTGGGGGGGCTTTTTCAATACACGTTAAATGACAATATCTTCCCGGTTTGAAACGCAATTGCGTGCGTTGTCGGGTCGAAATTTTTCGGAATGTTGCTATCCACAGTGCAAGCGGGGCGGACCGACGGGAGGTTCGGCCGACACCTCCCGACGTTCCAGTGCCGCGTATTTCTAGCTGCTTTTGCGCATTGGTCTGCCGTCGCGCCGGGCCGCTGCTGCTGCAGCCTTTGCCGCTTGCTCTTCCTTTAGAATGAGCTCCTTGGGCTTCTTGCCGATGATTTCCTTGCGGCCCTTCTTGGAGAAGGGCTGCGCGATCTGGGCGAGGAAGCCCTTGGCGACCTTACCGGTGATGCCGATATCTGTGGAGGAAGGGCGCGGCGGATTGTAGAAAGTGCCGAGGAGCTGATCCCAGATCACAAGATTTTCGCCGTAGTTCGTATTGCCCTCCGAAAGCAGCTTGGAATGATGCCAGCGATGCAGGCGCGGCGTTGAGAATATCCAGTCGAGCGGGCCGGTGCGCATATCGACATTGCAGTGGGTGAGCAGGCCAATGGTGGCTGTCACCGCGCCGATCCACAAGAAGACAGGCAGCGGCGCGCCGAGCAGGTAGAGCGGAATCTGGCTGAGCGCGATCTTGAACAGCGAGTCGATGATATGGAAGCGGCCGGTGTTGATGACCCAAAGCCGCTCGACGCTGTGATGCAGCGCATGAAAGCGCCAAAGCGACAAATGCTCATGGGCGAGGCGATGCGCCATGTAGAGGCCGAACTCGGCGATGACGAGGCCGAGAGCCACCTGGAAGATCATCGGCCACTGGTCCGGCCAGAAGCGTGAGTGATAGCTCAGCACCGGCTGCGCGACGGTCGCCACCGCCATGGGGAAGGACGTGCCGATGGCGGCGGCAATTTGCACGCCCCCTTTGCTCAGCATCGTATGGGCGATATCGTTGAAAGTTTCGCCATCGCGCTTCTGCCAGGTTTTCTCGTAGGGCATCAGTCGCTCGAAAAGCGCGATCACTGCAACGGTCGAGAGGTAGGTGACATTGAACCAGAGGAGATGCATGTTCGATGCGAAGGCAAAATAAGCGCCAATCAAAGCGCCGCAGAAGATCGCTGGCCATAGAAGGGCTGAAACAGCAGCGTAAAGACGCGAACTGCTTTGAAATGTCATGCCATCGTCCTCAGATATTGGTCATCGAATAATTTTCGCGTGAGCAAGCGCGTTATGTAGCGCGATGATTGTGGAGTCGAAAGTGAAATTTTCCGGCCTCACTGGCCGTCTGCAAAAACGTTGAGGGGGTATTGGCATGTGGATAGAGGTTGCTGGAGATCTGCATTGGGATGCCTGGGCGCGTTTGCGCGCCGAGCTTTGGCCCCATCGTTCGCTCGAATATCATCGCTCCGAGATCGAAGAGATTTGTTCGGCTGAGGGCAGTGTTGGGTTTGTCGCGATCGATGCTCTGGGCCATGCTGTCGGTTTTGCAGAAGCGACATTACGGCACGATTACGTCAACGGCTGTGAAACCTCACCAGTTCTGTTTCTCGAGGGAACCTATGTTCGCCAAGAGGATCGACGCAAGGGTGTGGCCAGCGCGCTTTGTCAGGCCGTTGCCGGCTGGGGAAGGGCAGCCGGCTGTTTCGAATTTGCTTCCGATGCGCTGATCGACAATCTCGAAAGCCATGCATTTCATGCCGCGCTTGGCTTCGTGGAAACCCAGCGCGTCGTTTATTTTCGCAAGCCTGTGTAGCGAGAACCGCTGCCTACTGGTCTACCCAAATGTCAGTTTGGTCTTCTGTCGGCCGGCCTCGTCGAAATTCGCTGGATCCAGCCAGCGCTCATAGCCGGCCTTCAGCTTCGGCCAGTCGGCATCGATCATGGCAAACCAGGCTGTGTCCCGGTTCTTGCCCTTTGCGACCATATGCTGGCGGAAGATACCCTCGAAGGTGAAGCCGAAACGTTGGGCGGCGCGCTTCGACGGCTCGTTGAGATTGTGGCACTTCCACTCGAATCTGCGATATCCGAGCGTGTCGAAGACGTAGGATGCGAAGAGATAGAGCGTTTCGGTCGTTACCCGGCTGCGGGCGATCGCCGGCCCCCAGAGAATGCTTCCGATCTCGATGACGCCATGCGTGCTGTCGATCCGCATCAATGCCTGCCGGCCCTCGACACGGCCGGTTCGCTTATCGATCGTTGCGAAGAACAGGGGATCGGTGCCGGAGGAGGCTTTCTCAAGCCAGGGAGAAAAGGCTGCATAATCGGCTGGAGCGTCTTCGAAGAGATAGCGGAAGCGATCGTCGGCGCCGGGGGCCTGAGCCGAGGCAAACAGCTCGGTACCATGGCGTGTCGGATCGAGCGGCTCGATCCTGACATAGCGACCTTCGAGGGTGGTCCGTTCGGGGCGAGACACGCCGCTCCAGTTGGCAAGATCCATATTAACGTCCTTTGGTCTTCGAATGCAGGTCAGCGAATTCGACCTGATGCTATCAGGTCTACCAGCGCTTGTGGTAGCTCAATATTGCTGGGCATGCCGGGCGCGGTTTCCGGCGTTGCCAGATGGCTTGTTATCGGCAATACGCCGGCCCATACCGGATAGTCCGCTTCGTCGATGTCGCCCGGCGGAGCGTTGCGGACCTTGGCGGTGGCTTCGTCGATCTTCATCCGCAGCACCGATGTCGCCTTGACCTCCTGCGTGGTCATCGGCCGCAGGCTGTCCCACCGTCCGGGAAACAGATCCTCGATGAGTTGGCGCAGAGCATGGTTCTTTTCGTCGGGATCGTCGACCAGCCGAGCCGTACCGAAGACCATCGCCGAGCGATAGTTGACCGAATGATTGAAGGCGGAGCGGGCAAGCACATAGCCATCCATGATGCTGCAGGTCAGGCAAACCGGCATGTCCTCGGCAGCACGCAGGAAGCGGCTGGCGGAGGAGCCGTGCCAGTAGACATAATCGCCTTCGCGCCAATGCAGGGTCGGCGTCACATAGGGGGCATCGTTGATGACATAGCCGACATGACAGAGGGGCGAGGCATCCAGAATGGCATGGACGTCCGCGCGGGCATGGGTGCCACGTTTCGGGCTTCGCCGCACGCGTGTCCGTTCTGTGGTGGGGTAGTCCGCTGTTGATGGTGGCAGCTGATCGCTCATGGGCTCTTCTCCGTTGTACCATTGATCTCTGTCAGCAAAGAGGTATGATATAAACAGCCAGTTTTTCAATTTTTAGCAGACCAGTTGAGGCCTCATGGTATCCGTGGTGCAATGGGCCGATATCGACCGTGCCGCCGGCGATCTTGAGGGGCAAGTCTATCGCGTGGTGCGCGATCGTATCCTGCATGGCCAAATGGCGGCGGGACAGCGCCTGCCTTCAACGCGGGCGTTGGCGAATGCTCTCAGTGTCGCGCGTTCGACTGTCGTCAGCGCCTATGACCGCTTGAAAGCGGAAGGCTATCTGCAGTCGACGACAGGGGCCGCGACCCGGGTCTCGGCGTTTCCGTCACCGTTGCTGGGGCAGTCCGTGACGCTCAGGTCCAAGCTGCCTCAGGCCACGGAGTTCGCCACCGGGGGATTGTTCGAACCCGGGGTTCCCGATGTCGAGGCTTTTCCCCATGCGGCCTGGGCACGGTATCTCGGCGCGCGCGGCCGTTCGCTGCGGGTACACGATCTCGGCTACGGCGCGCATGGTGGCATCCGCGAGCTGCGGGAAGCGATCCTCGACCACATCGCAACGACGCGCGGCGTGATTGCAAGGCCCGAACAGGTCGTGATCGTTCCGACAACGGGTGCGGCGATCAATCTGCTGACCAGCGTTCTGCTTTGGGCAGACCATCCGAATGACGGCGTCGCCTGGATCGAGGATCCGGGCTATGCTACGGCTCACGCATTGTTCCGGATGGCAAGCGCGATGATGGTACCTGTCCCTTGCGATGCCGAGGGTATCGACATCGGGCGTGCGGTCGGGCCGCCGCCACGGCTCATCTATGTCACGCCGTCGCACCAATACCCGACCGGCGTAACGATGAGCCTTTCCCGTCGCCTTGCATTGCTCGAATTTGCGCGCACTAGGGGTGCGATCGTGATCGAGGACGACTACGACAGCGAATTTCAATATGAGTCTCGCCCGATTGCCGCGTTGCAAGGGATCGACCGCGGGGAGGTTGTCGCCTATCTCGGCACGTTTTCCAAAACCCTCGCGCCCGGGCTGCGCGTCGCCTACGCCGTGGTGCCTTCAAGGCTGGTGGCGTCCGTCGAGGCGGCGCAGCGGCTGAGAGGCGCGATCGTGCCGGTTCATATTCAGGCGGCGCTTGCCGACTTTATCCGCGAGGGGCGTTTTCGCGCCCATCTGCGCCGCATGAATGGTGTTTATGCCGAGCGCATGGCAGCTTCCGTTGCCGCCCTCAACAGCCATTGCGGCGAGTGGCTTTGCGTCGGTGCCGGGACGGGAGGGCTGCAACTGGCAAGCTGGTTCCGGGATGAAACTGTCGATGACCTTGCGGCGATGCGTAGCGTCAATGCTCACGGCTTCGCGCTGCGGGCGATGTCGTCGCTGCACCTGGGGCCGGCGCGGCCTGGCCTGCTGTTCGGTATCGCCCGAATGGACGCTGAGGGGGCGGACGCGGCGGCGGCGAGAATCGCAAATGCGCTGGCGACTTCATCCGTCAGCGGCTGACGAACATGGCCCTGTATTCGCGCGGCGTCATGCCTTTCAGCGCCTTGAATTGCCGGTTGAAGTTGGCAAGCGAGGCATAGCCGGCGGCATCGCTGATGTGATGAATGGCCTGCTCCGTGGAAGAGAGGCGGGCGCATGCGTCGCCGATGCGCATGCGCATCAGATAGTCGGAAATGGCCACGCCAGTGTGGCGCCGGAACATGCGATGCAGGCCGGAGACGCTGAGCGCGGCGATATCCGCCAGCTCGCCGAGGCTGATCGCACGGGCATAGTGAAGATGCATATGCGTCAGCACGCGGTCGATGCGTTCGCGGCTTTCCCTGGCGTCCGGCGCTTGAGCGGGCGTGCTGGCGAGTGGTATTGCCTGCCGGTCCTCCGCCACTGTGACGAGAATACCGAGCAGTGACAGAAGGCGTTCGACTGGCGGCTTTTCGAAGATCGTCTCGAAGGCTGGCCGCACGGCTGCGGCGACATCATTCGAAAAGTGAAGGCCGTTATCGCCACGCCGCAGCATTGCCTCGATGGGTCGAAATTCAACGGCTCCGCCCGTCATCTGCAACAGCCAATCGCGATGGAACCAGAGCACGAGCGCGATGTGCGGTTTCTTCTCCTCGATTTTGGCGCGTGAGACCCAGCTGTGCGGCAGGTTGGGGCCGACCAGAACGAGATCGCCGTCTTCATATTCGCCGCTGTGATCGCCGATGAAGCGCTGGCCGATCGAGTTCAGCGTCAGGGTCAGTTCGAACTCCGGATGATGATGCCACTGGAAGGGAATGCAATCGTCCAGCCTGCGGTTCAGCATGCTCCATGATGCCTCTGGTGGCCGAGACAGGACTTCGAGATAGGACCTCATAGCGCGTCCATAAGATAACGAAGGCCGGAATAGTATCAGAATTGGCCATGGCCGGGCAACATGATGGTAGCGAATGCAGCTACAACATTTGCGTCACCCGAAATCAAAGGGGTAGCCAGATGGAGGAAACAGATGCAGCCAGCCTTGAAAAGAGATGCTCACCCGACCGCTTCCGCAGTCACGACGCAACTGAAGGATATCCAGAAGACATTGCCGCTCAGGGTGTTGTCGATGGAAGATTGGCAGCATTGGATCACCAAGGGCTATGTGATCGTTCGCCAGGCTGTGCCGCAGGCGAATGTTGAACGGCTTGTCGAGCTTCTCTGGCGTTTTGACGAGAAGGATCCGAGCGACCCGTCGACCTGGTATGCGCCGCAGCGGCGCGAGCACAAGATGAAGGAGCTCAACAACACTGGCATGCTGGAGATTTACAATCACCAGTATCTCTGGGACAACCGTATGGAAAAGCGCATCTACGATGTCTTCGTCGACATTTGGGATCGCGAGGATCTGTGGGTCACTATCGATCGCGCCAATCTCAATCCGCCGAAGAAGGTGAAGGGCAATCCGAACGGCTTCATCCACTGGGATGTCGACACCTCGATCCGTCCGATGCCCATCGGTGTCCAGGCCGTCTTGAGCCTGAAGAAGCAGGATGGCGACGTCGGCGGCTTCCAGTGCGTGCCGGAACTCTTCGAGCATTTCGATCGATGGGAAAAGACGCAGCCCGAGGATCGCGATCCGATGCATCCCGACATGACGGGCCTGTCGGTCGTCAACATCGACATGGAACCTGGCGATCTGATGATCTTCAATTCGCTACTCGCGCATGGCGTCCGCCCAAACCATTCCGACAACCGCGTTCGCATGGCGCAATACATTTCCATGCATCCGGCAGAATACGACAATGTCACCGAGCGCGAGGAACGCATCCGCCTTTGGCGGGAACTGGACTCCCCGAAGCGCGACGCCTTTCCCGGCGATCCCCGCGAATGGGAAAAGCACAATGCGACCACGGCGAAGCTGACGCCGCTTGGCGAGAAGCTGCTGGGCCTCGAGGCCTGGTAGGTGGCTGAAGATCTAGTTCTTGAGAAGCATCGAGCGGCCGTGGGCCGCTCGATTTACTAGTGGTGATGCGAAGCCGTCAGATTTCGTTCCAGCGGCGGATGACCGGCTCGGTCAGATCATGCTCGTAGCCAAGTACGCTGATGCTTGTGGTGTCGAGCACCAGATGCGCACCACCTTCCGGCGGCAGGCCGACCCAGCGAGCGGCGAAGACGCGCAGGAAATGGGCGCTCGAGAAGATCAGGACGGGGCCGTTGATGGCGCGAAGCTCGCTGATGATCCTGTCGGCGCGTGCGCCGACATCGGCCGCGGTCTCGCCATTCGGGCAGCCGTCGCGAAAGACCTGCCAGCCTGGCCGCTCCGCCAGGATCGCCTTGGTGGTGATGCCTTCATAGGCGCCGTAGTCCCATTCCGCCAGATCGTCCTTGACGACGCGACGGTCGCCGAAGCCGGCGAGCGTGCAGGTATTTTGTGCGCGCTGGGATGGGCTTGACCAGACGGCAGCGAAATCGATGGCTGGCAGGCGAGCTGACACTTTGCGGGCGGCTTGTTCGCCGGCGGCGGTCAATGGGATATCCGTGCGGCCGGTATGCCGGCCGGAAAGGCTCCATTCCGTCTGCCCGTGTCGCACCAGGTAGACTTCGGGATAGGCGCTGCTCATGCCGATTCTCCTTTGCGCTTGGCGTGCGGAATTCTTTGCATCTGCTAGCGGCCGTGTCGAGAGATAGAGCATTTCCAACCCAAGCGGGATCGTGGAAATGCTCTAAAGCTGATTGACAGTCAGCATGACAACCGCCTGCAAAACCAAAGCCTTGCAGGCGGTTGTGAATATCAGCGCTTCACGGCGCGGCGAACGCTGTAAAGCAGGATGGCGAGGCAGCCGGCAAGCAGTAGCGACCCGCCGGCAAGCGGCGGCATGGCGAGAAACTCCACTGCGCCGGCGATGACAAGGATGAGGATCAGGCAAAGCGTGGCGAGGCTGCCGTCGTCAATGAACATGCCGATGAGTTCGGAGAGGGCGATGCGCAAGATGGTCATTGGGCTGCCTTTGCTGTTGTGCTGCCGCGCATGCCGCGGATGATGGCATAGGAGGCGAGCGAGACGATGGCGAAGATGGCGATCAGCGCGAGATCCGCTCCCGGCCAATGCGCGCCGAGACCCTCGCCAGTCCAGAAGATGCCGAAGCTGGTGAGCATCAGGCCGACGACGAATTTTAGGGTGTTTTCCGGCACGGTGGCGAGCGGACGATGGACCAGAAGTCCGATGAGCATGACGAGCACGAAGGCCGCAAGCGCGCCGAGGCCGGCATAGAGCGTCAGGCCATGCGCGCCGCCGACGGCGATAACGATGAAGACCACTTCGACGCCCTCCAGTAGTACTGCTTTGAAAGCGGCGAGTCCGGCGAGATAATCGGCACGACGATCGGTGGATTGCGCCTGCAACGCTGCCGTCTCCTTGGAGAAGGCTGCCTCCTCGTCATGCAGGGCGATGACGCCGAGCGAACGGAGGATGGCCTTGCGCAGCCAGCGCATGCCGAAAAGGATCAATAGAACGCCGACAACGAACTGCAGTATTTCGATCGGTATCAGCGCAAGCAGCGGCCCGAAGATGAGGACAAGGGCCGCAAGCACGGCAAGGGCGAGCGCCGCGCCCGTCAGTGCCGGGCGCCAGCTGCGGGTGACGCCCACTGCGAGAACAATAGTGAAGGCTTCCACGACCTCGACGAACGAGCCGAGGAAAGATGCCGTCACAGTGGACAGAATGGGTGTGAGGTTGTTCATGAACTGATTCCCGAATGACGGTTAGAGCTTTGAATCGGCATGATATTTTTCGGATGATTTTCTTGATGTGCTGGATGAGTTAGCAAGGGGAGGATTCCCGCATGGCGACCATGATTGTCGTTCACTTACGCCTCCTCGTGCCGCGTTTGCTCCACGATTTATCGATGGCGCCGCGTAGCTGGCTGAGTTTGTCGAGGCTGTCTATGGCGGTATCCCGGCCCTTTGCCGCAAGTGCCACGATCAACGCTTCAATCAACACCATCGTGCCGCCATGCATGGCAAGATGACCGGCATTGCCGCGTGGAACGGGCAGGACTTCGGCCACCCTGTCGGCAACCAGCAGGCCAAGGTCGTCGCTGATCAGGATAACGGGCACTCCATGACGGCCCGCATGTTCGAACAGCACGTCCACTTCGCGGTAAAGCGGCGCATAGGCGATCATCAGCACGACATCACCGGTACCGACCCACAGCAGACGGTCGGCAAGTGCGACGCCCGAGGAGGAGAGCGCGTTTGTCGGCAGGCCGATGCGATTGAATTGCAGGCTGGCATAGTCGGCCATGGCGCCCGATGGCCCAATGCCGAAGACATGACGCCGAGCGGCACCCGCCAGACTATCGACACAGCGCTCGAAGCTTGCTGCAAACGCATCTTGTCGCATGACCCGCAATGCCTGTTCATGCATGTTGATGACATGGCGAAGCGCATTGCTGGCCTGGCTGCCTGTCTCTGCCAGCGTGCGTTCCAACCGCGCGCCAGGTGAGGGCGTTCCCGTCAGTTCGGCAAGCAGCGCGGCCCGGAGTGTCGACAGGCTTTCGAAGCCGAGGGCGCGGGCGGTGCGGACGACCGTTGCGTCGCTGGTGCCGGCAAGCTGCGCGATCTGGGCAGCTGAATTGAGCAGGGCAGCCTGCTTCTGATCAACGAAGAAGCGCGCGATGCGTTGTTCCGCCGGCGCCAGCGTTTCCATAAGACCTAGAACGTGGTCGTCGAAGCTATGGTGCTTTTGCATCTTTCCGCTCATCGGAAGTCTTCATTTCTGTAGTAATTGCTACCAGTTCCATTGTAAGTAGCATTTACTTCAGAAGAATGACAGCAGAAATAACAACGGGCGCCTCGCTGTATCGCGAAGCGCCCGTTGAGCCGAGTGACCATGAAAGGCTGCTGCATAGTTCCTTCAATCGGAATCGGTTTAAGGATAAAATTATGCAGCAGATTTAAAGCACTACAGCGACCTTTGCGCGTCATATAGGACGCGCGGCGCTGTAGGGCGGAGTATGCGCCCCGGACTATGCTGCCAGTGCAGCGTGCACGGCCGGGATCACCTTCTGGCCGTAGAGTTCGATACACCGCATCATCTTCTCATGACCGAGCCCACCAGCGCTGTACTTCAGCTGGAAGCGATCGATGCCGAGCGTCTTGATGACTGGCGCGAGTTTCGCAGCGACGGTTTCCGGCGAGCCGACGTAGAGCGAGCCCTTTTCGATCTCGTTGTCGAATTCCGCGCGGGTCATGGGTGGCCAGCCGCGCTCGCGGCCGATGCGGTCGCGCATGGCCTTGAAGCAGGGCCATAGCTCCTCGCGCGCCTGTTCATCCGTTTCGGCGATATAGCCCGGCGAATGGATGCCGACCGGCTTCACCGGCTTGCCCATCTGTTCGTAGGCGCGATGATAGAGGTCGACATAGGGCTGAAAGCGATAGGGGCTGCCGCCGATGATCGCCAGCATTAGCGGGAGATCGTAGTGAGCGGCGCGTACCACCGATTCTGGGCTGCCGCCGACACCGATCCAGGTCTTCAGCTGGCCGCTTTCGATGGTCGGGAAGACTTTCTGGTTGCGCAGCGGTGGGCGAATGCTGCCCTGCCAGTTCACCGGCTCGTTCTTGAGCAGGGCCGCGAACAGATCTAGCTTTTCCTCAAACAGCGGCTCGTACTGCGACAGCTCGAAGCCGAACAGCGGGAAGGATTCCGTAAACGAGCCGCGGCCAAGAATGACTTCGGCACGGCCGTTCGAAACGGCGTTGAGGCTCGAGAAGCGCTGGAAGACGCGGATCGGGTCGTCTGAGCTCAGCACAGTCACGGCCGATCCCAGGTGGATTTTCGATGTGCGGCTGGCGATGGCGGCCAGAATCGTCTCCGGCGAGGAGACAGCGAAATCTTCGCGGTGATGCTCGCCGATGCCGAAGAAGTCTATTCCGAGCTGGTCGGCCAGGACGCCTTCCTCGACGACATTGCGAAGAACCTGGGCATGCGGAAGCGGCGCGCCGTTGCCATCGAAGGTGACGTCGCCGAAGGTATCGAGTCCGAATTCGACATTTTTTGTCGTCATGATTTTTCCTGTCATGTGTCGAAATGATAATGTTGAGACAGCATGTAGTGTCGCTCCCGGCCATCCACTACCCGGAAAGTTTCGGCTGAAACCTTCGAATAATTCGATATGCCGATGGCAACCGTCGGTATTCGGCAGCGCCGGCGTTGCGATCAGCAACACTCGCGCCAATATTAGCTTCGACGTCAGCGCAATTGGATCAAGGGAAGAAACACATGGTCGCACTGAAAAAGATCAATCTTACCAAAGCCTTTGCAGCCTTCGATGAGACATGGAGTCCGCGTGTCGGTGGCGATATCAATGATTTTCAGATCAAGCTTGCCAAGCTTGAAGGTGCATTCCACTGGCACCATCATGTGGAAGAGGACGAGCTGTTCCTCGTCGTCAAAGGCACACTGCGCATGAAGCTGCGCGAGGAAAACGGCGGCGATGTCGTGCTCGGTCCGGGCGAATACATCATCGTGCCGCATGGTGTCGAACATTGCCCCGTCGCCGAACCGACATGCGAGGTCGTGCTGTTCGAGCGCAATACGACACTCAATACCGGCAATGTCGAAAACGAGCGGACGATCCGGCAGCCCAAGCGGCTTTGAACAACCCTGTGAGACCGGCGGCTGCAGAGCGGCGGCCGCCGATTGTCACAGGTTTTTCCTCAGTTCAGCGCCAGCTTGTTCAATGGCGTGCGGCAGGCGGCGAACAGGTCCAGGGCCGGATCGTAGACTTTCGTCGATATGTCCATCATCCCCAGGACGCTATGGAAGATATTGTCGTGAGAATGGGTGCCCTGTGTCGCGCGCTTCGACATGCAGACCATATCATAGCCTGCCACCTTAGCCAGATCGTCGGCCATCCAGACCAGCGTCGGCACCTGCGTCTGCTGTACCGGCGCGATGATATAGGGCGCGCCGTGCAGGTAGATGCCGTTTTCGCCGAGCGACTCGCCGTGATCCGAGAAGTACAGCACGGCGCCGGAGACCGAATTCGAGCGCTGCTTCAGCTTGTCGATGACCATCGATACGATGTGATCCGTGTATAGGATCGTATTGTCATAGGCATTGGTGATTTCCTCCCGTGAACAGGAGCTGAAATCATTGGAGCGGCAATCGGGGCGGAAGCGGCGGAATTCCTCCGGATAGCGCTGGTAGTAGGCAGGGCCGTGACTGCCCAGCTGATGTAGAACGAGAACGCTGTCGCCCTTTACCTTGTCCAGCCAGCCGTCGACCTTGTCGACGAGGATCTCGTCCCTGCATTCGCCATCCTTGCAGAAACGCGGATCATTCGAAGGTGGCAAATACGTGTAGGGAATGCGGTCTGCCACGTCGTAGCTGCCGGTGTCGTTGTCCAGCCAGGTCACATCGACCTTCGCATGGGTCAGCACGTCGAGCAGGTTTTCCGTCTCCAGCCCCTTGCGATGGCTGTATTGCTCGCGCGTATAGACGGAGAACAGGCAGGGGATCGATGTTGCCGTTGCCGTGCCGCAGCTGCTGGTGTTCGGGAAGTAGACGACATCGCGCTTTGCCAGTTCCGGGTTTGTCGGCTTGTCGTAGCCGCCGAGCGAAAAATTCTGGGCGCGTGCGGTTTCGCCGGCCACGATGATCGTGACGCGCGGCTTGCCGTTGTCGACAATGCCCACTCTGCGGGCGTCCGTGCCCAATGGAGCTGCGACAACATTGGCGTCCCGGGTGGAGTCGATCACATAACGTACCGCATTGGCGACCGGCATGACGGGGTTAAGGGTGTCCATAAGGTCGCGATGGGCGCGCCCGATACCGGCATAGGTTTTATAGAAACCGGTTCCGGCAGCGATGAAGATCGCCGAGCACGCAAGAATGATCACGGTATTATGGGCGAGTTTCTTGAGGATGGGGCGGTGGATGACACGCACCCAGATGATCAGCAGGGAGGGTAGAACGCCGGTCAGCACGACATATGTTGCAAAGCGCGCCGTGATCAGGTGCCCTGCTTCAGCGCCGGTTGAAACCGCGGCGTTGCGGATCATTTCCTTGTCGATGATGACGCCGAATTGATCGTTGAACCAGGACGATACCGATGCCACTAGGACGAAGAAGATCAGGACAGGTTTTGTGACGTATTTGGCGGAGAAGAAGGTGAAGAGCGCCATGATGCCGACGGAGATGCCGGCTGCAAAGGCGAAGTAGGCGGCAGGCTCGGCAGTGAAATAGCCGTAGGACTTGCTCCAGAACATCCGGTTTGTCACGAGAAGCACATAAAGGGTGGCTATGAGGCATAATGTGACACTGCCGACGGCTGGCCTGGCGAGGCGCCAGCCAGGTGAAGCTTTGTGGTCGTTCAAACATTTTCTCCGAGGCGTTTGCTATCGGCGGAGCCGCAGGACCCTTATCGCAGGGCGTAGCTTTGAGCGCTAAAGCTCATAACCTTGGCGACCATTCCTGACATTTACCTGAATGATGGATAATCGAACATAGACGTCGGCTGTGACGTTGTGGGCGAAAGAAGCCAATTCAGGACGATGTGCGAGAGATGGGCGGCAGCGCCCGACAACGGCCTGACAGGCGCCGGAGAGATCAGGCATCCAGTGAAATTAACGGTTTGATCCCCCGGCCTTCGAGCCCCAATCGTCGATTGCGCTTGAGCTCGCAAGCGAGGGGGCTACGGTTATTCCCCGGTTTTGAAGTAGGCTTCCAGCCGGTAGCCATCGGGATCGATGACGAATGCCGCGTAGTAAAACTGGCTATAGTCCGGCCTGATGCCCGGCTTGCCATTGTCTTCGCCGCCATTGGCGATGCCGGCGGCGTAGAATGCGTCGACGGCTTCCCGGCTCGGCGCGACGAAACAGAAGTGCAGGCCGGAGCTGCGATCGGCAGGCACGGGATGTTCGACTTCGCTGACCCAGAATTGTGGACGCTCCGTGCCATACCCGATCGTGCCGTCGAAGTTGCTCAGGCGTTCATGGCCGAGCGGCAAGAGCGCTGCGTCGTAAAATTTCTGCGCCCGCGCCAGGTCTTTGACGCCGATCGAAATATGGTCGAACATGAAAACAAGCTCCTGCCGGGTTGTCTGCAGAACTTTGCCGGAGGCTGCGCCCCGTAGAGATGCCAGCTTTCGGAAGTCTGCAGGTGCAATTTCGCCTCACCATCTGGCAATGGCTATGCGAAGTCAACAAAGCGATGGCGCCGGTTGCAGGATCGTTTGAATCGGGCTTTCGGCCATATCCAAAGTCGCTTCATGCGCCACAGATCTTGATGACACGCAGGGGCTGAAGGTACGACTTATCGACGTCTCGGCGGCGATGCAGATTTTTTCGGAAGGGCTGTCGATTTCCAGAGAGCTGCTTCGTCGTCAATATGAGCGGGCTTGTTGAGCGGCAATGGTGCCGGCGCCTCGCTTCCGGAGGAATTTTCCCATGCGTTTCATGTCTATCGTCACCTCTACTGATTTCCTGCAACCGTCGCCGGCGCTGATGGAAGCCATCCACAAGCTTGCCGATCGTGAAATCAAGGCTGGCCGTATGATCGATACTGCGGGGCTGATGCCGCTTGCAACCGGCGCGCGCGTCACAGTCAAGGATCGCAAGCTGAGTGTTGTCGACGGCCCGTTCGTCGAGGCCAAGGAGGTTGTCGGCGGCTATGCGATCTTCGAGCTGCAGAGCAAGGAAGAGGCCGTGGCCCTGGCGGTCGAATTCATGCAGCTGCACAAGGATCTCATGCCCGGCTGGGAAGGCACATGCGAGGTGCGCCCGTACTTCGAACCCAATGCCGAGGGTGTATGCGACCCGCTCGCCGAAGCAAGGGCATGATGCGTTCGATCTGTCATCGGGGCAGGCGGCCGTGACGGTCGCCAGCACTCATCGGGCGATCCTTGCCGTCTGGCGGATCGAGCAGCCGCGGCTGATCACCGGTCTGGCGCGATTGCTGCGCGATGTGCCGTTGGCCGAGGATCTTACTCAGGAAGCATTGATTGTGGCTTTGGAGCGATGGCCGGAAACGGGCATCCCCGAGCGCCCCGGCGCGTGGCTAATGACCACAGCGAAACGCCGGGCTTTCGACCAAATGCGCCGCCGCCGGATGCTTGATCAAAAGCACGAGTTGATCGTTCGAGAGATGGAGGAGGACGAGCAGACCATGCCTGATTTCGACACCCCTCTCGATGACGATATCGGCGACGAAATGCTCCGCCTGATCTTCACGGCCTGCCATCCTCTGATTTCGCGCGAAGCGCGCGTAGCGCTGGCGCTGCGGATGATCTGCGGGCTTACGACGGAAGAGATAGCGAGGGCATTTCTGGTGTCGGACGCGACGATCGCGCAGCGCATCGTTCGCGCCAAGAAGACATTGTCTGAATCGGGGCTGACTTATGAGACGCCACACGGCGAAGAGCTGTCGCAGCGACTGGCCTCTGTCCTGGAGGTGGTCTATCTGATCTTCAACGAGGGCTATACCGCAGCGCGCGGCGAAAATTGGCTGCGGCAGCAATTGTGCAATGAGGCACTGCGGCTGGGTCGCGTGCTGATATCTGTCGCACCGATGGAGCCGGAGGCGCATGCGCTACTGGCCCTGATGGAGCTCAACGCTTCCCGTACCGCGGCGCGGACGGATGCCGACGGCAATCCAATCCTTCTGCTTGAACAAAATCGTGCTCGTTGGGACCGCCTGCAGATCCAGCGCGGTCTGCACGCGCTGAAGCGGGTACAGCAGCTCGGTGGTGCTGGCGGGGTCTATGCCCTTCAGGCCGCGATTATTGCCTGTCATGCGCGGGCAAATACGGCCCCGGAAACCGACTGGCGGCGGATCGCCGATCTCTATACGGAGCTTGCCGATATCGTTCCGTCTCCGGTCGTCAAACTCAATCGTGCCGTCGCGGTCGGTATGGCTGACGGTCCGGAGGCGGCGCTTGCAATCATCGAGCGTCTGCATGATGAGCCTGCGCTGAAGGACTATCATCTTCTGCCGAGCGTTCGCGGCGATCTTCTCCATAAACTAGGTCGATACGAAGAAGCGCGGCGAGCCTTTGAAGCGGCTGCCGCGCTTGCTGAAAATCAGAGGGAACGCGATCTTCTTCTACGTCGTGCAGCCGAGGCTACCGGTGCTACCGGTGCTACCGGTGCGGAGAAGGAGTGACCCGCCAATCGGGCAGGCCATCTTGCTTCGAGCTATTCCGCAGCCTGATAATTCGTGGCTCTTGCGGTGGATGAGCGCGGTCCGACGGCGGCAAGCAGGGTGATGGCGGCGGCAAGGATCGTCACGAAGCCTATGCCGGCGATGTAAGGGTTCCAGCCGAAGCTCGGTGCGGCGCTGAATACCGCCGAAGCTGCCGCCAGGATGATACCGCCGCCGATCTGGAAGGAGGCGAAGAGCATGCCGGAAGCAAGGCCGGATTCGTCATCGCTGACTTCAGAGAGGGCCGCGACCTGGATCGAGGGATAGGTCATGGCATAGCCGATGCCGAGCAGGATCTGCGAGATGGCGACAAGCACCATCGTATCGATGCGTCCGGCAGATATAACCCAGAAGAGATAGCTGATGGCCTGCAACCCCACGCCGAAGGTCATCAGCAGGGTGGTGCCCCGGTTCTGGCCTATCGTGGCGAAACGCGGCGCCAGGAACATCACGCAGGTGCCGCCGATGGCGAAGGCGAAGCCTGTCGCGAAGGCCGACCAGCCGACGACGGTCTGATAATAGAGCGTCGCGATGAACTGGAAGCCGACATAGGCACCTTGAAAAAGTGCCGCGATGGCATTGGCGTGGCTGAGTCTAGCGCGGCGAAACATGGCGAGCGGCACCATCGGATCATGGTGGCGCGATTCCACGATCAGGAACAGCACGATCAGGATGAACGCGGCAAGGAGCGAACCCCAGGTTGCGAAAGCCTGCCAGCCATCGGCGGCGGCGTTGGTGACGCCGAAGACGAAGAGGAGCAGGCCGGGGGTGATCGTCAAGGCGCCGGCCCAGTCGAAACGAGTGCTCTGGCCGCTTCGCTTGTGATCGGCAGGCAGGACGAGCGGGGCGACGATCAGCGTGAGGATGGCGACGGGAGCGCCCATGACGAGGGTCGCACGCCAGCTGATGAGGGTCGCTGCTCCACCCAGCACCATGCCCAGCACGAAGCCGGCAGCACCGGTGGAGGAGAAGACACCTAGCGCCTTGGCGCGGGCGTTGCCCTCTCCGAAGACGGAGAGTAGGAGGGCAAGTGCTGCCGGCGCCGTGAAGGCGGCAGCGATGCCTTTGATCAGTCGAGCGGCGATGAGCGTCGGAGCGCTGTCAACGAAGCCGCCAGCAATGCTGGCGGCGGCAAAGACGGCAAGCGACCAGAGAAAGACGCGGCGGTGGCCGAACAGATCGGCGACGCGGCCGCCGAGCAGCAGGAAGCCGCCATAGCCGAGTACATAGGCGCTGACGGCCCATTGCAGGGAAGTGGCCTGCATGCCCAGTTCTTTCTGGATTGCGGGCAGGGCCACGCCGATGGTGGAGACGTCCATGGCGTCGAGGAAATTGGCGGCGCATAGCAGCAGCAACGCCAATCCCGCCCCACTTCGGGTTTGGGAAGAAGTCATCGGAATCGTTCCTTTCTATGCTGCCGTCTCTTGGGAGGTCGAATGCGGCAGGGAACGAGAAAATGTACATCTTCAAACCCTATTGCAAATTGATAGTAGCCATGTCAGGTATTACTGACGATGATGAATGATGCGACGCTTCGAAAAATAGATCTTAACCTGCTGCTCGCCTTTTCGGTGCTGATGCAGGAGCGGAATGTGAGTCGTGCCGCCGAGCGTCTGCTGCTCGGCCAGCCGGGGCTTTCCGCCGCGCTTAAGCGCTTGCGCGAGACGCTGGACGACGAATTGTTCGTACGTGTCGGCCGCGGTTTGCAGCCGACACCGCGGGCTCTTTCCATCGCGCCAGCGATCGAGGATGCGCTCTCCGGCATCGAGCGCGCCATTCGTCCGCCCGCGGCGTTCGACCCCGCGCAATGGCAGGGCGAGTTCCGCATCGGCATGTGTGACAATCTCGAATCCTCCTTTTTCGGGCCATTGGTCGCCCGGTTGCGGAAGCTGGCGCCGAATGCCCGGCTTGTCAGCGTCGCCTTCGACCGGCGCGATGCGGCACGTCTACTAGACGAAGGGGCGTTCGATCTGAGCATCTCCGTGCATGACGAACCTGCCTCGTGGCACGTTCGCGCGCCGATGTTCGAGCAGGCGTCGCTGTGCGTCTACGATCCCCGGCACCTGAAATGCGCCGAGCCGCTCAGCCTGAAGCAGTTCGCGAATGCGCCGCACGTCACCGTGTCCGTAGAAGGCACCATATCGACAAGCGTAGATGCTGCTCTGGCAAGACTTGGCTACCGCCGCCAGATCGTGGCGACCGCGCCGCGGTTTTCGGCATTGCCTCTGACATTGCAGGCCATGCCGGCGATTGCGACCATTCCCGAATCGATTGCGCGCTGCATGGCGAAGCTGCATGATCTGGCGATTAGCTATCCGCCTTTCGAACTGCCTGCCGATCCGGTGACCATGCTCTATCGGCGCGTCGATCATGCTGATGGCCGTGCGATCTGGCTGCGCCGTCTAGTCGTCGAAGTGGTCGCGGATTCGCTGCGGGCGAATGGCTGCAGCGTGGGGGTCTCCACCGACGCCGGCTGCTACGAGCAGCCGGTCCTGGCCGAGGCGGTATAGCCTCCGCCCAGGCGTACAAACTGGAAAACCGCCGCACCGCGTTCTGGAGACATCCCGGGCGTTCCGTTTCAAGCGGAGTCATTGAAGCCTCTATCTCTTTGTTTTCACGCAAAGCCGCCAGGCGCTTTTGCTGGAGATGTTCTAGCCGTCCGGATAGGGCACGCCATCCTTGTGCACGAACCTTCCGTCAGTGCTCGAGCTCATCATGTCGACATCGGAACAGGTGATGAGATCTGTGGGCGAGCGTGTTCCCGCCTCGAGGTAAACGGCCGTCGTGTCGGACCTGTTGGTCAGGTGGTGGCCGTTGCCCGAATTCTTCGGGAAGGCTGCGCAATCGCCGGCGCGCAGTATTGTCTCGCCATTATCCTCAACCAGCGTCAGCTCACCTTCGAGCACGTAGACGAACTCGTCCTCTTCCGAGTGCCAATGCCGCTGGCTCGACCAGTTGCCCGGCGGGAGGTGCATGAGATTGACCCCGAAGTCCTTGAGGCCGCCGGCATCGCCTAGTCTCTGCCGGATGCGCTCGGCGCAGGGGTCGTTGAATGGGGCGGGATAGCGGGTACCTTTGTGTTTCGGCACCGCCGCAACATCGATTTTCGGCATGGGGAACCTGCCTGCGATTAGCGACTGATCTTGTGACTTTGAGAGACTATGAGCTTAGCAAAGATCACCTTGCGGCGTCCAGCCGTAGGCTTCGCCTGCCCGTTACAACCTCAGGGAGAGCTCAATGTCGCCATGTGAGCGGGAGGTCCGTACCCGCCCAAAAATGGACTGTGATCTCATGGCCGATCTATTCTAACAGGTTGACATTTCCGCATTTTCGCAAGGTTTGTGCAGCCAGCCATTTTTCATCGGATACGTTTATTGTCTGCCCTATCCCTCAAAGTTCGCCGCATTACGCAAGTGTCGGAGGCGGAACGCACAAAAGGTGCCCTCAAAGATGAGCATTACTGAAACAACATCCACATCCTGGTTCGGGCGCCTCAAAAATGCGCTCATAGGCGTCCTCGCCGGCGTTGTACTGCTGATCGCATGCGCTTGGCTGCTGATCTGGAACGAAGGGCGCGCCATCGGCACCTATCGGGCGCTTACCGAAGGTGCCGCTCAAGTCGCATCCATCCCGAGCGACGCAGTACAAGCTTCGAACGAAGGCAAGCTCGTCCATATCAGCGGCGCGGTCAAACCGGAGGGTGTGCCGCAGGACGGCGATCTGGGCGTGTCGGCGCGGGATGCTATCGCCTTATTCCGCCAGGTCGAGATGTATCAGTGGGTCGAACACAAGCAGAGCAGCTCTGAAAAGAAGCTGGGCGGAAGCGAGGAAACCACCACGACCTATTCCTACACGACGGAATGGCGTTCGGAGCTTGTGCGATCCGGTGACTTCAAGCAGCCACTGGACCATCAGAATCCGGAGCGTATGCCCGAAAGTAAGACTTTCGCCGTCGAACGCGCCGGTGTCGGGGCGTTTTCGGTGTTGGGGAAAGCAATTGCCGATATCGGTGCCTATTCCGATCTTACGCCAACGGACCAGGAGCTTGCAAAGCTGCCGCAAGGGCTCGGAACGGACAAGCCGGTGAAGCGCGACGGCCATGCCGTCTACATCGGCCGAGGAGCGTCATCGCCGGAGGTGGGCGACCTTCGCATTTCGTACCAACGGATTGATGCGAAGGAGGCCAGTGTCGTCGGCAGGCAAAGTGGCACCACGCTCGTTCCCTACGAAACGACAAATCATCACAACATCCTTCTTAGCGCCGCCGGCGACGTCGATGCTGCGCAAATGTTCAAGGCCGCCGAGAAGGAGAATGCTCTCATCACATGGCTGGTGAGGGGGGCAGGCATGGTCGGCCTGTTCATCGGCTTCGTCTGCATCTTCTCGCTGTTGAGCGTGATCGGGGATGTGATCCCGTTCATCGGCTCGATCGTCGCGTTCGGAACGACCATGCTGGCCGTTATTCTGACACTGCTTGTCGGTCCGCTGCTGATCGCGATCGGCTGGTTGGCATATAGGCCGGTGATTTCCATCGGCATCATCGCAAGCGGCGTCGTGCTGGCTGCACTTGTCGTTCGCTACCGCAAAAGGAAAGCCACACAATCTGCGGCGTAACGGCGGATCATCCAATGAGATAGCGGCCCGGCAGGTTCGTCTGCCGGGCCGCTTGCTGTGGCATTTCGGCGGGAAGACCCCAGCCACCCAGATAGCTACGACTCCGGGCTAGTTCGCAGGTTTTCCGCCTGTCAGATTGAGGAAGTTCTTCATCTGAAAGCCATGAATGCTTTCGACAAGCGATCGGTTTTCGTTGGAAGCCATGAAGTCGTAGAGAGTCTCGAACGCGAAATCGCGCGTATGCGGGTTGACGTTCTGCGAGAGGATCAAATCTGCCAGATAGAAAGGGATCAGTCTGGCGTCGTCGAAGCGGTTACCCGCATTCTCGGGGAAGATGAGATTGAAGTCGGCGATTGACGGTATGGTCAGATAATGCTTGGCAAGCTGCTTGTGCTCGAGCCGCCAACGATGGCTTCCGGCACTCGATGGAGCACTGGCCTGTGCTTCCCCGTCGCGAATGCGAAAGCGAACGAGCGGCTTCGGCATGACATGGATTTCATGCTTTAGGCAGAGCCTGATCCACATCTCGTAATCAGGCAGATTGCCGAACCTCGGATCGTACAGCCCCAGTTCTTCATAGCACTCGCGGCGCACCAGACTGCTCGGATGGCACAATGCGTTGCGTACGAAGAAGAATCTCAGCCATTCGTGTCGAGTCCGGTTTGGCTGGTCGAAAATGCGGCCAAGGTGATGCTGGTGATCGGCGAGCGGCTGGCTCTGCTCTCCGATGAAACTTGCCGGAGTGAAGACCGCCGCGATTTGCGGGTGAGCGTCCAGAAATGCGACCTGCTCGGCAAGCTTACTGGGCTCCCAAACATCGTCAGAATTGAGCAGCGCTATATATTCGCCACGACTTTCGACGATGCCGTGATTATGTGAATAGGCCGCGCCACGGTTCTTCTCGAAAAGGAAAAGCTTTACCTTGGGGTTGTCCGCATAGCGGCGTAGAACCTGCGGTGTCGCATCGGTGGAACCGTCATCCATGATCAGCAGCTCGAAATCCTGGTAGCTCTGCCCCAGCACCGACTCCACTGCCTCAACGACATACTTTTCGTGATTGTATGCCGGTATGACGACGGAAACTTTCGGCCGGGCCGATGTCGCGGGCACCCCGCCCAAGACCTCGGTTTTGTGTTCGGGCTCCGATGTTGCGGCGGCAGCGCTCACGACTTCTTTCATACCGAGATAGATGACCGATCGCTTGTTGATGCCGTATGCGGCTGCTTGCTCTTCGGACACCATTTCCAGGATCGGATATTCGCTGAGGGTGACACCGCCGCGCGTCAGTGTGTCGCGAAAGCCGGACTTGGAAAAAATGCGAACGTGGTCATCCTGCCCGAAGTGGCGCCAGCGGTCCGCCGGCGTAACAGCGGCCGGGTTTTCGTAGGTTTTGTCGATGCTCAACAGGATTGGAGCCATGATGATCGCAAAACCACCGGGCTTCAGTACTCTGCGGAGTTCCGAAACTGCTTTGACCGGGTCTTCGACATGTTCCAAAATGTGCGAGCAAAGAATGAAGTCATAGGTATTGTCAGCGTAAGGCAGCGCGTGGATGTCCGCCTTATCGTCGGCCTCGGGCATATAGAGATCGCAACTGCGATAGGAGATGAAGGGATGGCTCTTGACCCAACGGCTGAATAGCGCTGCCGGTGCAAACTCCAGAAACGTGTAGGTTTGGGTTTTGTCGAGGTGAGAAAATACTCTCTCGAGAAAGAGCGTATAAAGTCTGTCCCGGTCATTGCTGAGGCAATTGGGGCAGGTATAGGCGGCGACGTTCAGCGTCTCGAAATTATCCAGGCCGTGCGGCCAGCCATGCGCCCGAAGATTGTCCGCATAGTAGGATGGAAGCGGTTGGAAACCGTAGCCGTTCATTCGGCAGACGGGGCAACAGGAGTTGCTTTGCATGGTCGTCCTCTTAAATCGCGCGTCGGGAAAGCGAGTTGTCGCCGATGGACACTCGATCAGGGTTTTCGTGCGCCGCCAGGAGCGTGTTGACTACTCTCGCCAGCTCGTTTGCCGTCAGCGCACCGTAGAACGGCAGGCACAGCACTTGGCCTGATGCCTTTGTTGCGACCGGAAGGTTGGAGGACTGCGCCGATGGCATGTCTCTGTAGTGTGGTGCCGAGCTGCACAATGGATAGAAGTATTTGCGCGCCAGGATGTTTTCGCTGCGGAACCGCGTGTAAAGCGAGTCGCGGCTGAAGCCGGCCTTTTCGGCATCGATACGGATAGGCAAATACTGATAGCTCGGGGTTACATTCGCCTGCGGTTCCATCAACGTAACGCCGCGCATAGCACTCAGGAAGGGCCTGTAACGATCGAGCAGGGCCTTGCGGCGCTCCCACTCGGCCTCGACCATATCGAGCACCAGCAGGCCAATGGCGGATTGAATCTCGTTTGCCTTGCCGTTCAACCCCGCGCTAAGAATTGTCTCTTCATTTGCGATACCGAAGTTGCGTTCGAGATAGATTTTCCGCTGGAGTGATGGATGCGGCGACAGCAACCCACCGCCTTCGATTGTGTGAAACAGCTTGGTGGCATGAAAGCTGTGCATCGTAACGTCGCCGAAGCGGCTGATTGGAATGCCGTCGATACGGCTGCCGAATGCATGTGCCGCGTCATAGACAACCTTGAGGTTATGACGCGTTGCAATCGCGTCGATGGCTCGCACGTCGCACGCTATTCCATAGACATGGACGCCCAGGATAGCGCAGGTTCTCGGCGTGATGAGCTGTTCGATGCAGGCCGGATCCAGTGTGAGCGTGATCGGATCGATATCGCAGAAGACCGGCGTGAGCCCACAGGCCGTTATGACATGAACGCTTGCCGGAAACGTGAACGGCGTGACGATCACCTCTCCACCCGCGGGCAGATCCAAAACGCGAAGAGCGGCATAAAGGGCGTTGGTGCCGTTGTTGAACAAGCTCACAAACGGCATTTCCAGAAAATCGGCGAGCCGGCTTTCAAGCGCGCCATGTTGCGCACCCATATTGGTCAACCATTGCGAGGACCAGATTTCGGCGATCTTGCGTTGTACGTCTGCTTGATCAGGCAACAGAGGACGAGTGACCGCGATGGATGAAAGCTCGTTGCTCATAGGCGCTCCTCAAGTTTCTTTTCGTGGAGAAGAAAATCCCGCTGGCGGGATTTGAGGCGCCGAGCGGGATTTCCTGCATATATCGTGAACGGTTCCAGGCTTTTCGTTGCCAAGCTCATGGCGCCCAATGCGGCTCCCTCACCGATGAGGACGCCAGGCAACAGGACGCTACCGGTGCCGATGATGGCGTGTCGGCCAATAGAGACAGTTCCGGATATGACCTTCGTCAGTTCCTTGGGAACGGTCGGATTGGTCAGCCATAGCCCGCTATAGTCGTCGCTGTGAGCGTAAACGGAGACGCGAGCGGAGAGGCCACTGAAGTCCTCCATGGAGATACCCGCAGCATCGCTGCCGCCATGGAGGACGCAGTGGCTGGCGATGTGGACGTAACTACCGAGAGTAATCGTGCCGCTTAGTACCGCGTAGTCATCAATGCGAACATTGTCCTTCATGGACATCGACGCGGCGCCATAAAACCTTGCGTATCGGCTGATCTGGCAATTTCTCCCGAAACTGCGGAAGCCGACAGCCTGCAACTCCTGCTCGGACAAGAAGCTCGTGCTCATTCTGAGTTCCGTTTTTGGTACCTACAACCGGATAGCTCCGGCCGCTTGCGTGGAGCTTGAGGAGGCTGGTGGCGGATGCTAGACGCTCAGCCGGTTATTTTGGCAAGGACTGGGTCCGGCTATCCGGCGATTCCGGTATACAGCCCCTCGGCGAGCCGTCGCCACGTCAGGCCGGCTACGCTTTCAATGGCGGCTTGCCGCATTCTTTGGCGTTCATCGGCGGCGAGCGATACGGCGCGCTCCAACGCCTTGGAAAGGCCTGCCGGGGTGGTTGCGTCGTAGACGATGCCGTTCACGCCGTCGTGCACGGTTTCCGGCAAGACCCCGAGATTGGGAACGATAACCGGTCGGGAAAACGACAGGGCATTCAACGCCGAGCCAGAGGTGAGGATTCTGCTGTAGGGTAGGACCGCGAAATCCGACGCATTGAATATCCATTGCAGCTCCGCATCGCCGAGGCGCCGCTCGATCAGCGTGATGCCGGGCACGTTGCCGGCCATCTGAGCAACCGTCCCGGGGACGTAAGGCGGCATCGGCTGACCCGCGATGACGAGACGGATGGATGGATGCTTCATACGAATGAGACGGAATGCCTCGATGAGCGGCTGGATGCCCTTATAAGGGCGGAGCATGCCGATGAACGAGAAGACGATGTCGCTTTCGGCAAGGCCCAGGCGCGCCCGGGCCGTCGCTTCGCTGACGAAATTCTGATAGACGCCCACGTAGTTGGGGTGGGGGAGGATGACGACCCTGTCCTCCGGCAGCGGAAACTCCTCTTGCACGACCTGTATGGCGCCCGCAGAGTGTAGATGTATCCTGTCCGAGCAGGCGGCAATCTCGGTTGACAATGCCCGCTCCACGGCAAGGTAGGGGCTTTCGTGCGAAAGGGCGTTGTGAATCGTCCAGATGACGAAGCCGCCGAGGCTGCGGAACGTCCGAAGTTTCGAAATGAAAGCATCCTTCAGCGTTTCTGCAACGGCGTGGTTCGGCGCGTAAGCGACGATGGTGTTTGTCCAATGCAGATGGAAGATGTGCTTGCGCCGCACGCTGCCGCGCTCCGCCCGCAAGGCGGCGATGGCCTGATCTATCGTGCCGGGACCGATCGTACTTTCATCGGGAAACGACACTTGTATCAGTGGCTGATAGGGGTTTGCGGCGCCGTAGTCGGGGAAGAAATGGATACGGGCTGCGTTTGAGGTCGGCAGCGGCACCGGAGCCGTGTCCTGCGGGAGAAGTTGCTGAGAAGGCGTGACGCCGACATGGCGCGCATCGCAGAGCGCGTCGAAGCATCGCGCTTGCTCCGTTCGCAGCAGCTTGAACAACTGCACCATCTCAACCTGGAAATCCGTCAGGACCTGTTGTTGCGCAACCACTTCCGAAACGCGTGTTTCAAGTGCGGCAAGCTGCGCCTGGTCGATAACTCCCCCATGCACCACAGTCTTCATGAGATTCAGGTCGTCCATTTTGCCCACGCCCGGTGATCATCGAAATCTGCATATCGCTTAATCCGGATTCCTTGCGCCGGCCTGTCTTTGTTGCGTGCAGATGTCGATCTGATGCCTGTGGTCGCGGCAGGGGGGCGGGGCAGGTGGCTGTCTCCTACAGGCTCACGCAAGCTTGTCGACCTACCACGGAGAAGAGGCGGTTCTCGCTGAAATGTACGGCGGTTGGTCGGTGTTGTGATGCTTGCGCTCGGGACGGGTGTGGGTCCTTTGCAATCGTTTGGCTCAGCTATTTTCGAGCGGGTCGCAAAGAAGGCGATCGTCGCCGGCAATTGTTCTGCGGGCGTTATGAGTTGGGCGCCCGTTGCATGTGAAGCACATCCGGAATCCATATTTGGGCGATACGCTAATGGCTGACGACATTATCACGAATTCCGAAGAGCAGCATGACGATGCGAGCCGCCGGATCGCAGCGATCAACAGGGATCTCGATGCGATCCTGGCGCAGCAGCAGCAGATGGTCGACCTATATGTCGAAGGCGCTGAGTTGCTGCAGGGTTTGTTCAAGGATCAGCAGGATCGCTTCGCCTTGCTGGGTAATCAGTCTTCGATGGAGTCCGCTGCCGGTCAGAGCGAAGTTCAGCCGATCGATTTCGTTGTGCCGGTCTACAATTCGCTTCACCATGCAAGGCTCTGCATCACCAGCATATTGCGCTATGCGACGCCACCCTATCATCTCTTCGTGGTCGATGACAAAGGCGACAGCCATACGTCGCGCGAACTGGCGGCAATGGTCTCCGGCCTCGACAACGTGACTTTGATCGCCCATAGCCAGAATGTCGGTTACCTGAAATCGGTCAACGAGGCGCTGGGGCTCGGAAGGGCGGAAATCTGCGTTCTCGTCAACTCCGATGCGATGCTTTCTCCCGGCGCCTGCGAGCGCCTTCGTGATGGCTTCGTGCGTGACGCACAGATTGGCGTCATCACCGCCGTTTCCACCTGGGCCAACTGGACGAAAATACCCTTTCCTCCCGGCACGAACATGCTGGACCTGCGGGAATTCATCGCGCGGCAGAATGATCTCGGGATTGCCGATATCGGAAACGCATCCGGCTTCTTCTTCGCGGTACGGCGCAAGCTGTTCGACACGCTCGGTCTGTTCGATGAGGCATATAATCCCGGCTATTGGGAAGAAACCGATTTCTGCATGCTTGCCCTGGAAAAGGGCTGGCGCGTCGTCGTCGATCGGCAGCTCTACATCTATCATCACGGATGGGGCAGCTTCCAGAGCTCTGGCCGCGACGTTCACATGGCCCGCAACAGATCGACCTTCATGGCGCGCTGGGAACGGCAATATGCGGCACTGGATGCGAATTGGCGCTTCCACAATCCGACCGACGCCGTCTCCTCGCGGCTTGCAGCCGTGTCGCAGACCCGATCCGACAAGCCGCGCATTCTCTTTGTGAGCATGGATGGCCGCAGAACTGAGCAGTCGATCGCGCTGATCCAGTTGGTCAACGGATTGGTGGCCGAGGGTATCAGCGCAAATATCGTCTACCTCAGCGGTATCGACGAATCGTTGCTGGACATGACGCCAATGTACTTCCGGCCGCTGATCATCGAGGCATCCGTCGAGCAGATCAGAAGCTACAATATCTACGTCGGAACCTGCGAAAAAACATCCGAACTGATCGAAGCCTTTGATGCGTCGCTTGGGGCGGCTTTGTTCAGCTTTGTGACAAGCGATCGCCGCTCTCCGTTGCTTCGGCACAGCCCGAAGGAGGCACGTCCGATCGCACGTATACCCGGTTTGACGAATACCCGCGGCGATGTGCCATGTGTGCTTCCCGGCGTCAATCTCGACATTTTCTATCCGCGCGATACGCCGCGAAGCAGTGACGTCCTTCTTTGCATCAGCGAGGTGGCGTGGAGGCTGGATCGGGCCGGAATTATTCGCTTCTGCGGCATGTTAAGTGAAGCGATGCCCGGTATCCGCCTTGCAGCAACCGGCCTTGCCGCGATGAAGACTGATCTTCCGGCGATTGCCCATCGCGGCAGTCCGCACCGGATGACCGAGCTGGCGAATTGCTATTCCGAAGCCGAGATCGTTCTCCATTGGGGCGCGGAAAACCAATCGAGGCTGACCTACCTGGAGATTGCCGCGTGCGGCGGCATTGCAATGATGGATGTTAGCTCGGCGGAAGTTTGTGGTGCGGAGCACATGAAAAACAGCCTGCTGACGGACAGCCGCGACCCGCAATCGATGGTGGCCACAATCATCGGCTCACTCCAGTCGCCTTTGCTGCTGGCGACATTGCGGAACGGGGCTCTCTCTACCGCGAATTCCTGCCCACTGCGGGCCGAGGCAGCGCAGATGGCATCGATTTTCCTGGAAGCCGGCACAGCATCCGCCTATTCCGACACGATGCAAAAGGCATCGTAACCGGCGCGTTCGCTGAAGAACACGTTGCGGGCAAGGATTGCAAACCGGCGGCGCATAATAGGGACGTGCCCTATGGTATGCCAATTGCCGCTTCTGTTCGCGCAAGTTCGTCCTGGACTGGACGGCATGCCCTACATCATCAAAACGGCGCGCTCCAAATACATAAAGACATCGGGCTTTGAGGTTGAGGTTTCCGGGCGGCTGTATGACGGCAAGTCGGCGACCGAAGACGAGGGTGGCGGCAAGAGTGAGGGCGGCGGTTCGTCCAGCGCGTCGGATGCCGGCGGCAAGGTAGCGCCAAACAGCGCGCCGGGCACGCCCGCCACGCCATCGGCTTTCCTCACGCCTCGTCGGTTCGGGCGAACCGATGAAAACTAGGTGGAAGCATGTTAATGGGCGAACACATTTCCGCGTTCGGTCCATCGTGAGCGACTGGAGTTTATTCTTGCCAGATCAAGCGGCCTGCGAATTTCGATAGACTTCGACGATCTCTTCAAGTGACACCCCATCCAGCATGGCGCCGAGCATACTGCAGTTGGAGAAGGTGACTCCCGAGAGATTGATATTCTGAAAGCGCGAACCGGACAGGTTCACGTCATTCACAAACCAACCGCTCATATTGCTGTCGTTGAATTTCGCGCCGGAAAAATTGATCTGGTTGAACGACGTGCCCGAAAGATTGGCATCGTTGAAACGCGAACCAGAGAGGTCAGTATCGTTGACATCAAGTCTCTCGGTCGTCCGGTGTAGCTTCATCTCTTCGCCAGCAATCGAAAAGGTAAGGGATTTCTCTGCCCCGCCTTCACCAATCACTGCGGACAACGCGTTCCAGTCTTTCACATTGAATTGTTTCGCGATCAGCTCCAGGCAATCGCTGTGAGACAGGTCTATGTTGCGATCCTTTAGAGCCTGTCGCAGGGCTTTCGTCATGCCTTTGATACCATGCGTTCTCAGCATTCCAGTTCCTCCATGGCAATCATTGCATCAGAGCTCACATTGCTGACCGATTGCCGCAAGGGCTGGACATTGAACGGGATAATCTAAATGCATTCACCAAACCAAAATTGGCGTGAGCGGCAGGCTGCACAAGGCCTGCGTGTATTACTACCTGCGATTTTCATGTTGTCAACGGGGCCGCAGACCTTGCTCTAACGCGCGTAAAATCGTGAGTAATGGCCCAGACCGATTATTCAGGACCAATCAGCAGATCGGGGAAGGGTGGAGAGCGGAATGGCCGCTTAGGTGGTGTGCACATATGCAGCCAAGACCGCTAAGCTCGATCAACCCGATGGGTAGTGGTGACGTGTGGGGCATCGCGATTTTGGTCGAATCCACGAGGACTAGGTGGCTGAGTGTCGGAGCGGCATCATCTTCTCCTCAGGCTCCAAGTGGGGCAGGCAGGCCTTCGCTATTCGATCAATAAGCTACGCCGTGCCGCTGTGAAAAAGCAGCCCGCCCCTCGATCTCGGCTATTTGGGACGTCGCATACATGCCGTCACTGGGAAGCGTTGCCCAACCTTCCGCTATGATCTCGCCCTCATACTGCGAAACATAGTGATATTGCTCTGCATAGGCATAAAGACCGTCCTCCCGCTGTAGGATAACCATTCTACGCCTTGGATGGATGGCAGCGCTAATTTCAGCGACGTCTAGCTCTTTCACCGTCCGCATCAAGGTCTCCAATGGGTATGCGATCTAACGATTCCGCTGGCTTTCCTGCCTTATGCGGCCTCAATCTCTTTGATCTGCGCAAGATCGCTTTCCATCACTTGGGCGGCGATCTTGATATCATAGGCGTTTTGCAGATTGAGCCAGAATTCAGGGGCCGTCTTGAAGAACTTCGCCAGCCGCATCGCCGTGTCTGTGGTGATGCCGGTCTTTTCGGCGATTATGCGCTCAATGCGGGTGCGCGGCACATTGATGTGCTTCGCCAGCGCATAGGGCGTCATGTCGAGCGGTTCCAGATACAGTTCCCGCAGGATTTCGCCCGGATGGATCGCGGGGAGTTTGCTAACTGTCATGATCGCTTGCCCTCCTTGGCTGTTGTCATGATGGCTACCACGCCCTTTCGGGTCAATGGTAGTCCGTGATTTCGACTTGCTCCGGGCCTGCTTCCGTCCAGACGAAGCAGATGCGCCATTGCTTGTTGATCCTTATCGAGTGCTGGCCTGCGCGGTCGCCCGACAGCTTTTCCAGACGATTGCCGGGCGGGGACCGAAGGTCTTCAACGCTCGTTGCTGCGTTCAGCACGTAGAGCAGTTGTTGAGCGCGGCGTACCAGATCAGCCGGGAAACCCTTCTTGATTGATCCGTCATCGATCGATGCGGTGAGCTTGTCTTTGAACGAACGGATCATATCGGCCTCCTGATGTTTGGTATCATATAATGATACGTCGGGAAGTCAACGAAATAGTATCATTAAACGATACGTTTTTGATGCTGTCACCCGCCTTGATGCGGTCCTTTTCACCTTCACCAAAGGAATATCCCAATGGATCACGCGAAGTTCTTCGCGGCGGTGCGCTCGTCTTTGTTCGGCGGGCGTCTTTCAACTGATCAGGTCAATGGTATGGAGGCCATACTTGCCGAGTGGCAGGGCAGGCAGTTCGATACCCGTGGGCTCGCTTTCATGCTGGCGACGGCCTATCACGAAACCGGCAACACCATGTCTGCCGTTTCCGAAAATCTCAGCTACTTCGCTTCGGCCTTGCTGGTGACTTTCGGGAAGTACTTCACCACGTCGCAGGCGGCGGAGTACGCGCGACAGCCGCAGCGCATCGCCAGTCGAGCCTATGCAAACCGCATGGGGAACGGCAACGAGGCAAGCGGCCATGGATGGCGCTATCGTGGTCGTGGACTTGTGCAGATCACCGGTCGCGACAACTACGCCAAGTACGGTATCGCCAATGATCCTGATAGGGCGCTCGACGCCCGCAAGGCCGTTGAAATCCTCTTCGATGGCATGATCAACGGCCGCTTCACCGGCAAGAAGATTGGCGACTATTTCAGCGCGACCGCTTCGAACTGGATCGGCGCGCGTTCGATCATCAATGGCTCGGATCGTGCTGCGGATACTTACGGCTAATTTCTCACCTACTGATGACACTTGGGCGTTTTAAATCCAATTGCGCTGGCGCTATGAATTTAACAACCAGAGAATATTCGCCGTATGGCGGTTCCATGCCGGCCAACGTCACGAAAGCCCAAGATAATTCTCGAGCATCTTTTGGAGCACTTTTGCCCCCGCGTCGGTCGCGATTTTTACACCTGCTTTTGTGACCTTTGGAGCGACGTTTTTGATCCATGCTCCAGCCCTCGCGCCTACCCCGCTTTGGCTCGACTGGCTTTGCTCCTCCGCGTCTGCTTTAAGGTCTGCCTCCAATGTTGGAAGTTCATCTGAAGGCACGCCAAAATCAAGTAATGCCGATCTAAGGGAGTGGAAATCGCCAGTCACTACAGCAATATTTTGGGTGACCTCGGCAAAATTCATCGTCTGCTGTCCGCCCAATATTGTGACATTCACCACATCTCGCACACGCGATTCCGGGATATCGCCAAATCCGCTATCCGGGCCTGATGGTAAATCAGCTCTTATTTCCAGTGCAAGGTTGAGGAGGCGGGTTCGCACACTGTCAACAAGTCCGAGAATCAATCCACTTGGAACTTCTATCCACGCCCTATTCAAAACCCAGCCTTCAAAAAACTGTGTTTGGTACAGCGTGACCAGATCCTGGGGCCATGGAAGGACCGCCTTCATTCCCGTTTGATCGACCTCATAGGCGGCAATTGGGTGCAGCAATTTGACTTCTGAAGCCCAATGCTGGTGCTCCGGCTTCATAACCGACGCGGCTAGCGGCTGATCGTTCAATATACCCTGAAGCCCGACAAGGTATCCCCGTGCGATCGCAACGGACTTGCGATAAGCGGGCAAGTCGCTTTCGTGTGAGTAGCCATTCAACTCCCCTAAGATCCAAGTCTTAAGCGCGTCGTTCTTCAATTCGTATGCAAGATTCAGGCACCGCCGTAGCGTTTGCGATACCGGTTCTTTTTGGTCGAGAATCCCCGAAATCAGGTCGTCAAGCATCTTCATTTTTGCTTGCCCCTAGAATTGGTGCTGTATTTTTCGGTTTGGTATCACAACCGCAGATGAGCGTGAAGAAGGTTCTGTGTCGACATATGTTTGTGCCGAGCAGCATTGAGTTCCCGAGGGGACGCGGCAAGCCTATCGAGATATACGCGAGGATAGCGTGAACGCCTTTGCGTTGAGTATGTTAAAACCGATAATTGGACAGCGAACTGGGGCCACCAATGGGTATCCCTGATGGATGCACGGGGGTTCGCCTATGCCGAAGAGATGAGTCGTGGCGAAGCGCGCCGCAGCGTGAACTATCTCGCGCTAAATTCCCGAAGCTTCCTATGTGCTTCCTCTTAGGAAACTACTATGCTGTGCGTCGCGGCTAAGTGCTTGAAATTGATGGCGCACCCGACAGGATTCGAACCTGTGACCTTTGGAATCGGAATCCAACACTCTATCCAGCTGAGCTACGGGTGCATGCCTTAGGCGGGTTGAATCGCCTGTCCGATGGCTGGTTCTTAGCCTAGGAAGCGCTTGGCTTCAATGCGGAAAATTCAGGAAATCACAGATCGGGTAATTTATGAGGTAAGCCGCGGCCCTTGCACCGCGGCTTCGTGTCGTGTGTGGCTATTTGCGCCTATTCTTTCATCGCGCCGGGGCCGGGGATGGCTTTTGGCGGGACTTTACCGAGGATGATCATGCCGAGGACTTCGTCCTTGGTGACGTCTTCGGTGCGGGCGTGGCCGACGACCTGGCCGTTCTTCATGACCGAGACGCGGTCGGCGAGGTCGAAGACGTCGTGGATGTCGTGGCTGATGAGGAAGATGCCGATGCCTTCCTTCTTCAGCTGTTTGATCAACTCGCCGACCTGCGCCGTTTCCTGCGGGCCAAGCGCCGCCGTAGGCTCGTCCATGATCAGGATGCGGGCATCGAAGAGGATGGCGCGGGCGATCGCCACGGACTGGCGCTGGCCGCCCGAGAGCGCCTTTACGGGCTCCTTGAAGCGCTTGAAGTTGGGGTTGAGGCGCCCCATGACTTCGCGAGCCTTGGCCTCCATCGCGACGTCGTCGAGAGTGCCCCAGCGGGTTTGCAGCTCGCGGCCGAGATAGAGATTGGCGGCCGCGTCGACGTTGTCGGCGACGGCGAGGGTCTGGTAGATCGTCTCGATGCCGTATTTCTTGGCGTCGCGCGGGCTGCGGATATCGGCGGGCTCGCCGTTGATCAGAATATCGCCGCTGTCGCGCTTGTAGGCGCCGGAGAGGATCTTGATCAGGGTCGACTTGCCGGCGCCATTATGGCCGAGAAGGGCAACGACTTCGCCGGGATAGAGGTCCACCGAGGCGTTGTCGACCGCGTGGATGCCGCCGAAGGCGATGGAAATGTTCTTCATTTCCACAAGCGGAGTGGTTTGATCCGTCATGGTTCAGAATTCCTTTTACTTGGCGCGCGAGCGGTAGACGATGTCGAGCCAGACGGCGATGACCAGGACGACGCCGACGACGACGTTCTGGATTGGCGTGTCGACATTGGCGAGGCCCATGCCTGACTGCAGCGATTGCATGACCAGGGCGCCGAGCATGGCGCCGGCGATCGTGCCGCTGCCGCCGGCAAGCGACGTGCCGCCGATGACGGCCGCGGCGATAGTGAAGAGTTCGTAGGTGGTGCCCTGCGAATTGGCAGCGGCGTTCAGGCGGGCAGTGGAGATGGCTGCGGCGACGGCTGCGAGTAGGCCCATCAGCGCGAAGATGCGCACCGTCACCCAGCGGGTCTTGATGCCGGCGAGTTCAGCCGCTTCCGGGTTGCCGCCGATGGCGAAGACATAGCGGCCGAAGCGCAGGCGCGTGGCAATGAAGGTCATGACGATGCCGATGCCAACGGCGATGAGCACGGGCACGGCAATGCCATAGGGAATGTCGAGGCCGTTTTCCGGCCAGGGGATGCTGTGTTCGGTCGCGTATTTCTTCGCGATACCAACGGGCCAGTAATAGATGCTGAAAACGTAGATCGTGCCGAGCACAAGCGCTGAGCCGAGGATGGCAAGGAAGTATTCTGCCCAGAGCGGCCGGCGTGGGAAGTTGAAGCGCTTGCGCTGGTGACGCTCGCCGATGATGCCGAGAACGATCATCACGCAGGCGAGCACGCCGAGGATCCAGCTCCAGGTCGCGCCGATAGAGCCTTCAGCGCCGCCACCCATGATGCGGAAGGTGGCGTCGAGCGGGGCGACCGTCTGGCCGCTGGTGACATACCAGGCAAGGCCGCGCCAGGCGAGAAGCCCGCCAAGGGTGACGATGAAGGAGGGGACATTCAGAAAAGCGATGATGACGCCTTGGAACATGCCGAGCAGCGTGCCGATGGCAAGGCCGCAGATCAGCGTGATGACCCAGGTCCACGAGCTATCGAAGCCAAGATATTGTGGCAGCCATTTAGCCTGGATGACGCCCATGATCATGGCGACGAAACCCAGCAGCGAACCGACTGACAGGTCAATGTTGCGGGTGACGATGACAAGCACCATTCCGGTCGCCAGAACGGCGATTTCGCAGGTCTGAACGGAAAGGTTCCAGAGGTTTCTGGGTGTCAGGAACAGGCCGCCTGTATAGACGTCGAAGCCGATCCAGATGATCAGCAGCGCGCCGATCATGCCAATCAGGCGGGTATCGATTTCGGTGGCGCGCAGGAAGCGCGTCAAGGCGCCTTCCTCTGCATTGCGCGGACCGCTCGATGTTGTGGAATGTGTCATGTCGGCCATCGCTTTGCCGTTCTCCCACTTGTTGGGCGCAGGCCCGCGAATGCTCTCTGTTTATCGCTGGGCAGTATCCGCGCTGATCACAATAGGCGTCATCGCTCGCCCATCCGGTTTACCCCGGTTCCACGACCGCCGTCCGGCGGGCCGATCGGATATGCGATGACGCAACACATGCGGGAAGCCTTTCTCTCCATTCTGGGCGGAGTTGCAGGCTCCTTATCCGCATTCGACGCCGCAATGGAAAATCCGTTGCGGCGTCGTCATTCTATTCGGGTCAACCCGTCAGCGTCTCGCGCTTATTTGCAAGCAGCGACAGCGCCGGCCTTTACGCCCTGGCAGGCTTCAGCCTTGGAAATCCAGCCGGCGTCGATGACGACGTTCAGGTTGTCCTTGGTGATCGGGATCGGGGTCAGGAAGACCGACTTCATTGCAACATGCTTCGGACCGCCATTGAAGGTCTGTACGCCGGCGATCTCGTCGAGCTTCTTGCCCTTGGCGAGGTCGATGGCGATTTCGGCGGCGCGCTTGCCGAGTTCGCGCGAGTCCTTCCAGACCGAGACGGTCTGCGTGCCGAGCGCGATGCGGTTCAGAGCAGCCTTGTCGGCGTCCTGGCCGGAAACCGGCACGGAGCCTGCGAGACCCTGAGCGTCGAGAGCTGCGACGGCACCGCCGGCGGTGCCGTCGTTGGAGGCGACGACCGCGTCAACCTTGTTGTTGTTGGCGGTCAGGAACTGCTCCATGTTGCGCTGTGCATTCTGCGGCAACCAGCCGTCCGTATAGGCTTCGCCGACGTTCTTGATCTTGCCGGCGTCGATCGCGGACTTCAAAACTTCGATCTGACCGGAGAAGAGGAAGTCTGCGTTCGGGTCGGAAGACGAGCCCTTGATGAAGACGTAGTTGCCTGCCGGCTTTGCCTTCAGCACTTCGCGAGCCTGCATGCGGCCCACTTCCTTGTTGTCGAAGGTGATGTAGAAGGCGGCCGGGTTTTCAATGAGGCGGTCGTAGCCGACAACAGGAATGCCTTCGTCGGCAGCCTTTTCAACGGCCGGGCCGATTGCATCGGAGTCCTGAGCGAGAATGATGAGGGCGTTGGCACCCTGCGAAATCAGGGATTCAACGTCGGTCAGTTGCTTGGAAGCGGATGATTGCGCGTCAGCGGAAATATACTTGGCGCCAACGGCCGCGAGTGCCTTCTTGATGGCGGCTTCGTCGGTCTTCCAACGCTCTTCCTGGAAGTTGGACCAGGAAACGCCGACGACGAGATCCTTTGCGAAGGCTGCCGTCTGCATGGTCAAAACGATGGCCGCGCCCGCAGCCAGCTTAACAAAAGCTTTCATATTATCCTCCCGAGTGAACGCGGCCGGGCGTATCCTGAACTCCCGCCGGCCGCCGCGACATTGCTGACGAGAGAAGGGTTTGATTTTTTTCTCGACAGTCGAGAAATTAACTGTCAGAGATTTTTTCAACTGTCAACACCCGCATTGTCAGGCTAAATCGGTTGCCCGATAAGAGCCGTCCGTAGATGCGGAGGGGAGGGTGGAATGAGCGGGAGAGTTACCGATGCTGGCCAAATCGAGCACCGAATTGGTCCGTCAGAAGAACAGTATCTTGGTTTTGTCGGCGTTGCGCCGGCACGGCCCACTTGCGCATACCGAACTTTCTGATTTCACCAAGCTCTCATCCGCAACGGTTTCAGTCATCACCGCCGATCTGGAGCGGGCGCAGATCATCGAGAAGGCGGAGCAGCAGGCCGCCAGCGGTCGCGGGCGGCCACGGGTTCTGTTCTCGCAGCGGCGCGACTGCGGCTACCTCATCATCGTCGTCATCTCTTCAGATGCCGTGCAATATTCGCTCGTGGATTATGCCGGTCGCTTGATCGACCGTTTCAGCGAGGAGCGGTCGCAGGAGGTATCTGGCGTCGGCCCATTCGTTGCGGCTCTGCGTGATGCCTTGCGACGTATTGCTGCCCGCTCGCAGCTTGATCACGACAAAGTGCTGATGATCTCGATCAGCAGCAAAGGGCTGGTCGACAACTCCGAGACAGTGCTGCGCTGGTCGCCGATTTTCGGGCGCGACGAAATCGACTTCGCGGCCGTGCTTGCCGACGAATGGTCGGCAAGGATCGTTCTCGGCAACGAGACTTTGCTTGTAGCCGCCGCTCTCGGCCGGCAGGAAGAAAACAACAGGGGGCCCGACTTCCGCGCCATGGCGGCGCTATCGCTGGGACACAGCATCGGCCTCGGCATCGTTCGCCGGGAAGAGGAGGGCGGGCATCAGGTCTCGGCTCCGAATTTTGGTCACATGATGCATGTGCCCGGCGGTGCCCTGTGTCGGTGCGGCGCGCGGGGCTGCATAGAAGCCTATGCCGGCTTCTATGCCATGCTGCGCACCGCCTTCGACGTGCCGCTCGATACCATCCCGGCGAAGTTCGTCCCCATTGCGGAGCTGGACAAGATTGCGGTCAGCGCCCGCAACGGCGGCCGCCGGAATGTGCTTGCCTTCCGGCAGGCCGGTCTGGCGCTCGGCAACGGTCTTTCCCGCGTCCTCAGCCTGCACGAGCGCATGCCGATCGTCATCACAGGGCCGGGCGTGCGTTACTACGATTTGCTGATCGAGGGCATAACGGAAGGACTGGCGGAATCGCATGTCGTACGCATGGAAGGCATGCCGGAACTGCGTGTTGCGCTTGACGAGTCGACGCTCGTTTTCGATGGGCATATCAACCGCGCTTTTTCAATCATCGACAATGATATCGTGAAGAGGGTGGGCTCGAGCATCGAGTTGCGGGCTCAGGCCGGTTGAGAGGTAACGACGAAGCGGGTCGCGACAACGGGCGCCAAGGTGGTACGCCTCGACGTCTGTTATCGAATGCCGCCAAGCGAGGCATGATGCTGATCACGGCAGGTGCTACTGAGATCATTCCGTCGTCTCAAGATGCTGATCCAGGTCGCGAATCTGCAGAATGCGGTCGATCAATCCCCATTCCAGCGCTTCTTCAGCGGTCATGAAGTAGTCGCGATCCATGGCGCGCTCGAATTCTTCGTAGGAACGGCCGCAATGCTCGGCATAGAGGCGTGTCATGCGGTGTTTCGTTCGCTTGATCTCCTCGGCATGGATGAGCATGTCGGACGCCTGACCCTGGAAGCCGCCCAAGGGCTGATGGATATGGATGCTGGCGTTGGGCAGCGCGGCGCGCTGGCCTGGTTCGCCCGCCATCAGCAGGAAGGATCCCATCGAGCGGGCCGTTCCCATGCAGAGCGTGTGCACCGGCGCGCGGATGTAGCGCATGGTGTCGTACATTGCGAGGCCGCTGGTCACGACGCCGCCTGGCGAATTGATATAAAGGCTGATCGGCTTCTTCGGGCTTTCCGCCTCGAGAAACAGCAGCTGCGCGCAGACGAGGGCCGAGACGGTGTCGTTTACCTCGCCATTCAGAAAGATGATTCTCTCGCGCAGCAGACGGGAATAGATGTCGAAAGACCGCTCTCCTCTGCTGGATTGTTCCACGACCATGGGGACGAGTTGCATCGCTTCGCGCATCGGCGAGCTCCAATCGTTTGAAATTGTTGACGGTTTTGGCGTGATTACGCGGCGCGCATGACGCAGAAGCCGTTGTTGTTTGCCGCAGCCTCCTCGGCCTTGCGAAGCCTGACATCATCAAGCTCATGGGTGATGCGCAGGCTTGTGCCGCCACTCGCGTTCGGCAAAATCCGGAAGGTCACGATGCTTTCGAAAAAGGGTGGCGCGTCATCGCGCAACCGATAGCGCACCTCTTCACCCGGCGTGACCGAGATCGCCTCCGGATCGGCCAATGCCTCTTTCGGCAGCCAGTTTTCCCGAAGCTCGGGGATGCTGACTGCGCGCCAGACCTTTTGCGGCGGTTCGCTGAACTCGTATTCCAGCTCGATCGCGTTCTTCTGCTCCGGCATCTTCTGGCGGTTCATTGGTCCATATCCTTCAACAAGAGCTTGAGAGCTTCCATGCGTGCCGGCCAGTAGGCGCGGTATTTCGCCAGCCACTGGGCGATAAGGGCAAGCCCCTCCGGATCGACTTCGTAGTTCACGAAACGCCCCTGTCGTTCTTCCCTCACCAGCCCGGCGCTCCGCAGGACCGCGAGATGCTGCGACATGGCCGGCTGGCTGATGTCGATGCCTTCACGCAGGGCGCTGGCGTTCATCCCGCCCGCCGCCAGTTTTTCGAAAATGGCGCGACGGGTTGGGTCCGACAAGGCTCGGAATATCTCGTTCTCTATCATGAGAACAGATAAGCATAGACTTATGTGATTCGCAAGGGGCCTTCGCAGGGAGTGGCGGGGCTATGCAGCGGGCGCCAAAGAAAAAGTCCGCCGCGAAGCGATTCGCGACGGACTTTTGGGAGGGTCACATTCCCCGTGGGAACGGAGTTGCTCAGTCGACCTTGATCAGGCGACCTTCCTTGACCGATTGCAAAGCGGCATCCGCCAGCTTCAATGCGGCGAGGCCATCGGCACCCGATGGCGTGATGGCGGCGCCTTTTTCGATCGCGGCGATAAAGCTTGCGATCTCATTGGCATAGGCTTCGGTGTAGCGCGTCATGAAGAAATCATGCAGCGGCGGGCGGGTATAGCCATCGCCATTGGCGACTTCGATGGAGAAGGGGCGTTGGTTTTCGGCGGCCACCATGCCCTTCGAGCCATGGATTTCGATGCGCTGATCGTAGCCATAGGTAGCACGGCGAGAATTGGAGATGATCGCCTGCTTGCCCGATGCCGTCTGGAGTATGACGGAAACGCTGTCGTAATCGCCCGCTTCGCCGATCGCCTTGTCAACGAGGACGGCAGCGGTTGCGGTAACGGCGACCGGCTCTTCGCCGAGCAGGAAGCGCGCCATGTCGAAGTCATGGATGGTCATATCGCGGAAGATACCGCCGGAGCGCTTGATGTAGTCGACGGGCGGGGCGCCCGGATCGCGCGAAGTGATCGTCACCATTTCGATGGTGCCGATGCGGCCTTCGTCGATGGCCTTCTTGACGGCCATGAAATGCGGGTCGAAGCGGCGGTTGAAGCCAACCATCAACTTGCCCTTGGTTTCATCGACGACCTTGATGCAGGCCTTGACGCGGGCGAGGTCGAGATCGACGGGCTTTTCGCAGAAGACGGCCTTGCCGGCGCGGGAGAAGCGTTCGATGAGATCGGCATGGGTATCGGTCGGCGTGCAGATGACGACGGCATCGATATCCTTGGCGGCCTCGATCGCCTCGATGGTGCGCACTTCGCATCCGTAAGCGGCGGAGATGGCTTCGGCGGCTGCCGGAAACGCATCCGCAACGGCCACGAGCTTGGCATTGGCGTCGCCGCTGACGGCCTTCGCATGCACCTTGCCGATACGTCCGGCACCGAGCAGACCAAATCTGACAGTCATTCTTACCTCCCTGGATTCGGAACAAATGAACCGAATAATAATATATATGGAATTTTCATTCCATTTTCCGAAGGCGGCGTCAAGCCGCCAGTTCTTCACAATTGCGAAAACCGTCATACCATACTGCGTTATCGGAAGTTTGCTCGTGCGAGCTAATTTCATTCAAACCGCTTCACAGCGTTCCCGGCGATGCGTTAAAGACAGATCTTCTTGAACAGGTGAACGAGACCCATGCAACTGATCGATCCGACCCATCCTATCTATAAGCCGCTTTGGGTGAGGATTCTGATCGTTGCCGTCTGCTTTGGATGGTCCGCGGTCGAAACCTTCGGTTCACAGCCCTTCTGGGCCATGCTTTCGGGCGCGCTCGGAGCTTACGCGGCCTGGATGCTCCTGTTGAATTTCAAACCGGAGCCGCCCGCTGCCAACGTCGAGGCCGCGTCTGAGACTGACGCCGATGAAGACGAGACGCCTTCGGACGACAAGAAGTAGTCATCGGGAGAGGCGTCGTATCGCCTCGTCGATCAATTGGTTGGCGAGTGTCATGCGGGTCGTTGCCTGCTCGCGAAAAGGTGCGGCGACACTGTCGGGATGATTGGCCTTGGCGAAGCTGCGGCGTTTTTCGTGAAGAGTGTGGAGCGTGGTGTCTGACGTTATCGCCAGCTCCGCCGCAACCTCTTCCCGCGCGACCCGAGCCAGATGCTCCGGCATGACAGGCGGTTCAGGCTCTTTCGGCTCTAGTTCAGGCTCCGGTGGGGGCGGGATGATCGGATCGCCGAGATTATCGCGATATGCGTCATCGGGGCGATGCGCCTCCGGCGTCTCGCCGCCAAGCACGGTTGCCGCAAAGCTGACATTCAGGCCGCGGATGCGATGTGCGGTCTCTTCCTTCTCCGAGGCCTGCTCTTCCGTATCGAGACGGTCAAGTACGGATTGAAACAATGATTGCTTGAACAGCATGCCGGCCTCCATGCCATCTCCATAGGAGCGGAAGTTGGCGTGGGGCTTATGCGAGGGGCTCGGCCTTTATGTCAGCGAGAGGTTCTTGCTCTCTTCCAGGATCATGTCGTGCAGCAATCGGGCGCTCGGCGGCATGGCCCGCTCGCGTGCGGTGATGAGGCTATAGGGTCTGACGTCGATATCGAAATCGGTCGGTAATATGCAGGACTCGCCGGCCCGCGACGATTGCCCGCAGATGAATTGCGCCATATCGAGCGCGATCGGCGCGATTGCATCCGTCTTGCAGACCACGGCCAGCGTCAGCAGCAGCGACGAGGTGTTGACGATGTTTTCCGGCAGCGGCACGCCGGCGGCAAGGAAAATGTCCTCCACTTTACGGCGCAGCAAAGTTCCGGGCGGCTGGAAGACCCAATCGTAGCGACCGAGATCTTCAAGGCTTGCGGGACCTTTTTTGCGTAGCGGATGTCCGTTGCGGACGATGAGGCAGGCTTTCTCCACGCCGATTTCATGGGCCAGGAACAGGCGCGGGTCGAGATCATCGGGAATGCGGCTGATAATGAAGTCGTGACGCGCCGCCAGAAGCTCCCGGGCGAGAACGTTGCTGTTTTCGACCTCGATGTTGATCTCGATGCTCGGATAGCTGCGCGTGACCCGCTGGATGGCGGGTACGACAAGGCTGATGGCCGGCGCGGTTACGGCGCCGAGGAAGACCGATCCGCCCCTTCCTGTCCGCAGGGCTCCGAGTTCGCGGCTTGCTTCGCGCAGCTCGAGCAGGATCTTGCGCGCTCGCTTGGCCAGTGCCAGTCCGAAAGGGGTCAGGACCACACCGCGCGCGACGCGCTCGTAAAGCGGGCTTTTGACAATGGACTCCATTTCAGAGAGCATGCGTGAAGCCGCAGGTTGTGACATGTTCATGGACTCAGCGGCGGCGGAGATCTGACCGTGATCCTCGATTGTGACAATCATGCGCAGGTGATTGAGCTTCAAGCCGGCCTTGAGTAGCGTGTCATCGCGAAAACTGTCGGAATGAATCTCGATGCCTTCGCTCACATAATCGTTATATATTTTCTCCATAACGGCCAAATTTCCCATTCGTCGGCAAAAAAGTACTATTTTTTATGATTATACCAAACATGGTATATGTTTAGCCAGTTATTCTATTTGACAGTTATACGAAATCGTACGAGTTTGCCAATCGTGTGCTGGTTGCAGCTCATAAGCCGTGAGAGCGTGGAGGAGACCTACTTCGTTTCTCACAATTAGAAGTAAACCATTCCTTCTACGGAACTTGCTGCAGTTTCGGGCGGGCTTCTGCCCGTCATTTTATCAACAAGGGAGAGAGTAATGAAATCCATTATCTCATTGATGGCCGGCGTTGCGCTCGGCGTCACGACGCTGGTGGCACCTGCCTTCGCAGCGGATAAGGGAACTGTCGGTATCGCTATGCCGACCAAGGCATCGGCTCGCTGGATCGACGACGGCAACAACATCGTCAAGCAGCTCCAGGCTGCCGGTTACGGCACCGACCTGCAGTACGGCGACGACGATATTCCGAACCAGCTTTCTCAGATCGAGAACATGGTCACCAAGGGTGACAAGGTTCTCGTCATCGCTTCGATCGACGGCACGACGCTGTCCGACGTTCTGCAGAAGGCTCACGATGCCGGCATCAAGGTCATCGCTTACGACCGTCTGATCCGCAACAGCGGCAATGTCGACTATTACGCTACGTTCGACAACTTCAAGGTCGGCGTTCTTCAGGCTGGCTCGATCGTCGACGCTCTCGGCCTCAAGGACGGCAAGGGTCCGTTCAACATTGAGCTGTTCGGCGGTTCTCCGGACGATAACAACGCCTTCTTCTTCTACGACGGCGCAATGTCGGTCCTGAAGCCCTACATCGACAGCGGCAAGCTGGTCGTCAAGTCTGGCCAGATGGGCATGGACAAGGTCGGCACGCTGCGTTGGGACCCGGCAACGGCCCAGGCTCGTATGGATAACCTCCTGTCGGCCTACTACACCGACGCTCACGTCGATGCAGTTCTGTCCCCGTATGACGGTCTGTCGATCGGTATCCTCTCCTCGCTCAAGGGCGTTGGTTACGGTACCGGCGGCGTGAAGCTCCCGGTCGTTACCGGCCAGGACTCAGAAGTTCCGTCGGTCAAGTCGATCATCGCTGGCGAGCAGCACTCCACGATCTTCAAGGACACCCGTGACCTCGCGAAGGTCACCGTCAACATGGTCAACGCGCTGATGGAAGGCAAGACGCCTGAAGTCAACGACAGCAAGACCTACGACAACGGCGTCAAGGTCGTTCCGTCCTACCTCCTGACCCCGGTTGCTGTCGACAAGACCAACTACGAGAAGATCCTCGTCGAAGGCGGTTACTACAAGGCTGACCAGCTGAAGTAATCTTCCAACAAAGTGGTCGGGGCTCGCTTCAGGGGCGAGCCCTGGCTTTGATATTTAAGACGATCGCGCGGTCTGCTATGTTCGATCGCGGCGTTGGATTTGGACTATGGACGATACCATTCTCGAAATGCAGAACATCACCAAGTCGTTCCCTGGTGTGAACGCCTTGGAAAATGTCAATCTGAAGGTTCGTCAGGGCGAGATACATGCCTTGGTCGGCGAAAACGGGGCCGGCAAATCGACCCTGATGAAGGTGCTCTCAGGCGTCTATCCCGCCGGTACCTATGAAGGCGACATCCACTACGATGGCGCTGTCCGCCAATTCAAGACGATCAGGGACTCCGAAGATATCGGCATCATCATCATCCATCAGGAGCTGGCGCTCGTCCCGCTTCTGTCGATTGCCGAGAATATTTTCCTGGGCAACGAGGTCGTTGCCAATGGCATGATCAACTGGCAAGAAACCTTCACCCGCACCAAGCAGCTTCTTTCCAAGGTGGGCCTCAAGGAATCGCCGAATACGCTCGTGACCGACATCGGCGTCGGCAAACAGCAGCTTGTCGAGATTGCCAAGGCCCTGTCGAAGAGCGTCAAGCTTCTCATCCTCGACGAGCCGACGGCGTCGCTCAACGAAAGCGATTCAGACGCGCTTCTCAATCTTCTCATGGAGTTCCGCACCCAGGGCATTACGTCGATCATCATCACGCACAAGCTCAACGAAGTGCGCAAGGTGGCTGACCAGATTACGGTGTTGCGCGACGGCATGACCGTGAAGACACTGAACTGTCATGAGGAAGAGATCAGCGAAGATATCATCATTCGCAACATGGTCGGTCGCGAACTCGCCGACCGCTATCCGCCGCGCTCGGTGCCGATCGGCGAGACGATCTTCGAAGTGAGGAACTGGAATGCCTTCCACCAACAGCATCGCGATCGACAGGTGCTGCATGACATCAACGTCAATGTGCGCAAGGGCGAAGTCGTCGGTATTGCCGGCCTGATGGGGGCCGGACGCACCGAATTCGCCATGAGCGTCTTCGGCAAGTCTTACGGCCACAAGGTCTCCGGCGAAGTCTTTGTTGACGGCAAGCAGGTCGATACCAGCACGGTGCGCCGGGCAATCGACGCCGGTCTTGCCTATGTCACGGAAGATCGAAAACAGCTGGGTCTGGTTCTGTCGAACAGCATCCTGCACAACACGACGCTTGCCAACCTGCTCGGCGTTTCCAAAGCGACCGTCATCGATGATGTGCGGGAGCTGCAGGTGGCGACGAACTATCGCGCCAAGCTGCGCATCCGCTCCTCCGGTGTCTTTCAAGAGGCGGGCAACCTTTCCGGCGGCAATCAGCAAAAGGTGGTGCTGTCGAAGTGGCTGTTCTCGGATCCGGACGTTCTGATCCTCGATGAGCCGACGCGCGGCATTGATGTCGGTGCAAAATACGAAATTTATTCCATCATCAACCAGCTTGCCGCCGACGGAAAGGGCGTTCTGATGATTTCATCGGAAATGCCCGAGCTTCTCGGCACTTGTGACCGCATCTACGTCATGAACGAAGGTCGCATCGTCGCCGAACTGCCGAAGGCAGAAGCGAGCCAGGAGAGCATCATGCGCGCTATCATGCGCTCAGGGGAGAAACAACAATGAGTTCGGCCAACCCAGCCACGGAAACCAGCCACGTCGTTTCGATCGGCGACCATATCCGCAACAATATTCGCGAATACGGCATGTTGATCGCCCTGGTCGTCATCATGCTGCTGTTTCAGTATCTCACGAACGGCGTTCTGTTCAGACCGCAGAACCTGACCAACATCGTGCTGCAGAACTCGTTCATCGTCATCATGGCGCTTGGCATGCTGCTGGTCATCGTGGCGGGGCATATCGACCTTTCGGTCGGCTCCGTCGTTGGCTTCGTTGGCGCCGTTGCCGGCGTGCTGGTCGTGCAGATGCATATGAACCTGGCACTCGCCACAGTCATTTGTCTGCTGATGGGCGCTGCGGTCGGTGCCTGGCACGGATACTTCATCGCCTATCATCGCATTCCCTCGTTCATCGTCACGCTGTCGGGCATGCTGGTTTTCCGCGGTCTGACCTATACCATCATCAACACGACCGGTAACGGCAGCAGCATCGGACCGTTCCCGCCGGCGTTTCAGATCGTCGCGACCGGTTTCATTCCCGATTTCATCGACATGGGCGGTATACGTTCGACGTCTATCTTCCTGACCATCGTCATTCCGATCGTCATGTTCATCCTTGCCTGGCGTCGGCGCTCCGTAAACGAAAAGCACGGCATCGATGTCGAGCCGTTCAGCTTCTTCCTCGGCCAGAATCTGGTGGTTGCCGCCGCAACCATCTTCATCGGCTATCAGATTTCCTCGTATAGAGGCCTGCCGAACGTTCTGATCCTCATGCTGCTGCTGATCGCGCTCTATAGCTTCGCGACACAGCGCACTACGATCGGTCGCCGCATCTATGCCATGGGCGGTAATGAAAAGGCGACGAAGCTTTCAGGTATCGATACCCGCCGCCTGACCTTCTACACCTTCATCAACATGGGCATCCTTGCCAGTATCGCCGGGATCATCATCGCGACGCGCCTGAATTCGGCAACGGCCAAGGGCGGCGACGGCCTCGAGCTCGACGTCATCGCGGCCTGCTTCATCGGCGGTGCATCTGCTTCCGGCGGCGTCGGCAAGGTCACGGGTGCCGTCATCGGTGCCTTGATCATGGGCGTCCTGAACCAGGGCATGTCGATCCTCGGCTACCAGACAGACTCTCAGAAGATGATCAAGGGTGCGGTGCTGCTCGCTGCCGTGTTCATCGACGTCTACAACAAGAACAAGGGCTGATCGCCTAGGCGATCGGCCGCGATTTTAAAACCAAATCCATGACAGAGTCCGGCTCTCGCTGAGAGCCGGGACGGTAAACTGCATCCGATCTCTGTCTATTCGGAAAGGATGAAAGACATGCTCATCTCGCAGATCAAGGGTTCGAACGGCGAGATCGTCGTTGCGGTGCGCAACGGACCAGGCGAAACCGCCAAAACCGTCGTCAATGGCGGCAGCGTCTACAAGCTCGCGATGGAAGCTGCCGACAGCGGCAAGTCGCTTGCATCGGTCATTGAGGCTCATGGTCTCGGCGAGACCATCGATCTCGAAAAGGCCTATGCCGAAGGCCGTTTCCTGCCGCCGATCACGCATCCCGATGCGGCGCATTTGCACCTGACCGGCACCGGCCTTACGCATCTCGGCTCGGCTGCCACGCGCGATTCCATGCACAAGAAGACGACGGAAGCTGCCGAGGAAACGCTGACCGACTCCATGAAGATGTTCAGGATGGGTATCGAAGGCGGCAAGCCGAAGGCAGGCGAAAAGGGCGTGCAGCCTGAGTGGTTCTACAAAGGCAATGGCCATGGCGCCGCAGCTCCTGGTGCCGCGCTCGTGTCTCCGTCCTTCGCGCTCGACGGCGGTGAAGAGCCTGAAATGGCCGGTATCTACGTTATTGCCAAGGATGGCACGCCATTCCGCATCGGCTTTGCACTGTCGAACGAATTTTCCGATCACGTCACCGAGCGGATCAACTATCTCTATCTCGCCCATTCCAAGCTGCGTCCGGCAAGTTTCGGCCCGGAAATCCGTATCGGTGCGGCGCCAGAGGATATTCGCGGCACCTCCCGCATCAAGCGCGGCGACAAGGTAATCTTCGAAAAGCCTTTCCTTTCTGGGGAAGCGAACATGTCGCACACCTTCGCCAACCTTGAATATCATCACTTCAAGTACGGCCTCTTCCGCGCTCCCGGCGATGTGCATGTGCACATGTTCGGTACGGCGACGCTTTCCTTCGCCGAGGGCATCAAGCCGGAAGCCGGCGATGTCTTTGAAATCGAAGTTGCTGATTTCGGCCTGCCGCTGCGCAATCCGCTAGCGGTTGCGGCTGAAGAGAATGTGGCTGTTCGCCAGCTGTAATTCGTCGAGCCCGGCTGGTAGGCTCGGCCGGGCATCTCCAATGCGAACCAGGAAGGCATGACGCCATGACCATTCATCAGAACTTGATCGCCGGCGAGTGGACCGGAACCGCCGGTACCGAGAACATCAATCCGTCGGACACGAATGAGGTCGTCGGCCTCTATGCGAGCGCTAATGCGCAGGATGTCGCCGGTGCGATTGCTGCCGCCAAGGCTGCCTTTCCGGCCTGGTCGCGGTCCGGCATTCTGGAGCGCCACACGATCCTGAAGAAGACGGGCGAGGAGATCCTGGCACGCAAGGAAGAGCTCGGCGCGCTGCTCGCCCGCGAAGAAGGCAAGACGCTTCCGGAAGCGATCGGCGAGACGATCCGTGCTGCGCAGATTTTCGAGTTCTTTTCCGGCGAGGCGCTGCGTCTGGCAGGCGAGATATTGCCCTCCGTGCGGCCGAACATCGGTGTCGAGATTACCCGCGAGCCGCTCGGCGTCATCGGCATCATCACTCCTTGGAACTTTCCGATCGCCATTCCGGCCTGGAAGATCGCGCCGGCGCTCTGCTACGGCAACACTATCGTTTTCAAGCCGGCCGATCTCGTGCCAGGCTGCTCGTGGGCGATCGTCGATATCCTCCACCGCGCCGGTCTGCCGAAGGGGGTCATGAACCTCGTCATGGGCAAGGGCTCGGTCGTTGGTCAGGCGATGCTCGACAGCCCGGTTCTTTCCGGCATCACCTTCACCGGCTCTGTCGTCACCGGCAAGCGCGTGGCGCTTTCCTCCGTCGAGCATGGCCGCAAGTACCAGCTCGAAATGGGTGGCAAGAATCCGATGGTCGTGCTTGACGATGCCGATCTGACGGTTGCCGTCGAGGCGGCTGCCAATTCCGCCTTCTTCTCGACCGGTCAGCGCTGCACGGCCTCGTCGCGCCTGATCGTGACCGAAGGCATTCACGACAAATTCGTGGCGGCACTGACGGAGAAGCTGAAGACGCTCAACGTCGACAATGCCTTGAAGTCCGGCACGCATATCGGCCCGGTCGTCGATGCCAAGCAGCTGAAGACGGATACGGATTATATCGAGATCGGCCGGCAGGAGGGGGCCAAGCTCGCCTTCGGCGGCGAACTTGTTAGCCGCGACACCCCCGGCTTCTATCTGCAGCCGACGCTGTTCACCGAGGCGACGAACCAGATGCGCATCAGCCGCGAGGAGATCTTCGGGCCGGTGGCCTCCGTTATCCGCGTCAAGGATTACGACGAGGCGCTCGCCGTTGCCAACGACACGCCGTTCGGCCTGTCCTCCGGCATTGCCACAACCAGCCTGAAACATGCGACGCATTTCAAGCGCAATGCGGAAGCGGGCATGGTGATGGTCAACCTGCCGACGGCCGGTGTCGACTTCCACGTGCCATTCGGCGGTCGAAAGGGCTCATCCTTCGGTCCGCGCGAGCAGGGCAAATATGCCGCCGAGTTCTTCACCACGGTTAAGACCGCCTACACGCTGGCCTGACCATCGAATTCAAAGCCCGGGCGCGAACGAGGCGGCCCGGGCGACACAAAAGGTACCGAGACTATGAAAAAGAAAGCTGAATGGCCGCGCAAGCTGCGCTCTTACGACTGGTTCGGCGGCACAGGCAAGAATGCGATCATGCATCGCTCATGGATGAAGAACCAGGGCTTGCCGGCCGACACGTTCGACGGTCGTCCGATCATCGGCATCTGTAACACCTGGTCGGAGCTGACGCCTTGCAATGCGCATCTGCGTGATCTTGCGGAGCGCGTGAAGCGCGGCGTCTACGAAGCTGGCGGCTTTCCTGTAGAATTCCCAGTCTTCTCCGTTGGCGAGAGCACGCTGCGCCCGACGGCGATGATGTTCCGTAATCTAGCGGCGATGGACGTCGAAGAAGCGATCCGCGGCAATCCGGTCGATGGCGTCGTACTGCTCGGCGGCTGTGACAAGACCACGCCGAGCCTGTTGATGGGTGCTGCATCCGTCGACATTCCGGTCATCCTCGTTTCCGGCGGCCCGATGCTGAACGGCAAGTGGCGCGGAAAGGATGTCGGTTCCGGCACGGCGATCTGGCAGTTCTCGGAAATGGTGAAGTCCGGCGAGATGTCGCTGGATGAATTCATGGATGCCGAGCAGGGCATGGCACGCTCGGCCGGCAGCTGCATGACCATGGGCACGGCCTCGACCATGGCGTCGATGGCAGAAGCGCTCGGCATGACCTTGCCCGGCAACGCCGCCATCCCGGCTGTCGATGCGCGCCGCCGCGTTATCTCGCAACTGTCAGGCCGCCGCATCGTCGACATGGTCAAGGAAGACCTGAAACCATCAGACATTCTGACCAAGGAAGCCTTTGAAAACGCGATCCGCGTCAACGGCGCCGTCGGCGGCTCGACCAATGCCGTTCTGCATCTGCTGGCGCTTGCCGGCCGTGTCGGTGTTGACCTATCGCTGGACGACTGGGATCGTCTCGGCCGCGAAGTGCCGACGATCGTCAACCTGCAGCCGTCCGGCAAGCATCTGATGGAAGAGTTTTACTACGCCGGCGGTCTGCCCGTCGTCATCAAGGCAGTCGGCGAAATGGGCCTGCTCCACAAGGACGCTATCACCGTTACCGGCGATACGATCTGGGCCGGCGTCAAGGATGTGGTCAACTATAATGACGATGTCATCGTTCCGAAGGAAAAGGCTCTGACGCAGTCGGGCGGCATCGCCGTTCTGCGCGGCAACCTCGCGCCGAAGGGGGCTGTCCTGAAGCCATCGGCCGCTTCGCCGCATCTGATGCAGCACAAGGGCCGTGCTGTCGTCTTCGAAAGCATCGAGGACTATCACGCCCGCATCAACCGCGAGGATCTCGACATCGACGAGAACTGCATCATGGTGCTGAAGTACTGCGGTCCGAAGGGTTATCCGGGCATGGCCGAAGTCGGCAATATGGGCCTGCCGCCGAAGGTGCTCAAGAAGGGCATCACTGACATGATCCGCATTTCCGATGCGCGCATGTCCGGCACGGCCTACGGCACCGTCATCCTGCACACGGCTCCGGAAGCTGCCGATGGCGGACCGCTTGCGCTGGTTCAGAACGGCGACATCATCGCCGTCGACGTGCCCGCCCGTACCATCCAGCTCGAAGTTTCGGACGAGGAACTGGCAAAGCGTCGCGCTGCCTGGGTTTCCCCGGTCAAGCCGCTGACCGGCGGCTACGGCGGTCTCTATGTGAACACTGTCATGCAGGCCGATACCGGCGCCGACCTCGACTTCCTCGTCGGTCCGCGCGGCTCGGAAATCCCGAACAATCGCGACAGTCACTAAGATCGGCGCTTTGAAGCACTACTAGGGGCGGGATGAAAATCCCGCCTTTTTCTATGGCGTGCACTGGATGCAAGGTGAAGGAGGCAATCATGGCATGTGTTAAAGGCGGATGTTCTGGTCTTGCTGGTCTTCCCGGGGTATGAGGGCCGCATGAAACTTTGTCGAAGTATCACCTGCATGGTGCTCTCGCGCTAACCCCGTGGAGAGCGTGAGCGCGAGTAATGTTCAAGTTGCTCGCGGCGTTGTCGCTTGCGTTCCGCAGGCGCATTTTCTCATGCAGTGAGTACTACAATGGACAATTTTTTCGAGAGCCCTTTCAAGGGCAAGACCCTCGTTGAGCAGGTCACTCATCCCAACATCCTCGTCGGCCGCTATAGCAATTATTCGGGCTATTATCACGGCCACGGTTTTGACGACTGCGCGCGATTCCTTCCTCCGGCGAAGGGTGTCGACAGGCTGATCGTGGGCAGTTTCTGCTCGATTGGATCAGGCGCCGCCTTCATCATGTGCGGGAACCAGGGGCACCGGCACGATTGGATCAGCACCTTTCCCTTCTATTGGATGTCGGAAGTTTCCGCCTTTGCGGAGGCCGAGAACGGTTATCTGCCGGCAGGGGACACCGTGATCGGCAACGACGTCTGGATCGGTTCCGAGGCGATCGTGATGCCGGGTGTCAAAATCGGCGACGGTGCGATCATCGGCACGCGCGCTCTGGTGACACGCGATGTCGAACCCTACGCGGTCGTTGGCGGCAATCCCGCGTGCACGATCCGCAAGCGGTTTGACGACGATCGCGTGCGACTGCTTCTCGAGATGAAGTGGTGGGATTGGTCGGACGATCAGCTGAAGGCGGCCATGCCGATCCTGACCGGCGGCGATATTGAAGCTCTCCATCGTCATTGGCAGGACGCTGCGAAATCTGACGGATCCTGAAGCGGGCAGTTGATGCCCGCTTGCGGCCAGAACGATTGGCCGCAGCAACTCTCGATCCTCGAGGTGTCGCGGCCAATCCGGAGGAGCGAGAAGGTGTTCTAACGAACGCGGCAGGCCGCGCTTGCCTCCGTCAGCTCTGACTCTGGCTTTGGCTCTGCCCCTGGTTTGCTACCGAGACCTTGACGGTCAGGGTTTCGCCCGGCGTGCCGACGCGCATGCCGGAAACGGGAGCGGCGTCGCGATAGCACAGACCTGTCGCCAAGCGGACGTAGCGGGCGTCGGGACAGACGTCATTGGCTGGATCGAAGCCGACCCAGCCGAGGCCGGGAATATGTGCCTCAGCCCAGGCATGTGTGGCAGCCTGCTCGTTCTTGCCTTCCATCATCAGATAGCCCGAGACGTAACGGGCCGGAATCTGCAAGGCACGGGCGGCTGTGATGAAGATATGGGCATGATCCTGGCAGACGCCGCTCTTCCTTTCCAGCGCCTGCTCGGCGGTTGTTTCGGTATCGCTGGTACCCGGCTTGTATTCCACGGATTGATGGATGGTGCTCATCAGCGCGTGCATCCTGCCAAGCTCGTTGTCGCCGGAAACGCCGCGCAACAGCTCTCTCGTGAGCTTGCCGGCCTTGGTACGCGGTGTCTCGCGCAAATGCAGCCAAAGCGGGGCGAAGCCGAGATGCTGCCCCACGACGCCATTAAGATCCTGGGTTTCGACTTCCCCAGCAGCCACGATTCTCGTCGCCTCCTGCTGGCCGTCGAGTGAGACGAGCGTGATGCGATTGCCGAACTGGTCGTCATATTCGACTTCCGGACTGGCGCCCTCGACCGTCAGCTTCCAGTCGATGACCGTTTGGCCCGCGCCGCTCAAGGGTGTAAGGCGCAGCCGCTGTAGCGAGAATTGTGCCGGCTCGTCGTAGCGATATTCCGTAATATGGCTGATAGTCAGTTTCATAGTGTCGCCCGCCTACTCATAGAACCGATAGCCATCGGAAATCTCCGCGCCAAGCTTGTTGTTGCGAGCGACGAAATCCTCCAGGAACTCATGCAGACCTTGGTCCATAATGCGCTTGATCGTCAGTTTTTGCAGCGACTGGCGAATGGCTTCGGCGGTGTCATGCGCCTGCAACCGCTTTTCGTATTCGGCGCCCAGATAGCCCATGTTGCTGACGATCTTGTCGTAGCAATAGGCAAGGGAGCGCGGCATCTGGCCGTTCAGGATCAGGAAGTCCGCGATGTTGGCCGGCTTGTATTCGGGGTCGTAGGCCCATTTGTAAGCCCGGTGCGCCGACACCGATCGCAGGATCGACTCCCATTGTGCATTGTCGAGCGAGGAGCCGACATGCGAGACGGAAGGCAGCAGCACATAGTACTTCACGTCGAGAATGCGGGCGGTATTGTCGGCACGCTCGATGAAGGTGCCGATGCGGGCGAAATTATAGAGCTCGTTGCGCAGCATCGAGCCATGGAAGGCGCCGCGGATCAAGCCGGCGCGCTGCTTGATCACATCGATCGTCTCCGGCAGCTCGGCTGTTTTCAGCTTTTTGCCGAGGAGGGTCTTCAGTTCGATCCAGCATTCGTTGGTCGCTTCCCAGGTGTCGCGGGTCAGCGCCGTACGCACCATGCGGGCATTGTTGCGGCCATATTCGATACAGGACATGACGCTCGACGGGTTGGACCGGTCACGCATAAGGTAGTCGATGGCGTCGGCGCCGGTCATCTTGTCGTGCACCTGGCCATAGGCCTCGCGTACGCCGGCGCTCTGCAGAACGCCGTCCCAGTCGTCATCGGCGGCGTCGCTGCGCGTCAGCGACATGCGCTGACCGGCATCGACGAGGCGGGCTATGTTTTCGGCGCGCTCGATGTAACGGAACATCCAGTAGAGGCCATTCGCGGTTCTTCCCAGCATGTTCGATCAGTCCTCCAGAACCCAGGTGTCTTTGGTGCCGCCGCCCTGGCTGGAGTTGACCACCAGCGAGCCTTCCTTCAGCGCCACGCGGGTCAGCCCGCCAGGAATGATCCGCACCTTGTCGGAGACCAGGACATAGGGCCGCAAATCGACATGCCGCGGTGCAATGCCCTTATTCACCAGAATTGGCACGGTCGACAGCGAAAGGGTTGGCTGTGCGATGTAATTGTTCGGCTTGCTCTTGAGCTTGTCGGCAAAGGCCATCCGCTCCTTCTTCGAGGCCGTCGGTCCGACGAGCATGCCGTAGCCGCCCGAGCCATGGACTTCCTTGACGACGAGATCAGCAAGGTTATCGAGCACATATTGCAGGCTGTCGGGCTCCGAACAGCGCCATGTCGGCACGTTCTCGAGGATCGGTTTGCGGCCGGTATAGAATTCGACGATTTCAGGCATGTAGGAATAGATCGCCTTGTCGTCGGAAATGCCGGTGCCGGGCGCATTGGCGATGGTGATATTGCCGGCGCGATAGACATCCATAATGCCGGGAATGCCAAGCGCGGAATCCGGGCGGAAGGTTAGGGGATCGAGGAAGTCGTCGTCGACGCGACGATAGAGCACGTCGATGGCCTCATAGCCGCGCGTCGTGCGCATCTTCACCTTGCCGTCGATGACGCGCAGATCTGAACCTTCGACCAGCTCCACGCCCATCATGTCGGCGAGGAACGAATGCTCGTAATAGGCGGAGTTGTAGATGCCGGGCGTCAACACCGCGACGCGCGGTTTGCCCGTACAGCCGGGAGGCGCCAGCGACGCCAGGCTCTGGCGCAGCAGTAGCGGATAGTCCTCAACGCGCTGCACCTTGTTCTGGTGAAACAGCTCGGGGAACATCTGCATCATCGTTTCCCGGTTTTCCAGCATGTAGCTGACGCCGGAAGGCGTGCGGGCGTTATCCTCGAGCACATAGAACTGGTCTTCGCCGGTGCGGACAATATCGGTGCCGACAATGTGGGTGTAGACGCCGCCAGGTGGGCGGAAGCCGATCATCTCCGGCAGGAACGCGTCGTTCTTCTCGATCAGCTCGCGCGGAATACGGCCGGCGCGAATGATTTCCTGCTTGTGGTAGATGTCGTGGAGGAAGGCGTTGAGAGCGATGACCCGCTGTTCGATGCCCTGGGCGAGCTTGCGCCATTCGCGGCCTGAAATGATGCGGGGGATGATGTCGAAGGGGATGAGCTTTTCGGAGGAGTCTGCGTGTCCGTAGACCGCGAAGGTAATTCCCGTTTTTCGGAAGATGGTTTCCGCATCTCGGGACTTGGCAATCAGGTGGCCTCTATCCTGACCGGAGTACCACTCGAAGTATTTCTCATAAGGTGCGCGCGGATCTTCATCCGCAATCATCATTTCGTTAAATGCCAAAGGCGCGGTCCCCGTGTTTTCACCCATTTGAATACAATGGTTTTTACAATGCAAGAAGTATGCGCAGTTGCCGGTGAGAATTTAGCAATGTCGAAAAGTGCCGGATTTGCAGGCAGTTAAGAATAGATAGGTCATTGCTGACTGGATACTGCTGCATTGCTCGGATCAAAATTTAAGCATCTGCTTGTTTTGCAGCCTGTGGATCTCAGGCGCGACGATGCTTCTCCGGCTGTGAAGAAAAATTGATGGATGTTGTCAGCAGATGGATTTTGACGGCTCCTCCGCCATCGGCTATCAGCCGGTTGCCCCTCCGCGCGGCAACGGGAGCAAAATTCTGCTTCCGGTATCGACGCGCCAACATATTTCGGTTCGATTTTCATGTCCCTCGATAGACTTGCACCGGCGATCTTCGTCCTTCTCTGGTCCACCGGTTGGATCGTCGCCAAGTATGCATCGCTGCATTCGGGACCTTTCACCTTTCTGATGATCCGCTACAGCCTGTCGGCGCTAGCTTTCGTGCTCGTCTGTTCCGTCACGGGCGCACGCTGGCCGCGAAACTGGTCGAGCGTCTACCGGGCCATCTACTCGGGTATCTTCCTGCATGGTATTTATCTGGCTGGTCTCTGGTGGGCGATCGCCGAGGGCGTACCGGCCGGCATTTCCGGCATCATCGCGGCCTTGCAGCCCCTGATGACGGCCATGGCGGCGCCGTTTCTCGTCGGCGAACGCATCCAACCGATCCAGCGTCTTGGATTGCTGCTCGGTTTTCTCGGCATCGCGATTGCGATTTCGCCGAAGCTGCTGGCGTCGGGCACGGCCGATCTCTGGCAGTCAGCCGTCCCGCTCGTCGTCAATCTTCTGGCGATGGTATCAGTGACCTATGGAACGCTCTACCAGAAGCGCCACCTTCAAACCGGTGATCTCCGAACCATCGCAACCCTGCAATATGTCGGCGCACTGATCGTCACTGTACCCCTGGCCTTCATATTCGAGGGCCTGCGCTTCGACGGTACGCAGACGGCGGTCCTCTCGCTCCTCTGGTCCGTGTTCGGACTGTCGATGGGGGCGGTCGGCCTGCTGCTCTATCTGATCCGCCGCGGGCAGGTCTCGCGCGCGGCATCGCTGATCTACCTGATGCCGCCGGCCGTCGCCATCGAAGCAGCAATCGCTTTCGGCGAGCCGCTGACGCTGCCGATCATCAGCGGAACTGTCGTCGTGGTGATCGGCGTCTATCTGACCAATCGGCGCACGGTGGATGTCGTGCCGGAATAGGTTTGCAAGACGGAATAAAGAAAGGGGGCCAATCGGCCCCCTTTTATCGCGTATCAGTTTGATGACGTATCAGGCGCGTTCGCGGCGCTGGCCGCCATTGCCGGGGCCGCGGCGCTTCATGCGGCCATTGCCGCCGTTGCGCTGTTCGCCCTGGCCGTTCTGATTGCGCTCTTCATTGTGACGGCCTTGCGGGCGGCCGTGAGAATGGCGTTGTCCGCGATGACCGCCATTTTCATGTGCGGCGCCGTTGCCGTTCGAAGGATTGCCGTGATGCGGCTTGCGGGCCGGGCGGAAATCGGAGGTCGAAACGAGATCGTTATCAGGTTCCGAACGCGGTGTCGGCTCGTTGCGGCGCTGACCCCGGAAGTCGGCGTTGCGGTTGTTTTCACGCTGCGGACGATCTTCGCGGGGGCGGCGTTCCTGACGCTCGCCGGCCTGGCCGCGGCTTTCGCCGTTTTCCTTGTCGAAGAACGGACGACGGGCCGGACGCGCCGGACGGCCTTCGGCACGACCCTGGCCTGCGCCACGGTTCTGACCTTGACCCTGGCCACCGCGACCCTTGCCGCGAACAGGACGGCCGCGATCGGCCGGAGCCTCGCCGCTGGCAACGGCGATCTCGATGCCCATCAGGCGTTCGATATCACGCAGCAGGCGGATTTCATCCGGAGCGCAGAAAGCGATGGCGATACCATCGCGGCCGGCGCGAGCGGTACGGCCGATGCGGTGGACATAGGCGTCCGGCACTTCTGGCAGGTCGAAGTTGTAGACATGCGAAACGCCGGGAATGTCGATGCCGCGTGCAGCAACGTCGGTGGCGACCAGAACGCGGACTTCACCATCGCGGAAGCCTTTGAGTGCGCGTTCGCGCTGGCCCTGGCTCTTGTTGCCGTGGATAGAGGCAGCGGCAAAGCCGACATGGTCGAGGTGCTTCATCAGCTTCTCGGCGCCATGCTTGGTGCGCAGGAAGACGATGGCGCGGCCATCCGGGTTGGCGGAGATCGTTTCCTTGAGGATTTCGGTCTTGTGGTTCTGGCCGGCGACGAAGTGGACATATTGCTCCACCTTGTCGGCTGCCTTGCCCGGAGGCGATACTTCCACCTTGACCGGGTCGGTCAGGTAATCGGAGGCGAGATCGGCAATCGCCTTCGGCATGGTAGCCGAGAACAGCAGGGTCTGGCGCTTGGCCGGGACGAGCTTGGCGATCTTGCGCAGGTCGTGGATGAAGCCGAGGTCAAGCATCTGGTCGGCTTCGTCGAGGACGAGATGGGTGACGTGGCCGAGCGACAGAGCGCGGCGGCTGATGAGGTCGAGGAGGCGGCCTGGGGTCGCGACGAGAATATCGGTGCCGCGCTCAAGCTGAAGCTGCTGCTTGTTGATCGATGCGCCACCGACGACGAGGTTGATCCGCAGGTGCGTCTTGCGCACGAAGAGCTTCAGATTGTCGGCGATCTGGTTCACCAGTTCGCGGGTCGGTGCGAGGATCAGCGTGCGGACCGTGCGGTTGTCCGGGCGCTTGGGATCCTTCAGCAGCATTTCGATGATCGGCAGGCCGAAGGCGGCCGTTTTGCCGGTGCCGGTCTGGGCGAGGCCGACGAGATCGCGGCCCTGCAGAACAAGCGGGATCGCCTGTGCCTGGATGGGCGTCGGGGTGGCGAAGTTGTTCTGCGACAGCGTATCGACGATCTGCTTGGAGAGACCAAGCGAGTGAAATTCGGTCAATTCAATACCTTTCGGGGGCGCCAAAGCAAAAAGGCCGGGTCGCACCATGCGGTCCGGTCTGTCTCTGGCGTCAAGAACCCCGCGTGAAGTGGGAACTTGTAAGTTGGAAATAGCTTTCCAGCGCATCTGACCGTCTTGGGTACGGTCTCATTTTCTAAGGCGCTTTTGTCCTTCTCTTGCGTACGTCTAGTCCCGCAGGGCACGCTCACGCGGCGGCCGGAAGGTGAAAGCTGAGGCGCATTTGGTCTTTTTCGCGGCTAAAGTCAAGAGGGCGGGCAAAAGCTCTTTAACAGGCAAGCGAAAATGCCGCCGAGCTCCGGCGGCATTCCTGGGCGTCGACGCCGGGCAAATGCAAGGTCGTGTCATGCCTTAGCGGCAGACTTCGACACGATATGGGCGGCCCCAGCCATCATGGCGCCATGCCCAGTAGCAGCTCGGAATTGGGCGTACATAGACGCGTTCATAGACTGGGCCGTCATAGTAAGCAGGGTAGGAGCGGTAAGCCGGATAATAAGCGGGGTAGGCGGGCCTTACCGCTTCGGCAGCCAGAGCTCCGCCGACAACGCCGGCGGCAAGACCGCCGAAGAAGGCGCCGCGCTCGGACGCGCCGGCATTGGTGGTGGTTATGGCGCCGGCGCTGCCGAGCGTGAGCGCAATCAAGCCGGTTGTCGTTAAGGTGCGAAGCACAGACATCGAAATCCCTTTCCCAAAAAAGGCCTCCCAGCCGAAAGCCGAGCCTGAAGGTGCGTGGCAAACGGGGCGAAGTCGCGGCTGAAAAATGGACTATGGCATTAAACTTTGTTCATGATGAAATAGGCAAAGCTTTTGATTTTGCTGTGAAAACCCCTGGAAGTTGTATCGCTATCCCGGTGCCTGCCGGAGGGAGGGTAACGATAAGCCCCATTCCTCACTTGATGCTTGGACCATCCCCTGGCCTCCGAGTTGGGCGAACATGGTTAACATCTTTTTAAAGCGACCTATGATAGAGCGTCGTTTGATGAACCATCATGCGCGGTGAGAAGAGAGACTCTGTTTGACCCTGGACGGTGAACTGCTTGACATAGCATGCCGCCGGATAGCCAATCTGGACAGGCCTGCCTACATCAAGAACAGCGAGTTACGGTACGTCGCCGTTAATGAAGCCTATGCGCGTTTTTTTGGGCACGACATCTCCGATTTCATCGGCAACCGCAGCCACGATCTCCTCGATGAAGGCGAGAGCGCCGAGAGGGAAGACAAGGAGCGTCGTGCGCTTGTCTTCGCTTCCGAAGAGATGGCGCTTTGCTTCGACCCCGCGGGGCGGCAGAGGTCGCGCATCCAGATCGAGAGCTTTTCCCCTACGGAAGATCGCATGTACATCTTCGGCGTGTTTCTGGACGTGCCGGCGATCCACAGCGCGGTTCCTGCCTCTGAGGGTTCTCATGAGAAGATCGACCGCGCGGACTTTTTCCGCACCGTTCTCGAAGATTTGCCGGTCGCGACCTTCGTGCGCGATGCGAATCATCGGCTCGTCTACTCCAACGGTGCACACGCCGACATCACAGGGCTTGATCGCGAGGAGATGCTTGGCAAGACCGAACATGAGATGTTCGACATCGGAGCCGACGATTTCTATGCCGCGAATGAGGCCGCTCTGAGGGAAGGGCGCGGACGCGAATTCGAGAGCGAAATCGTCGACCGGCAGCAGGTACGGCGACCGGTAAAAATCCGCCTCAATCGAGCGACAACGGCCGATGGCAGTCATTACACCATCGGTTCCGTAACTGATATTTCGGCGCTGAAACAACGCGAGATGCAGATTATCGAGGCGCAGGCCCGTGCCGAGGCATTGCACCACGATCTCGACAATATCCTTCGCTCGATGCCGATCGGCGTGCTGATCCATGACAGCAACTACATTGTCGAATATGTCAACGATGCCTGGTATGAGATCTGGGATTTCTCCAAGGACGAGCGTTTCGAAGGCCGGCCCTATCGCGATCTGATCGCGAGACACTTCGCGCTGGAGCGCTTCGGTCCGGAAAACAGCCGGAGCGTCGAGGATATCTATCAGGCGCGTCTGGCTGCGTTGCGCAAGGCAGGATCGCATCTGCAGACAGAAGTGAATTTTGCCGACGGCAAATCCGTCATCATCGATGCGCGCCGAATATCCAATGGCCGGACATTGATGTCCTACACGGATATTTCCTCCACAAAGCAGCAGTCGCAGGAGATTACCGAGACACGGCTCGCGCTCGAGCGCCTCGGCGAACTGATGGCGGATGCGATGCAGGCGATGTCGCAAGGTCTGTTGATCGTGCAGGACGGCACGATCATGCTGGCAAATGACACGCTGAGGCACATGCTGAAGCTGCCGGCAGAGCTTCTGGAGGTCGGCAAGAAGTGGTCGGCGGCGTTTAACCACTGCGCGGCACGCGGCGATTTCGGAGACGAGGCGGAAACGGTGCGGCAGTCCTGGGGAGATAGTATCGCTGCCGGTGAGCCGATCTATCATGTCTTCCAGGTTATGGGCGACCGCTGGATCCAGCTCGACGCAGCGATCGGCGGGCACCGCCGCTGGACCATCGTTCTGACCGACGTCACGGAAATGAAGGAGCGAGAAGCCGATCTGCAGCTTCTGCTCGCCCGTAGCAATGCAGCCGATCGCGCGAAATCCGAATTCCTGACCCATATGAGCCACGAGATCCGCACACCGATGAACGGCGTTCTCGGCATGGCGGAACTGCTTGGAAAGACCGGTCTCGACCCGCGGCAGAAGACCTTTGTGGACATCATCGTCAAATCCGCCAATGCGCTTTTGACCATCATCAACGACATTCTCGATTTCTCGCGGATCGACACCGGCGAAATGCATCTGCGTAAGATGGCATTCGATCCCGTTGAGGCGGTTGAAGATATTGCGGCGCTGCTGGCGGCTGCCGCGTCGGAAAAGAATATCGAGCTGATCGTGCGCGCCGCTCCCGGCGTGCCGGCGGCCATACTCGGCGATGCCGGGCGCTTCCGTCAGATCGTGACCAATCTAGTCGGCAACGCGATCAAGTTCACCGAGCGCGGCCACGTGCTGGTGGAGCTCGATAGCCAGGCCGATATCGGCGACGATGTCTTGTTGATGCTGTGTGTCGAGGATACGGGCATCGGTATCCCGGAAGAAAAACTCGACAGCATCTTCGACAAATTCTCGCTGGCGGATTCGTCTTTTGCGCGGCGTCTGGACGGTTCAGGCCTGGGACTCGCGATTACGGCCGGTCTGGTCGATCTTTTTGGCGGCTCGCTCTCCGTGGAAAGCGATTGGGGCAAAGGATCAGCCTTCACGGTTCACCTGCCGATGCCGCTTGTTGCAGCGCGCGGCAGGGCGCCGGAATTGCCAGCCGATCTCAAGGGCGCGCGTATTCTGATCGTCGAGGACAATGAAATCCACGGGCGCATATCGCGCGAGCAATTGGCGTTGTGGGGTTTTGACGGTCATGTCGCCGAGGATGGTGTGACGGCGCTTGCCGTTCTGAACGCCGCCTTCGACATGGGCGTTCCGGTCGACGCCATGGTCATCGACTACAACATGCCGGACCAGAACGGTTATCAGGTGGCCCGTGCCGTCCGTGCCGATCCCCGTTTCGATGCGCTGCCGTTGATGTTTCTAACATCGATGGGGACGATGGGGTCCGACAAGGAGTTCTCCGCCGTCAAAGGCCAGGCGCATCTGATGAAGCCGGTGCGCGCCAACGTGCTGCGGAACACGATCATCGACGTGGTGCGGACCTCGCGGCGGCGAAGAGCGAGCAGCCAGCAGAATGCCGATGTCCGGCATATGCCGATAAAGGTCGAAGCAGCGGCCGCCATACAGGCCGCCGAAGCCATATCCTCGACACGTCCCGCCAACGCCATCGACGTTCTCGTCGCCGAAGACAATGAGGTGAACCAGATCGTCTTCACGCAGATCCTGCAGGCCACGAATCTGCGCTTTCTTGTCGTGGAGAATGGCCAGGAAGCTGTCGATGCGTGGCGTCAGCTACGACCGTCGTTGATCCTGATGGATGTTTCTATGCCGGTCATGAATGGTCATCAGGCAACGCGGATGATCCGCCAATTCGAGGCGCAGATGGGGCAGGGCTGGCATGTGCCCATCATCGGCGTGACGGCGCAGGCGCTTGAGGTGGATCGGGTCATGTGCATGGAGGCGGGCATGGATGACTGCCTGTCAAAGCCCATCAGCCCCGAGCTTCTCGAAGGGAAGATCCAGCGCTGGCTCGAAGATGCGGCAGTGCAGACGGATCGTTCCACTAGCTAGGCCGGTTTGACCCCGCAGAGCATTTCCCGCTTGCCGGCAAAGCCTTGCCGTCGCTCGACGGTGAACCCTGAGGCCTGCAGATTGCGGCGCACAAAACCGGCGGCGGCATAGGTGGCGAAGGTGCCGTTCGCGACCGTCTTGTCGCAGAGTGCCTGCATCAGCTCCAGCGACCACATGTCTGCATTGCGCGAGGGTGCGAAGCCATCGAGATACCAGGCGTCGAAGCCTGGCCGTGCGTTGGTTACGCCTTCCAGCGCGGGGCCGCAGACGACGGTCAGGCGCGTGTGGGCGTCGAGCGTCAAAGATACAACGCCTTGTGGATCGGTGGGCCAGGCGGTGACCAGGGCCTGACGCTGGCTGTCGATTTCGGGCCAGTGCGAGAGGGCGCGATCGATCTCTTCAGCGCGCATAGGGTAAAGCTCGAAGGACATGAAGTGCAGTTCCGAGCCTGGGGTTGGCTGCTGCTGCCACTGGCGCCATGTCTCGCAGAAATTCAGGCCGGTGCCGAAGCCAAGCTCACCGATGAGGAAACGGCGCTGCTCTTCCCAACGTGCGGGCAGTCCATTGCCGGCGAGGAAGACATGGCCGCATTCCAGCCTTCCATCGGTCTGGCAATAAAAATGGTCGCCAAAGGCCGGCGAATAGGGCATATCGCCGTCGCGCCATTCGAGCTCCGGGCTTGCCGCATTGGTTTCGGACACGTCCGTCCGATCTGAAACTGGATCTGTCATGGAAATAGCCGATAATCCTCCGAGACCTGCCGGTCAATCGTCCGTCGATCTGCTGATCGTCGGCGGCGGTATCATGGGCTTGTGGGCGGCGGTTCATGCCGAACGTCTCGGTGTTCAAGCGCTGCTGGCCGACTCCGGCGCGTTCGGGCAGGGTTCCAGTGGCGGGCTGCTCGGGGCGCTGATGCCGCATATGCCGGACAGGTGGTCGGAGAAGAAGCAGTTTCAGTTCGATGCACTGGTGTCCCTGGAGGAAGAGATTGCGGCGCTAGAAGCGGCGACGGGTCTTTCCGCAGCCTACAGGCGCGCAGGCCGTTTGATCCCGCTGCCGAAGCCGCATCTGCGACAGATTGCGCTCGGTCATCAGCGGGATGCCGCAACCCACTGGCATCAGGGAGGTCACGAGTTTCACTGGCAAGTGCTTGATGCCGCGCCAGCTTCAGACTGGATCGATCCCGCTGCTGGCGAGAGCGGCTTCGTTCTCGATACGCTGGCGGCGCGCGTCGCCCCGCGCGCGTTGCTGGCCGTGCTGCAGAGGTTTCTTGCCTCAGCCAAGCATGTGCGACTTGTCGAAGGCCTGAATATCGATCGTATAGATCCTGACAGGGGTATCGCGACTGCAAGTGGCGGCGATATCCGTTTCGGGCGCTGCATTCTGTCCGCCGGATACAGATCCTTTCCGATGCTGGACGAGCTGACGCGCGATCGTAAATCGGCCCTGGGGCAGCCGGTCAAAGGGCAGGCCGCGCTGCTGAAGGCGAATGTCGACGATACGCTTCCGGTCATCTTTCGCGACGGTCTCTACATCGTACCGCATGAGGGTGGCTTTGTTGCGGTCGGCAGCACCAGCGAGAACCGCTTCGAGGATCCGCTGTCCACCGACAGTCAGCTCGACGATCTGCTGGTCGCAGCCCGTGCGATGGCGCCGGTTTTGGCTGGAGCGGAGGTGATCGAGCGCTGGGCCGGCCTACGGCCAAAGGCCATAGACCGGGATCCGATGGTGGGCGCGCACCCCTATCATCCGTCGCTGATCGCCCTGACGGGCGGTTTCAAGGTGAGCTTCGGATTGGCGCATCGGCTGGCCGAAATAGCCGTCTGCGAGGCCGCGGGTGTGGTCTGTCGCTTCAACTTGCCACAGAGTTTCACCCTCGCAAGTCATATTGCAGTCGTATCACATAAAACGTGAATATACGCCCCTTCGGGTCGTCAATCTGTCACGCAAATCACCTATCTCCTTGGCCGTCGGGACCCGGCTTAGTCAGCCGGTCGACTGTGATCTGGAGGAGATCTTATGCGCTATGCCATTTGCTTCACGCCGTCTGCGAGCGATCCGCTGACGCTCGTGGCCGCAAATTGGTTGGGTCGCAACGTCTATTCCGGCGAAATGGTCGATCCGCCTGCTATCCGCGGGCTCGGGATCCACGAAATAGCCTTTTATACCGCCGTCCCCCGTCGCTACGGTTTCATGGGCCTGCTGAAGGCACCCTTCAGATTGGCCGAGGAGATGTCCGAAGCGGCTTTGCTGCGTGATCTCATGCGTTTTTCCGGCTCGGCGGCACCGTTCGAGATTCCGCGGCTGGAAGTTGCGAGGCTTGGCGGCGCGCTTGGTCTCGTCCCGTCTGCGCCCAGCCAGCAGATGCACTTTCTTGCGGCGTCTCTGGTGCAGGCTTTCGATCTCTATCGCGCGCCGCTCACGGAGGCGGAAATCGAACGCATCGATCCCGATGGTCTGTCTGCCACGCAGTTCGCAAATCTCCATCGCTGGGGCCACCCGCATGTGATGGACGAGTTCCGCTTCCAGATGATGCTGACCGGTACCGTCAGCCCCGGCGACATACCGCGGATGGAACAGGCGCTGCGCGATTTCTTCGAGCCTTCGCTTGCGGCACCTATTCCGATCTCCAATATTGCGCTGATGGTGGAAGAAGGGTCCGGCGGGCCTTTCCGGGTCCATTCTCTCCATCCGATGGGCAAGGTGAGCGCGCGCAAGATTGCTTAGGCAGGCGGCAACCTTATCCTACAGCATCGGCCTGAAAATCGGAATCGATTTTCGGAAAGCCTGACGTGTAGGTTCAAGGCGCTCTAGTGGCTTGCCATTGAAGAGAAAGTGATTTTCCCACATTCCATCTCGACTTTCGTGGGATGGGTGCTACCGTTCCCTCACTAGAAAAGGTGGCTCAATGTCGGAAAATTACGCGCGCAATCTCATCGGCTACGGCCGCAACACACCCGATCCGAAATGGCCGGGCGACGCCCGCGTCGCGGTGCAGTTCGTGATCAACTATGAAGAGGGCGGCGAAAGCTGCATTCTTGACGGCGATGCGGGCTCGGAGAACCTTCTGTCCGAGATCGTTGGCGCCGCATCCTGGCCGAACCAGCGTAACCTCAACATGGAATCCATCTACGAATACGGTTCGCGCGCCGGCTTCTGGCGCTTGTGGCGCTTGTTCACCGAACTCAAGGTTCAGGCGACGGTCTATGGCGTGACGCTTGCCATGGCGCGTAACCCTGAAGCGGTTGCCGCGATGAAGGAAGCCGGATGGGAAATCGCCAGCCACGGCTATCGCTGGCTGGAATACAAGGATTTCTCCGAGGATCTGGAGCGCAAGCACATCCAGGAAGCGGTGCGTCTGCACACCGAACTGACCGGCGAGCGGCCCTACGGCATGTATCAGGGCAAGCCGTCCGATAACACGCTGCGGCTGGTCATGGAGGAGGGCGGCTTCCTGTATTCCTCCGATTCCTATGCGGACGATCTGCCCTTCTGGGTCGATAGTCTGAGCGGCAAGCCGTTCTTGATCATCCCCTATACGCTCGAAACCAACGACATGCGCTTTGCGACGCCGCAGGGGTTCAATTCCGGCGACCAGTTCTTCACCTATCTCAAGGACGCCTTTGACACGCTTTACGAGGAAGGCAAGGAAGGCAGCCCGAAGATGATGTCGATCGGCCTGCATTGCCGCCTCGTTGGCCGTCCTGGTCGCGCTGCAGCCCTGCGGCGCTTCATGGAATATGTGCTGAAGCATGACAAGGTCTGGATTCCCCAGCGTGTCGAGATTGCCAAGCATTGGCACCAGCATCATCTTCCGACGGGCGAGCGCTAAGATGGTATCGCGCGATGAATTCGTGAGCCGCTTCGGCGGCGTCTTCGAACATTCTCCCTTCATCGCTGAGCGCGCTTTTGACAAAGGCGCCGTTATCGAGCCGCTGACCTCCGGTGGCGTGCATGGCGCTCTGGTCGAAGTTTTTCGCGCGGCGAGCGCTGATGAGCGGCTCGGTGTCCTGCGGGCGCACCCGGATCTGGCCGGTCGCCTCGCCATCGCCGGTGAGCTTACCGAAGACAGCCGCAAGGAACAGGCGGGGGCTGGGCTCGACCGGCTGAGCCCGGCGGAGCACGCCCGCTTCAACGAGCTCAACGACGCCTATGTGACGAAGTTCAGCTTTCCTTTCATCATTGCGGTGAAAGGTCTCGGCAAGGACGATATTCTCGCCGCCTTCGAGACGCGCATCGGCAATGATCGCGCTGCCGAGTTTGCGACGGCAACCGCGCAGGTGGAGAAGATCGCGCTGCTGCGCTTGCAATCCATGCTTCCGGAGAGCTGATTTGCGGCCGACGCTTGGTCTTATCGTTCAGGCTTACGGCTGCCATTTGACAATTGGCCCGGGAGGCGCCGCGTGACATGAGCCTGAACCGGCTGATTGCCCATCTCGACCACATTCAGCAGGCCGGATCCGAAATCCGTCAGTTTCTGCAAGGAGCTGACAAGGCTGCCTTTTCCAATTCGGTTGAAAAACAGCGGGCCGTCGGCATGAATCTTACGCTGATTGGCGAAGCAGCGGCCCGCATTGAGCAAGAATATCCGGAGTTTGTCGTTGACCATCCCGACTTGCCTTGGCATGTGATGCGCGACTTCAGGAATCGGATTGCGCAAGGGTATTTCGACATCGAGTCGACCGCCCTTTGGGATCTGGCCCACACATCTCTTCCTGGGTTGCTCCTGCAACTGGACTCCATTCGCCATTGGCGAGCGGAAGGCGAATAATCATTCAATGACACAGCATCTAGACATCAAACCTTTGACAAAGGCCGCATTCGCACCATTCGGTGATGTGATCGAGGCCGATCCGGCAACGATGCGCTTCATCAATGGCGGGACGACCGAACGCTTCCATGCGCTCTCCAGCGCCGAAGCCATTGGCGAGGGCGCTCGGGTTATCCTGAACATCTTCCGCGGCCAGCCGCGGGCCTTTCCTTTTGCGATCGAGATGATGGAACGCCATCCCTTCGGCAGCCAGTGTTTCATCCCACTGCAGGGCAGGCCGTTTCTCGTCGTCGTCTCGCAGGATGATGACGGCAAGCCCGGCAAGCCGCAGGTTTTCCTGGCGCGCGGCGATCAGGGCGTCAACTACCGCATCAATGCCTGGCACTATCCGCTGATGGCACTTGGCGAGCAGAGCGATTTCCTCGTCGTCGATCGCGACGGGCCGGGAAACAATCTCGAGGAATATTTTTTCGATATTCCCTTCACCATCGGAGCGCCAGCGCTATGACTGGACTGACCACCCATGTGCTCGACACCGCTCTCGGCAAGCCGGCCGAAGGCCTCACTATCGATCTTTTCAGGATCGACGGTGAAACCCGCACCCATCTGAAGACGGTCGTCACCAATTCCGACGGGCGCGTGGGTGGCGGTCCCATCCTCATCGGCGACAGCTTTGTCGCCGGTACCTATGAGCTACTGTTCCGCGCGGGCGACTATCTGCGTGCGAGCGGTGTCAAGCTGGCCGAACCCGCTTTTCTCGACCTCGTGCCGATCCGTTTTGGCATTGCCGATACGACGGCGCATTATCATGTGCCGCTTCTGATTTCGCCCTACAGCTACTCCACCTATCGCGGGAGCTGAGACTTGCGGTTTGCTGCCATTGCGGATGTCCACGGCAATCATCTGGCGCTCGAAGCGGTGCTGGAGGATATAAGTGCACAGGGCATTGCCGACGTCGTCAATCTGGGCGATTGCTTCAGCGGTCCGCTGACCTCGGGTAAGACGGCGGATATGCTAGTGGCGCTGAATGCACTGACCGTGCGCGGCAATCACGACCGGTATCTGATCGAGCAGGCGCCGGAAACGATGCATCCGTCCGACAAGGTGGCCTATGCGCAACTGACCGAGCGCCATCTCGATTGGCTGCGCGGCTTGCCCTTTAGCGCCGTCTACCGGGATGCTGCCTATCTCTGCCATGCTACGCCAGAGGCCGATAATGTTTATTGGCTGGAGTCTGTCTCGGCGGATGGTCATGTCTACCAGAAGCCGATCGAAGATATCGAGGCGCTGGCAGCGGGCATCGATTTTCCGCTGATTCTGTGTGGGCACACGCATATTCCGCGCCTCGTCAGGCTTTCCGATGGCCGCTTGATCGTCAATCCGGGCAGCGTTGGTTGCCCCGCCTATGACGACGATCTGCCCCGCTATCACAAGGTGGAAGCCGGCCACCCCTTCGCCTCCTATGCCATTCTTGAAAAGCAGGGTGAGACCTGGCTGCCTGTGTTCCGACAGGTTGCCTATGATCACATGGCGATGGCAAAGCTTGCAGCTGAGAATGGGCGCGCCGAGTGGGCAAGCGGCTTGGCGACGGGCTGGTTGCGGTAGAGCATGTTGCGCAAACCTGTGAAGCGGTTTTGCTGCATCGACATGCGCTTCAAAGATCGGCCAAGATCGACCGATCCACAGTCTTGATATCCCTCTTGCCGCAGAGCGCCATGGAGATATCCAGCTCCTTGCGGATAATCTCGAGTGCCAGCGTGACGCCTTCCTTGCCCATGGCGCCGAGGCCATAGAGAAAGGGGCGACCGATGAAGGTGCCCTTGGCGCCGAGTGCCACCGCTTTCAGCACATCCTGGCCCGAGCGGATGCCGCCATCCATATGCACTTCGATCCTGTCGCCGACGGCATCGACGATCCGCGGCAGCATGCTGATGGAGGAGAGGGCGCCGTCGAGCTGCCGGCCGCCATGGTTGGAGACGATGATGGCATCGGCGCCGGTATCGACTGCTGCCTTGGCATCCTCGACATCGAGAATGCCCTTGATGATCAGCGGGCCGCCCCATTGCTCCTTGATCCAGCGAACGTCGCTCCAGGAAAGTTTGGTGTCGAACTGCGAATGCGTCCAGTGCGCCAGCGTCGTCATGTCGGAAATATCTTTGGCATAACCGATGATATTCCCGAAGGAATGGCGCCTGGTTTTCAGCATATTCATGCACCAGCCAGGCCGTGTTGCCATCTGCCACAGGTTCTTCACCGTCATTTTCGGTGGCGCGGAGAGCCCGTTGCGGATGTCGTTGTGACGTTGGCCGAGGATCTGCAGGTCGGCCGTCAGCACCAGCGCCGAGCATTTCGCCGCCTTGGCGCGCTGGATCAGGTTGAGGACGAAATCACGGTCCTTCATCACGTAGAGCTGGAACCAGAAGGGCTGCTTCGTGACAGAAGCAACGTCCTCGATCGAGCAGATGCTCATGGTCGACAGGGTGAAGGGAATGCCGAATTCCTCTGCCGCCCGTGCCGCCAGCATCTCGCCATCGGCATGCTGCATGCCGGTGAGGCCGGTCGGCGCCAGCGCCACCGGCATGGAGGCGTTTTGGCCAACCATGGTGGTGGCGAGCGACCGGTCGGACATGTCGACGAGGACGCGCTGGCGCAGCTTGATCTTGGCGAAGTCAGCCTCGTTCGCCTGATAGGTCGACTCCGTCCACGAGCCGGAATCGGCATATTGGAAGAACATTTTCGGCACGCGCCGCTCGGCGAGCTTCTTCAGTTCGGCGATGGTCAGCGGCGCGGTCATGGCTCTATGCTTTCTCAGTGGTGGCGTTGTGGTGGGTTCCCGACCCTATTGCAGAGTCGATTTCATCGGCTTTCCGGCGACGTAGCTTTCGACGACGGCGCGGTCGTCGCCCATGGTCTGCAACAGGAACAGCTCTTCGGTGAGGCTCTTCGTCACCTCCATCTTCAACGCCATGGCCGGCGTTGCGGCGGCGTTGAGGACGATGAGATCGGCTTCGGTGCCGATGTCCAGCGTGCCGATCTTGTCGACAAGGGAGAGGGACTCTGCATTCCCGCGCGTCATGTAGTAGTAGCTTTCCAGCGGATTCAGGCGTTCGCCGAGCAGTTGCTGGATCTTGTAGGCCTCATCCATGGTACGCAGCATGGAATAGCTGGAGCCGCCGCCGATATCGGTGGCCACGCCGATGCGCACGGGCTTTTCGCGGCGCGCCAGCGCCTTCAGAGGGAAAAGGCCGGAGCCGAGGAAGAGGTTAGAGGTCGGGCAATGCACCGCGACGGAACCCGCCTCGCTCATGGCGTCGGCTTCGCGCTCGGAAAGGTGGATCGCGTGGCCGAACAGGCTCTTGGGGCCAAGCAGGCCGTAGCGGGCATAGATATCGGTATAGTCGATCGCGTCCGGATAGAGCTCGCAGGTGAATTTGATCTCGTCGTGGTTCTCGGAGAGGTGCGTCTGGATATGCAGGTCCGGGAATTCGCGGGCAAGCGCGGCCGTCGCCTCCATCTGTGCCGGCGTCGACGTGATGGCGAAGCGCGGAGTGATGGCGACGTGGTTGCGGCCCTTGCCGTGCCAATCAGCAATTACCTGGCGGGTCTCGTCGTAACCCATCTCGGGCGTGTCGAGCAGGCCCTGTGGCGCGTGGCGGTCCATCATGACCTTACCGCCGACCATGCGCATGTTGCGGCGCATCGCTTCGGCAAAATAGGCGTCGGCCGAGGTCTTGTGCACAGAGCAATAGGCGACGGCCGTCGTGGTGCCGTGGCGGATCATCTCGTCATAGAAATGTCTGGCGATGCGCTCTGCATGTGCGCTTTCGACGAATCGGCATTCCTCGGGGAAGGTATAGGTGTTCAGCCATTGCAGCAGGTTTGCGGCATAGGAGGCGATCACCTGCATCTGCGGGAAATGCAGGTGCATGTCGATGAACCCCGGCAGAATCAGGTGCGGGCGATGGTCGATTTCGGTCACGCCTTCCGGCGCCCGCGCCTTGATATCGGCATAAGGGCCTGTCGCGACGATCACATCGTCTTCGATCAACAGGCCGCCATCGCTCTCATAGCTATAGCTTTCGGCATCATCGATGCTTTGAGGCAAACGCTTGAAGGAAAGCAGGCGGCCGCGCAGAAGGGTGGTCATTGGCTTTTTTCTCCGATGGAGCTTTCGAACCAGGCTACCAGCAGCTTGCGTTCCTCCGGCGTCACTTCGGTGACGTTGCCCGGAGGCATGGCATGGCTGCGGCCGGCCTGGATATAGATCTCCCGGGCATGCATAGCGATTTGCTCGTCATTTTCCAGCATGACATCCTTCGGTGGGCGGACAATTCCCTCAAAAACGGGCTCGGCTGCATGACACATGGAACAGCGTGCCGAAACCATCTGCTTGACGGCCGGAAAATGCGCGTCGGAGGCGAATTGCTGGAAGGCAGGCGAGACGGCGTTGGCCTCTTTCTCGCCGGTCAGCACCTTCGGAACGGTCGAAAGCCATATGATGACGATGAAGAGGACGAGGGTGACGATCCAGGTCCACGTCGGCCGTCCTTGGCGGGCATGCGTTGTGTTGAACCAATGGCGGATGGTGACGCCCATGAGGAACACCAGCGCTGCGATGACCCAATTGTAAGCCGTGCCGAAGGCCAGTGGGTAGTGGTTCGACAGCATGAAGAAGATGACGGGCAGCGTCAGGTAGTTGTTGTGTAGCGAGCGCTGCTTGGCGATGCGGCCGTATTTCGGATCCGGCGTGCGGCCGGCGATGAGGTCGGCGACGACGATCTTCTGATTGGGAATGATGATCATGAAGACGTTGGCCGACATGATCGTCGCGGTAAAGGCGCCGAGATGCAGGAAGGCAGCGCGGCCGGTGAAGAGATGCGTATAGCCCCAAGCCATGAAGACCAGAACGGCATAGAGCACGATCATCAGGCCCCAGGTATTGTTGCCGAGCGGAGACTTGCAGAGCAGGTCGTAGATGATCCAGCCGACGGCGAGCGAGGCCAGCGATATCAGGATTGCGATGGGAACGCTGACGTCAAGCACATGCCGATCGATGAGGAAGAGATTGGCGCCGCCGTAATAGACGATGCACATCATCACGAAGCCGGAGAGCCAGGTGAAGTAGCTCTCATATTTGAACCAGGTCAGGTGCTCCGGCATCTGTGCGGGTGCGACGAGATACTTCTGGATGTGATAGAAGCCGCCGCCATGGACCTGCCATTCTTCGCCATAGGCGCCGGGCGGAAGATGCGGCCGCTTCACTAGCCCGAGATCGAGCGCGATGAAATAGAAGGAGGAGCCGATCCACGCGATGGCGGTGATGACGTGGAACCAACGCACGGCAAAGGCCAGCCATTCCCAAGCTATGGCGTATTCATACATTCGGTTCCCCTTTTTTCCTTCTTCGACTCGGCACTTTGCAAAATGTTGCGGTCGGATGGAAGGAGAGAGTTTGATCCGCCGGCCAAAAGCCGTGGTCTTGTTTGGCGTCCGGACCGCATTAGATCAGATTATGGCAGTTTTTAATAAGATGCCCTCGGCTGCTTGGAGCGGGCCGTGTCCGCGGCAGCCGTCCATTTCGACGGAGAATCGCCCATGCGTGGTATTCTGGCGCTCGTTTCCCTTCTTTTAATCGCGGGGCCTGCCCTGGCGCATGATGCGCCTTCCGGCTGGTCATATGATCCCTATTGTTGCAATGGCGATGGTGAGACCGGCGATTGCGAAATGATCCCGTCGCGCACGGTCACGATAATACCGGGTGGTTATCGGCTGACGATCAATCCCGGCGATCATCATAACGTGACGCGTGGCCACATCTTTACCCTGCCACAGCGAAGGGCGATGCATTCGCCGGACGGCGCCTATCACCTCTGTCTGTTTCCGGACGAAAACACGCCGCGCTGCTTCTACGCGCCTGACATGTCCGAATAAGCGTCGAACCGGCTGAGCTTGCGGAGCCACTCTAAGTGAGCGGTTGGCCGAATTCGGCGAGGATCCAGTCCCTGAAGGCGCGGATTCGCGGCGTATGGCGCCTGTTCTCAGGGTAGACGATCCAATAGTCCACCCCATCGGTCGAGAGGATGTCGAAGGGCTGAACCAACCGGCCGGCAGCAACCTCATCCGTGTAGAATTCCGGTGTCAACACAGCGACTCCTTGACCGGCTATGGCCGCCGCCGCCTCGAAGGACTGCGCGCCGAGCCTGCTTCGAGGTCTACCCTGGAGGCCAGGGTCCGGCACCCCTGCATCTCCAAACCATTGAACCCACCAGGGGTCGCCGGCATCGATGATGCGTAGCTTCAGAAGATCGGCAGGCTCGTGCACGCCGCCGATCGTCGCTGCAAGAGTTGGGCTCAGCATGGGCGTGAAATTCATCTTCATCAGCAGATGCGCGCGCAATCCGGGCCAGGATCCGCGGCCGGCGCGGATGGCGATGTCGGAGGGTACCCGGCCGAAATCGATGATGGATTCGGATGAGGACAAGCGAACGGCGACATTGGGGTGCTTGAGCTGAAAGGTACCGAGATGGCGGGCGAGCCACTGTGAGGCGAAAGTTGGGGTTGAATGGATATGCAGCGTGGTCTCCGCATCACCGCTGATCGAGGCCATCGCATCCTGCAACATGGCGAAGGCCTCGGCGACTTTCGGTGCCAGTTGCTCCCCGGTTTCCGTCAACTCGATCTGTCGCGGACGGCGCAGGAACAGCGGTTCGCCCACCGTCTCCTCCAGCAATTTGATCTGATAGCTCACGGCCGTCTGTGTCATGCCCAGTTCGTCGCCGGCGCGGGTGAAACTGCCGAGCCGGGCGGCGGCCTCGAAAACGCGCAGGGCATTCAGCGGGAAGCGTTTCGACAGTTTCATGGATAAGTTCTCTTTATCTATGTAGACAATAGTTCCATTGGAATATCAGCACTTTTAGCGGCAAGCTGCAATTCATATCGTTGAATGAATTGAGGTGTCGTTATGGATTGCAGTGTCGTGGAGCAAGTGGAAGTAGCCAGGCCCACGGCTCTGGCGCGTGTTCTGGAAGCGTTGTCGCAGGTTTTCGCACGCTCGGGCAAGCAGTCGCCTGAACTCGATCTGGATGAGGTTCCTGATCGTGTGAAGCGCGATATCGGTTTTCTCGACGGGCGCGAGCCGCGCTATGAGGATGGCCGGCTTCGATAGGCGCGAGGGTCGCTGGATGTTTATGAATAGGGCGCTTGGATGAGCGCCTTTTTTGTTGCGGCAAGACCCTATGCACGTGGCGGCGGCATATTCGCAGTGCCGCCGCTCACATCATCACATGGCTTTGAGCCGTTCGACTGCCATCAGCACCCGCTCTGGCGTTGCCGGTGCGTCGAGCCGTGGGCAAACGCGGTAATCCGCGACGCTGGCCACTGCCATCGATAGGGCCTCCAGCACCGAGATGGGGAGCATGAAAGGCGGCTCGCCCACGGCCTTGGAGCGGCCGATGGTGGCTTCCGTATTTTCCGACCATTCGGCAAGGCGGACGTTGAAGATCTTCGGTCGGTCGGAAGCGAGCGGGATCTTGTAGGTCGACGGTGCATGGGTGCGTAGCCGGCCCTTGGCATCCCACCAGAGCTCCTCTGTCGTCAGCCAGCCCATGCCTTGCACGAAAGCGCCCTCGACCTGACCGATATCGATGGCCGGATTGAGCGAGCGGCCGACGTCATGAAGGATATCCGCCCGGTCGATCAGATATTCGCCAGTCAATGTGTCGATCGATACTTCCGAACAGGCGGCGCCATAGGAGAAATAATAGAAGGGCGTACCGCGGCCGGCCTTGCGATCCCAGTGGATCTTCGGCGTCTTGTAGAAACCGGCGGCCGAAAGCTGGACGCGGGCGAAATAAGCCTGCTTGACGAAATCTGGGAAGGGGATCTCCTCCTCGTCGACGCGCACGCGGTTGGGCAGAAACTGCACCTGCTCGGCGCCGACACCCCATTTTTCTGCCGCAAAGGCGATAAGCCGCTCCTTGAGCTGCCGGGCGGCATCGAAGGCTGCCATGCCATTCAGGTCGGAGCCCGACGACGCTGCCGTTGCCGAGGTGTTCGGCACCTTGCCTGTTGTCGTCGCGGTGATCTTCACCCGGTCGATATCGACCTGGAAGCTGTCGGCCAAGACCTGCGCCACTTTGGTGTAAAGGCCTTGCCCCATCTCGGTACCGCCATGGTTCAGGTGGATGGAACCATCCTGATAGATGTGCACCAGCGCGCCTGCCTGGTTGAAGGCGGTCATGGTGAAGGAGATGCCGAATTTCACCGGCGTCAGCGCGATGCCCTTGCGGATGAAGCGGCTGGAGCGGTTGAATTCGATGATGGCGTTGCGGCGTGCCTGATAGTCCGACGACGTTTCCAGCTCATCGACAACACGGTTGATGATGTTGTCAGTAACTTCCTGATGATACGGGGTCAGTGTCCGGCCGGAGCCGGGCTGGCCGTAGAAATTGGCGCGTCGAACCTCCAGCGGGTCCTTGCCGAGGGCATAGGCGATCTCCTCGATCATGCGCTCGCCGCCGACCATGCCCTGCGGACCGCCGAAGCCGCGGAAGGCGGTGTTGGAGACGGTGTGCGTCTTCAGCGGTTTCGAGACCAGATGCACATGCGGGTAGAAGTAGCTGGAATCCGCGTGGAATAGCGCGCGGTCGGTGACCGGGCCCGAAAGATCGGAAGAGAAGCCGCAGCGCGCGGCATAGGTGGCATCGACGGCGTGGATGCGGCCCTCTTCGTCGAAGCCGACTTCGTAATCCACGAGGAAATCGTGCCGCTTGCCGGTGGCGCTCATGTCCTCGTCGCGGTCGGGCCGGAATTTCACGGCGCGGCTGAGCTTCTTGGCGGCGACGGCTGCGAGCGCCGCAAACTGGTTGCCCTGCGTTTCCTTGCCACCGAAGCCGCCACCCATGCGGCGGACGTTGACGGTCACGGCGTTGGACGGAATGCCGAGGACATGGCCGACGATATGCTGGATTTCGCTCGGATGCTGCGTTGACGACCAGACGGCGACTTCATCGTCCTCGCCGGGGATCGCCATGGCGATATGACTTTCGAGGTAGAAATGCTCCTGGCCGCCGATGCGCATCTGCGCCTTGATCCGATGCTTGGCGTTTGCCATCTCGGTTTCGGGCTCGCCGCGCTTCAAGGTCATCGGCTCGTAAACGAGCGGTGAGCCATTGGCGAGCGCGCCGTCGATATCGCTCCAATGCGGCAGATCGCGATAATCGATCTTGGCAAGGCGAGCGGCGCGGCGGGCGGCATCGCGGGTTTCGGCGATGACGGCGAAGATCGGCTGACCGTGGAACTCGACCTTGCCCTCGGCCAACAGTGGCTCGTCATGCATACCGTTGGAACTGGTATCGTTGACGCCGGGGATATCGGCGCCGGTGAAGACCCAGACGACGCCTGGGTAGGCTTTGACGGCAGAAAGGTCGATGCCTGCGATTTCGGCATGGGCGCGGTCGGAAAGGCCAAGCGCGCCATGCAGCAATCCTGCCGGCTCGGGAATATCGTCGATATAGTCGGCAGCTCCGGTCACATGCTTATGTGCGGAATCATGGCGCAGAGATCCGTGCATCGATCCGTTGATGAAGACCTTGGCTTCTTCGAAAGTGGATTTATCCATGGCTCAGACCTCCTCCGCCGCAAAGCGCTTCAGTTCCTGCGGCGCGCCGGCCGTTTCCAGGTAGAAGCGAAGGAGCAGGTTTTTCGCGGTCAACTGCCTGTATTCGGCGGTGGCGCGCCAATCGCTCAATGGCTTGTAATCGGCATCGAAAGCGGGGCGGATAGCTGTGACCGTCGTCTCCGTCCAGGGCTTTCCGACCAGCTCGGCTTCGACCGTGCGCGCGCGCTTCGGTGTGCCGGCCATGCCACCGAAAGCGATGCGGATATCTCCGACATTGCCGGCATCGTCCAGCGTCAGATGGAAAGCGCCGAGCACAGCGGTGATATCTTCATCGCGTCGCTTCGTGAGCTTGTAGACGGCGAAATGCGCATCGTCGGCCGGGTAGGGGACATAGACACTTTCGACGAATTCGCCGGGATTGCGGTCCTGCTTGCCGTAGTCGATGAAGAAATCTTCCAGTGGCAGGCCGCGGGTGCCGGTTGCCGAGCGAAGTCTGACGGTGGCGCCAAGCGCGATCAGCGGCGGCGGGCAATCGCCGATCGGCGAGCCGTTGGCGATGTTGCCGCCGATGGTGCCCATGTTGCGCACCTGCTCGCCGCCGATGCGGTTGATGAGATTGGCAAGAGCGGGGATTTTTTCCGCCATCACGGTAAAGGCGCGGCTGTAGCTGACGCCGGCGCCGATGGTCAGGCCCGCATCTTCGACCGTGATTTTCTGCAGGTCGGTCAAATGGTTGATGAAGACGACTGGGTTCAGCCGGCGCATCTGCTTGGTGACCCACAGGCCGACATCTGTGGAGCCGGCGACGACGGTTGCGTTCGGCTCCTCTGCCAGCACCTGCGCCAGAGCTGCAACAGAACCGGGCACGATGAGGCGGTCTTCACCCTCGGTAATGGTAATGGTATCGCCGCCCTGCATGGCCCAGAGACGGGCGATGATGTCTGCCCGCGTCTTTTCCAGCGGATCGAAGAGGGCGCTCGGACGCTTCTGGCTGACCTGCTCGGCCGCCTTGACGATTGGCTCGTAGCCCGTGCATCGACAGAGATTGCCTTGGAGCGATTTTTCGATCTGGGCGCGGCTCGGTTTTTCCGTCGTCAGCCAGAGGCCATAGAGCGACATGATGAAGCCCGGGGTACAGAAGCCGCATTGCGAGCCGTGGCAATCGACCATGGCCTGCTGTACAGGATGCAGCGTGCCGTTGCGGGCGGCGAGATGCTCGACGGTGACGACATGGGTTGCATGCAGCGAGCCGACGAAGCGAATGCAGGCATTGACCGACTCGTACTGAAGCCCGCCATCGATGAGGCGGCCGACCAATACCGTGCAGGCGCCGCAGTCGCCCTCAGCACATCCTTCCTTGGTTCCCGTCAGGCGCCGCTGGAGGCGCAGGAAATCGAGCAGCGTCTCGGTGGGGCGCAGGCTGGATAGCGTGATATCCTCGCCGTTGAGGATAAAGCGGATGCTGTCGCTCATGTCGTTCCCGTTTTTATTCGTTTGTCGGGGCCAGAGGTGCTGACGCGAATCCGGCCCTAACCGCATATCGTTATGCCGCGGTCCAGCCACCGTCAATCGAGACGTGTGTGCCCGTTACCTGGCGTGCCTCGTCGCTTGCAAGGTAAAGCGAAAGGGCGCCGATCTCCTCGGCCTTGACGAATTCATGCGTGGGCTGAGCCTTGAGGATGACCTCGTTTTTCACCTGCTCCTCGGTCATCCCTCGCGCCTTGGCCGTATCCGGGATCTGCCTTTCGACGAGCGGGGTCAGGACATAGCCGGGGCAAATGGCGTTTACCGTGACGCCGAATTCGGCAAGCTCAAGCGCCGCCGTCTTGGTCAGGCCGAGTATACCATGTTTTGCAGCGACATAGGCTGATTTGAACGGGGAGGCGACGAGGCCATGCGCTGAGGCGATGTTGATGATGCGGCCATACTTCTTCGCCTTCATCAGCGGGATGGCGGCACGAATGGTGTGGAAGGAGCTGGAAAGATTGATCGCGATGATCTGGTCCCACTTCTCGATCGGGAAGTCCTCGATCTTCTCGACATGCTGGATACCGGCATTGTTGACGAGAACATCGACACTGCCGAAGGTGGAGTTCGCGGTTGCGATCAGGTCGGCGATCTCGGCAGGCTTGGTCATATCGGCTGGATGATAGATCACCTTGCCGCCACCCGATGCTTCCAGCTTATCCTTGATCGCGTCGATTTCCTCTGGCTTTCCGAAACCGTTGATGACGACGTTATCACCCTTGGCGGCAAAGGCCGCCGCGATGGCGAGGCCGATACCGCTTGTGGAACCGGTGACGACAACTGTTCTTGCCATGATCTTCTCCCTGGACAGCGCAGCTTTCTGCTGCAATGCAAAAGCCGATTGAGCCTAGTCCCAAACCCGCGAACATGGCAATCGTATCGCCGTCAGGTTCTTTTGCTGTTACGTCAACCATCATGGCGCAGCTGAGAAAGCAGAGTTTTCGCGAGAAATTTCGTTTTGCTTTCTTTTCACATTCGTTTTGGTCGCGTATCTGTTGATCCCACGAAGACAGGGAGGAATGCATGAGCGGTTATGTCTTGGCGATCGACCAGGGGACGACGTCGACGCGGGCTATCGTTTTCAACGGCAAGATGAAGGTTGCCGGTGTGGGGCAGAAGGAATTCACCCAGCATTACCCGAAGCCGGGCTGGGTGGAGCACGATCCGGAAGAAATCTGGTCGTCCGTCCTCTTCACCGTTCGCAAGGCCATCGACGCCGCTGGCATTACCGCCAAAGACATCGCAGCACTCGGCATTACCAATCAGCGTGAGACCGTCGTCGTCTGGGATCGCGAGACCGGCAAGCCGATCCACAATGCCATCGTCTGGCAGGATCGCCGCACGGCCAGCTATTGCGAGAAGCTCAAGCGACAGGATCTCGAAAAACTGTTTACCCGCCGCACCGGCCTGCTGCTCGATCCCTATTTTTCCGGCACCAAGCTTTCCTGGCTGCTTAACAATGTGAAGGGCGCACGCGCACGCGCCGAAAAAGGCGAGCTTTGCTTCGGCACGATCGATGCCTTCCTCATCTGGCGGCTGACGAGGGGCGGGAGTTTCTCCACGGATGCCACCAATGCCTCGCGAACGCTGATGTACAATATCGCCAGCAACGAATGGGACGACGAGCTGCTGGACATCCTGCGCGTGCCAGCCGCAATGCTGCCTGAGGTCAAGGATTGCGCCGCCGATTTCGGTGTGACCGATCCTTCGCTCTTCGGCGCCGATATCCCGATCCTCGGTGTTGCCGGCGATCAGCAGGCGGCGGCGATCGGCCAGGCCTGCTTCGAGCGCGGCATGATGAAATCCACCTATGGCACAGGTTGCTTTGCATTGCTCAACACCGGCGCGGATATGGTGCGCTCCAAGAATCGTCTGCTGACGACGATCGCCTATCGGCTGAACGGCCAGACGACCTATGCGCTTGAGGGCTCGATCTTTATCGCGGGCGCCGCCGTGCAGTGGCTACGAGATGGCCTGAAGGCCATCCAGCATGCCTCCGATTCCGGCGACCTAGCAGCCAAGGCGGACCCGCTTCAGGAGGTCTATCTCGTGCCGGCGTTTACCGGCCTTGGCGCACCCCATTGGGACCCGGATGCGCGCGGTGCGATCTTCGGTCTGACCCGCAATACCGGCCCGGAGGAAATCGTCCGTGCGGCGCTGGAGGCGGTCTGCTATCAATCGCGCGATCTGTTGGATGCGATGCACAAGGATTGGCGCAACGGCAGCGGCGAGGACACGGTGCTGCGCGTCGACGGCGGCATGGTCGCCTCCGACTGGACGATGCAGCGGCTGGCCGATCTGCTGGATGCGCCCGTCGACCGTCCGACCATCCTGGAAACCACGGCACTCGGTGCCGCCTGGCTGGCGGGCAGCCGTGCCGGCATCTGGCCGGACCGGGAGGGCTTCGCCAAGGCCTGGGCGCGCGACCGCCGGTTCGAGCCTGATATGGATGACAGGACCCGAAACGCAAAGCTGAAAGGCTGGAAGAACGCGGTGAAGCGGACCCTGACCACCGGTTAGGGGTTCGGGCCATTTATACGGTCGCCTACTTCATCGTTCATCGGCAAAACACTCACCCTGGTGTTTCCGAGAAAATGAGCGGCACCGGGTTCCGTCACCGAAAACGCTCCATTCCTCGAAACCTCACCACAAACTTTGAAACAGGGCACCGGCTATGCGTTTCATCTTGCTGCTACTTGTTGCAATGCTATCGGCTCCAGCGATGGCGCAAACGGTTCCTTCAGCAGAATGGGAGCATCCGTCACCAGAGGAATCCGGGTGGTCGGCGGCAAAGCTGGCCGAGGCGGAAGCGTTTGCGGACGAGCATGATGTCAGCGCCGTGATGGTCGTTCAGCACGGGGTAGTCGTTGCAGAGTGGGGGGATACTGACAAGCCGATGGAATTGGCGTCGATCCGTAAAAGTCTGCTTGATGCGCTGATCGGGATTGCCGTGGCGCATCGCAAGATCGATCTCAGTGCGACGCTGCAACAGACTGCGATCGACGACAATCCCCGTCTCTATCGGCGCAGGAAAAGCAGGCGACGATCCAGATGCTGCTTGAGGCGCGGTCTGGTGTCTATCACCCGGCTCTCTACGAGACGCCGGCCATGGCGGCAGCGCGGCCACAACGGTTCAGCCATGCGCCCGGCACCTTCTGGTATTACAACAACTGGGATTTCAACGCGCTCGGAACAATCTACGAAAAAGCGACCGGCACGCAGATCTATGACGCTTTCGAAAACGAAATCGCCCGCAAGATCGGCATGCAGGATTACGACCCCCGTGCCCAGCACAAGTTTCTTGGAGAGGCATCCATCCATGCCGCTTACATATTCCGAATGAGTGCGCGCGACCTTGCCCGGTTTGCGCTCCTCTTTCTGAACGGCGGGCGCTGGAACGGTCAGCAGATCGTTCCCCAGCAATGGGTGCGTGAGAGCACGACGCCTCATTCGGATGCGGATCAGGGATTGGGCTACGGATATCTCTGGTGGACAAGCGAAGCCGCATCGTCGACCGGGAATGGTGGTAGGAACGTGTTTCACCTTCCGGCGGGCTCTTATTTTGCCTGGGGAGCGGGCGGGCAATACGCCTTCGTCATCCCGCATGACGATCTTGTCATCGTCGAGCGTACGGATCGCGATCTGCCACTGCCGTCTCCCAAGCTGCACGAGGTTGCCGGTTTGATCGACCTCATTCGCCAAGCCGGTCATTTCCAACGATAATTTTTTGGCGCGGTCTGTCGGAGCAGATGTTATTCCTTCGTCATTATAACGGAAGGAAGTCATCATGCTTTATGCGATCCTATGCTACAACGACGAAGATGCCGTCTTTGCCTGGTCCAAGGAACAGGAAGAGGCAACCATGGCGCGGCTGATTGCCGTGCAGACGCCGCTCGCCGAGGCTGGCAAACTTGGCCCGGTCGCGCGTTTGATGCCGACGACGGCCGCCACCACACTGCGCAAGGGCAAGAACGAGCCGATCGTCATCGATGGTCCCTTCGCGGAAACAAAAGAACAATTGCTGGGCTTCTATGTCGTTGATTTCGAGACGCTCGATGACGCTCTCGAATTCTCTAAGGAGCTGGCCGTGGCCAATCCGGGCGTCGGCTCCTACGAGATCCGTCCGCTTTATGCGTTCAGACCGGGGACAATTGCAACATGACAGATCTCGCCTGGATCGATATCGCGCTGACCAATGCCCGGCCGCAGGTGCTGGGTGCGTTGCTGCGCTATTTCCGCAATCTCGACATCGCCGAGGAGGCCTTTCAGGAGGCCTGCCTCAAGGCTCTGAAAGCCTGGCCCGACAAGGGACCGCCGCGCGACCCGATTGCGTGGCTGATCTTCGTCGGGCGTAATAGCGGCATCGATACCGTGCGCAAGCGGTCGAAATTGCAGAGCTTGCCGGATGAGGAGACGATATCCGATACCGACGATGCCGAGAGCGATCTTGCTGAGCGCCTCGACGGCTCGGGCTATCGCGATGACATTCTGCGGCTGCTGTTCATCTGCTGCCATCCGGATTTGCCGGCGACGCAGCAGATTGCGCTTGCGCTGCGCATCGTCTCCGGCCTGTCGGTGCCGCAGATCGCCCGCGCGTTCCTCGTCAGCGAAAGTGCCATGGAACAGCGGATTACCCGTGCCAAGGCGCGTGTTGCTGCCGCTGGCGTTCCCTTCGAAACGCCGGGCGCCGTGGAGCGGAGCGAGCGGCTGGCGCTCGTCAGCGCCATGATCTACCTGATCTACAATGAGGGCTACTCGGCCGGCGGAACACATCGCGAGGCTGCCGCCTTTGCGGACGAGGCGATCCGTCTCGGCCGGCTGCTACTGCGGATTTTTCCCTCCGAGCCGGAAACCATGGCGCTGCTGGCGCTGATGCTCTTGCAACAATCGCGCAAGGAGGCACGTTTCGATGCGGATGGGCAGATTATCCTTCTGGAAGAGCAGGACCGCTCGCTCTGGGACAGGACATCCATCGACGAGGCGCTGGCTTTGCTCGACAAGGCGATCCGGCATCGTCGGCCCGGGCCTTATCAGGTGCAGGCCGCGATCGCTGCGCTGCATTCGCGGGCGAAGCGCGCTGCTGATACCGACTGGGCTGAGATCGATCTGCTCTATCAGATGCTGGAAAAGCTGACTCCATCTCCTGTCGTCACGCTCAATCGTGCAGTCGCCCTGTCGAAACTGAAGGGTGCGGAAGAGGCGCTGGCATTGATCGCTCCGCTCGCGGGGCCGCTCGACAGCTATTTCTATTTCCACGGGCTGAAGGGCGGTTTGTTGGCGCAGCTGCGACGCCCACAGGAGGCACGCGTCGCCTTCGACAGGGCCATTGCGCTTGCGCGTTCGCCCGCCGAGGCCGCCTATATCCGTCATCAGCTCGATTGCCTGAACGCTGACGCGCTTGCCGCGACGAAATAATCGAGAAAATTGTATCCGCGCTGTCGGAAAATGACTGTGCCGAACGTCGTTAGAATATAGTCGGCATCGGCCGCGCCAAACAACAAAGAGGAACTGAGACATGACCGAGCAAAGTCCACGGCACGAACTTTCGCTGACCCGCGTTATCGAGGCGCCGCGCGAGAAGATCTTTCGGTGCTGGACCGAGGCCGATCTCTTGAAGCAGTGGTTCGCGCCGCTGCCATGGACAGTATCTGCCGCCAAGATCGATCTTCGTGCCGGCGGTGCGAGTTTGATCACCATGCGCAGCCCCGAAGGCGAGGATTATCCCGGCAACGGCGTCTATCTGGAGGTGGTTCCGAACGAACGGATCGTTTTCACCGATGCGTTCACCAGCGCCTGGGTGCCGTCGGCAAAGCCGTTCATGGTGGTGACGATCCAGCTCGACGATCTCGGTAGCGGCCAGACGCGCTACACGGCAACCGTCCTGCACTGGTCGGCCGAAGATCGCGAAGCGCATGAGAAGATGGGTTTCCATCAGGGATGGGCCCAATGCGCCGACCAGCTTGCGGCGCTGGCAGCAAAGATCTGAATTACTGATTCAATTCCGGGGGATACATAGATGTCTTACGCAGTCGATTCACCTTCACCATCTGTCACGCGCGCCCAGCGGGTAGCGGGCATAATCCTCAGCGGCCTGATTGTCGTCTTTCTCGTATTCGACGGTGTCATAAAGATCATTCCGCTTCCCGTCGTTACGGAGACGATGGCGGCACTCGGCTATTCCGCCGACCCTGCGCTTGCACGGCTTCTCGGCGTCATCACGCTCGGCTGTGCCATCCTCTATGCGATCCCGAGAACTTCTGTCCTTGGCGCAATCCTGCTGACCGGTCTTCTCGGCGGCGCCATCGCCACGCATCTGCGTGTCGGCAGTCCGATCTTCTCGCATCTGCTATTTGGAGTCTATGTCGGCGTGATTGCCTGGGGCGGACTTTATCTTCGGAATGAAGCCGTTCGCAGAATGATTCCGTTCATTGACCGAAGCTTTTGATTTTTGAATCGATTTGCTAAGGCTCGCTCCCTCTGGAAACAAACGGGTAGAGCGTGATGTCGCCCGAAAGCCGCATGTGCTTTTCGGCGTCACGCTTGAACAAGGGGGAGCGAGCCTTGCCGAAAGTGATGATCGCGCCGGTCAGGCAATCGGATGCAGAAGAGTTAATTGCCGCCAATATCGCCAGCAGCATTCACCATGTACCCTGGGCCCATCCCTTTCTTGATCGGGCTGGCTTCGATGCATGGTTCGGCCAGACAGTCACAGGGCCGAACATCGGTCTGGTGGCGCGCGATCCGGACTCCGGTGGCATTGTCGGTGTCGTCAATATCAGTCAGATGGTTTGGGGCGGGTTTCGCAGCGCCTTTCTCGGCTATCACGGTATGGTGGGTTTTGCCGGCCGAGGGTTCATGACGGAGGCTGTTCGGCTGGCTGTCGCCCATGCCTTCGATGCCATCGGTCTGCACCGGGTGGAGGCCAATATCCAACCCGGCAATCATCCTTCGATCGCGCTGGTCAAGCGGCTCGGTTTCCGCAAGGAAGGGTTCTCGCCCAAATATCTGAAGATCGGCGGCGCCTGGTGCGATCATGAGCGTTGGGCGCTGCTGTCGGACGATCCGCGACTTTGATCCGCCTTGGAAAGGCGAAAGTCGCGCCTGTTGGCCAGAAAGGCATTGACTGCGTGGGGTGAAGAGGCGAAAGCCAGATTTCAAACTCTCGCAGATTATTGCCGAGAGCACGAGGGTGCCGGAAGCCGCAAATGATCATCTCGACTGAAGACGAACTGACCAAGCTGAAAGATATCGGCCGCATCTGCGCCAACGCGTTGCAGGCCATGGCGGCGGCGCTCGAACCGGGGATCACCACGCTGGAGCTCGATGCCATCGGTCGCAAGGTGCTGGAGGATGCTGGGGCGCAGTCGGCGCCGGAGTTGGTCTACAAGTTTCCCGGCGCCACCTGCATCAGCGTGAACGAGGAAGTGGCTCATGGCATTCCGGGGCCACGCGTGATCCGGGCGGGCGATCTAGTCAATCTCGACGTTTCCGCGGAGAAGGACGGCTTCTTCTCCGATACGGGCGCATCCTTCGCCGTGCCGCCGGTCAAGCCGAAGATCGAACGCCTGTGCCGTGACGGCAAGCGGGCGCTATGGGTCGGGCTTAATCAGGTGCGCAGCGGCGCGCCGCTCTCGAAGATCGGTCACGCCGTCGGCGCTTTCGCGCAGAAGAACCGCTACACACTGATCGCCAATCTTGCCAGCCACGGTATTGGCCGATCCCTGCATGAAGAGCCGGCGGAACTGTCCACCTGGGCGGATCCGGATGAGATCCGGATCACGGAGGACGGACTGGTTTTCACCGTCGAGCCGTTCCTGTCGCTTGGCGCTACCTGGGCAGAGGGCGGCGACGATGCATGGACGCTCTATGCCGATCCGCAGGCGCCTACGGTTCAATACGAGCATACGATCGTTGCCACCCGTAACGGGCCGGTGGTCCTGACCTTGCCTGACGTACAGGCCTAGTCTTCATTCTTCACATCGCCGCGGATGATATCGGCTGCGGCACGCTCGAGAATGGCTGCGATGCGTGCCCCTTCGGCCTTCGTCCAAGGGAACTTCGAGCGAAGGGCGGAGCGCAGCAGGTGGCGGGCGCGATGCACGTCGCCGGCACCGTGGCGATCGAACGGGCTGTCGCGGCCATCATCGTCACCGCCATTGAAGACTTCGCGAACGCGGGCCATTTTTTCGCCAATTGCGGCCAGTTTGGCGAAAGTCGCTTCCACCAGGTCGTTGTTGTCGTCGACGCGCTTCTGGCCGCTTTCGGTGATGCGGTAGAGCTTCTTGGTGCCACTCGCCTCGACTTCGGCCTGGCCGGTTTCTTCCAGATAGGTGAGGGCGGGGTAGATGACGCCCGGGCTCGGCACATAGAAGCCGCCGGAGCGCTCCTCGAAAGTCTTGATCAGCTCATAGCCGTGGCGCGGCTGCTCAGAGAGCAGAGCGAGGATGATGAGCTGCAGGTCGGCTGCATCGAACTTGCGGCCGGTACGAAACCCGCCGCCGAACATGCCGCCCTTGAAGCCTCTCATGAAGTCTCTCCTATGGTCGCCGCGTGATTCACGGCTTCGACCATGTCGTAGGATATATGCCTCGACCATGTCAAAGCCCTCTCCGAACATGCGATCTCTAAAACCTCTCATTGCGTTTCTCCTTTTGCGGGTGAGAGTTTCTATCGTTAGTCATGTCGTAAGATATATATCGTAAGATAGTCATGTGCAAGAGGGTGATGTCGAGGCCTTCAAATGAGGAAAGGATTCATCCATTGGCTGAAAATCCGCAGCTGAACAACTGCATCACGATCGTGGGATAAGCGATTACATCTACGTAAGAATAGGTCCCTGCCGGTTGCCGCTCTTGGAGAACTGTCCTAGGCTCGCCGCAAATTGAAGTCATTTGTGGTCGTTCGAACCAACAGGAAGCCTAACCGTCGTGTTCCATTCTTTCTTCCCGAATCCGAAATTGTTCTTCACTTCGATGGTAGTCTGGACGCTGCTCTGTATCGCGGCATGGTATTCCGTCGTCTCTGAACTTGGAACACATCTAGGTTTCGTTATGCCGCCGGAAGGGCAGCAGCCTTACGACCTGAGCTATTTCCTGTTGTGGGGAAACCTCTGGTTCTACGCCTTCTTCTTTCTGTGCATCGTCCTTTTCTGTGGAACTTGGCACCTCCGCGCCCGGGAAAATCCGTGGAAGCTCTGGTCGATCTGGGGCTCTGCCTTCATCATTTTCGTCACCTTTTTCGGTGTGCAGATCTCGGTGGTAATCAACAATTGGCGCAGGCCATTTGGTGATACGCTGCAGAACGCTTTGGCGAAGCAGGCGAATGTGACGGTCGGTGATTTTTATGGCCTGATGCTGACCTTCGTGCAGATTGTCTTTCTCAGCATGTTTGTCTCGATCCTGACGGACTTCTTCACCAGCCACTATATTTTCCGGTGGCGGACGGCGATGAACAATTTCTACATGTCGAAATGGGAAAAGTTGCGCCATATCGAGGGGGCGTCCCAGCGTGTACAAGAAGATACCATGCGCTTTTCCACCGTGCTGGAGGGCCTGGGCATCAGCTTGATCAACTCGGTGATGACGCTGATCGTATTCCTGCCAATCCTGTTGGCGCTTTCGACCTATGTCACGGAACTCCCGATTATCGGTAAGATTCCCCATTCGCTCTTCTGGCTGGCGCTGTTCTGGTCGATTTTCGGCACGGTGTTGCTGGCGGTCGCGGGTATGAAATTGCCCGGTCTAAACTTCAAGAACCAGCGCGTCGAAGCTGCTTACCGCAAAGAGCTTGTCTACGGGGAGGATCATGCTGAGCGTGCACAGCCGGCAACAGTCAATGAGCTCTTTGCGAATGTGAGACGGAACTATTACCGCATCTATTTCCACTATCTTTATTTCAACCTTGCCCGCTATTTCTACCTTCAGGCTGACGTCTTGTTCGTTACCTTCATGCTGGTTCCGACCATCGTGGCTGGCGTGATCACCTATGGTATATTTCAGCAGATATCGACCGCCTTCGGCCAAGTCAGCAATTCATTCCAGTATCTCGTTAATTCCTGGACGACGATCATCGAGCTCCTGTCTATCCATAAGCGCCTTAAGACCTTCGAGGCTGCGATCGATGACGAACCGCTTCCGTCGATCGATCAGCGCTACCTGGATCGTGATCCGGCCGTAGTTCATGTTGACGGGTGACAAGATAAGGCCCCCGGGAACGGGGCTTTTTTCGGTGCGGAGCTGGAGTGTAGGGCTTGCTAGGTAGCGGCAGGCCCTCGCTCTGCCACACCACCGGCCTTCCGCATTGGCTTAGGACATTCGTCGCTGCAATCGATTCACTGGATCGATTGCTCGGGCTTTGCCCGACCGTTCCTTACCCTTGCTGGGGCTTGCCCCGGGCAGCAATTAACGGGATGGCTTCCGAATAGCTGACGCAGGCGACATCCTGCTTGTGGCAGACATCGCTGACGAAGCGGTCGAGTGCACGCCAGTAGGCACCATTGTTCATCTCGACGAAGTGGAAGCCGAGCTGCAGTGGGATGCGATCGCCGTCATATTGTTTGTTGAAGGCGGCTTCGAAAGCTTCGAAGGTGCGGTCCTCATAGGTCTTGGCGTTCGCCTTGTCCTCGGCGCCCTTGGAGTGCCGGACATAGAGATTATAGTCCATGCCAATCACCACGCGGTTTTCAGGCCCTTCGGGGATCAGCGGCAGGCCGAAGCGATAGATGCCGTCGACCACCTGCGGTAGGGCAGGGCCTTTGGTCACCAGGCTTGCATCATACTGGAAGCCCGCCTCTTTTTCCGCCGGCATCAGGCCGTCGCTGGTGGAGAGATAGGGGGCACGGAAACCTTTGACATCGTGGGTGGCGAAATCTTCCCAGCCCTGCGGTTCCTTGTCGGCGAGGCCGACATTCTTCCAGGCGTTGCGAAGGGCGACGCGGGCACTCATGAACTCCTGCTTCCAGTCGGCAGCACTCCAGCCCTTGCCGTCGAAATGGCCGCAGGCATGGCTTGAGATGTCGTGGCCTTCCTGATGGGCATCCCAGATGTTGGCGATGCGGGTGCGCACATCGTCCTCGCTCTTGGCAAAGCCGACATTGGATTTGCCAACGCGCTGCTTGGGCCCCTGGTAAGCCTTGGCCTGCGCCTTGTTCATCAGGAAAGTGCAGGAGAGAAAATAGGTGAAATGCGCGCCGTTGCGCGAGGCGATCTCGCGGCTCTTCGTCCAGAGCGCATTGTCGTGAGCGCCGTCGAAGGAAATCATGACGAGCTGCTTGGGCTTTCCGTCAGCCTGGGCGACCGCCGGCAGGGCGAGGGAAAACGCAAGAGAGAGGCAGGAGGCTAAACGTAACATGGGCACCGACATTGCTTGATCGAGCATGCCTTGCCAAAGATCAACCATCGACCTGGGACGGCATGCTCCGGGTCGCATCCTTCCTTTCGTGCAAATGCGGCGAAGCTGCGGTGATGCTGGCAATTTTTTACTGATGTCGGTAAGGATGTTCGGACAAAACCGAAGGGATTTCATCCATGGCATTGCTTATTCTCGGCATTGTTCTTTTTCTCGGCATTCATTTGATCCGCGTCGTCGTCCCCGGCCTGCGCGCCTCGCTGATCGCTAGCCTCGGAGAAGGCGGCTGGAAGATCGCCTATTCCATCGCAAGTATCGTCGCGCTGATCGTGCTGATCTACGGCTTCGGCCGGGCGCGCGACATGACGCCGATCTGGTCGCCACCGTTCTGGATGAGCCACATCACCGTCCTGCTGATGTTGTTTGCCATGATCTGTCTGGCGGCCTCGCTGCTTCCGGCGGGGCATATCGCGACCAAAACCAAGCATCCGATGGTGCTTTCGGTGAAGATCTGGGCGCTTGCGCATCTTCTCTCGAATGGCGATGGCGCCGCCATTCTGCTCTTTGCCGCGTTTCTTGCCTGGGGTGTCATCCTGCGCATTTCGCTGAAGCGGCGCGAGCGTGCCGGCGAAATCAGCCGGCGCCCGTTCGTCTCGGCCACATATGATCTTTATGCAATCATCCTCGGTGTCGTTGCCTGGGGACTGATCATCTGGAAGCTTCATGCGTGGATTATCGGGGTTTCGCCGCTCGTTATGTGACGATTTCTGCCATTCCCCCTTACAACGGCCGCAAAATGGAGTAGAAGGCCCGACTAACCCCTAAGCTTTTTTGGAATAACTTGGCCTGGGCCGGAGACGAGAATGGCATTTAATGACGATAGCTTCATCCGCGAGGTGAACGAGGAACTGCGTTCGGACCAGTTGCGGTTCGTATGGCGCCGTTTTGGCCGGCTCATCATCGCCGGAGCCGTGCTCATCGTCCTCGGCACTGCAGCCTATAGCGGCTACCGCTACTGGTCCGGCAACCAGGCCGGCAGCGGCGGCGATCAGTTTCTTGCCGCTTTGACGTTGGCTGATCAGGGCAAGACGGATGATGCGCTTGCGGCGCTGACCAACATCGAAAAGACCGGCCCGGGTGCCTATCCCTTGCTCGCCCGTTTGCGCGCGGCGACGCTGCAGGCGCAGAAGGGTGACAAGGCCGGCGCCATCGCCGTCTTCTCAGCCGTCGGCAAGCAAACGGATATCCCGGCCGTCGTTCGCAATGCCGCCCGCTTGCGCGCTGCCTACCTGCTTGTCGAAACCGGCACCTATGATCAGGTCGCTGCTGAAGTGCAGGAACTTGCCGTACCCGCCGACGCTTTCCGTCATTCGGCGCGCGACGTTCTGGGCCTCGCCGCCTACAAGGCCGGCGATTTTGCCAAGGCGCGGCAGTGGTTCCAGGCGATCGTCGATGATCCGCAGAGCCCGCGCAATGTCGCCAATCGCGCGCAGATGATGCTCGATCTCATCACGGCAACCGGTAAGGCACCGGTCGCAAAAGGCTGAAGGACGGATCGCTAAATGAGTTTCACGGTTGCGATCGTCGGTCGCCCGAATGTCGGCAAGTCCACCCTTTTCAACCGTCTGGTTGGCAAGAAGCTGGCGCTTGTCGACGATACGCCGGGTGTGACGCGTGACCGTCGCCCCGGCGATGCCAAGTTGATCGATTTGCGGTTCCGCATCGTCGACACGGCCGGCCTCGAGGAGGCTCAGGATGAATCGCTTCAGGGCCGCATGCGTGCCCAGACGGAAGCGGCGATCGACGAGGCTGATCTGACGCTGTTCGTCGTCGATGCCAAGATGGGTCTCACCCATGTCGACAAGACGCTGGCCGAGATGCTGCGCAAGCGTGGCCGGCCGGTCGTGCTCGTTGCCAATAAATCCGAGGCGCGCGGTTCCGACAGCGGCTTTTATGATGCGTTTACGCTGGGCCTGGGCGATCCTTGCCCGATCTCTGCCGAGCATGGCCAGGGCATGATGGACCTGCGCGACGCGATCGTCGAGGCCCTCGGCCACGAGCGCGCCTTCCCGGAAGCCGATGACGAAGCGGAAACGAATGTTTCCATTCCGCGTCCGGCTGTCGGCGAAGATGGTGAGGAGATCGACGAAGAGCCCGCATATGACGATACGCGCCCGTTGCGCGTCGCCATCGTCGGCCGCCCGAATGCCGGCAAGTCGACGCTGATCAATCGCTTCCTCGGTGAGGACAGGCTGCTGACCGGTCCGGAAGCCGGCATCACCCGCGATTCTATCTCCGTCGACTGGAGCTGGCGTGGCCGCACCGTGAAGATGTTCGACACAGCGGGGATGCGCCGCAAGGCGAAGGTCACGGAGAAGCTCGAAAAGCTCTCGGTCGCCGACACGCTACGCGCCATTCGCTTTGCCGAAACCGTCGTCATCGTCTTCGACGCAACCATTCCCTTCGAGAAGCAGGATCTACAGATCGTCGATCTCGTGATCCGCGAAGGCCGTGCCGCCGTGCTTGCCTTCAACAAGTGGGACATGATCGAGGATCGTCAGGCGGTGCTTGCCGACTTGCGCGAAAAGACTGACCGGCTGCTGCCTCAGGCTCGCGGTATCCGCGCCATCCCGATTGCGGGACAGACGGGCGAGGGACTTGATCGTCTGATGCAGGCGATTGTCGATACCGACAAGGTCTGGAACAAGCGTGTATCGACTGCGCGCCTCAATCGTTGGCTCGAGACACAGCAGGTTCAGCATCCGCCACCGGCGGTTTCCGGTCGCCGCATCAAGCTGAAATATATGACGCAGGTGAAGGCGAGGCCTCCGGCCTTCATGATTTCGTGCACGCGCTCCGATGCGCTGCCGGATTCATATGTGCGTTACCTGATCAACGGCCTGCGCGCGGATTTCGCCATGCCGGGCGTGCCTATCCGTATTCATTTCCGGTCGTCGGAAAATCCGTACGAGAACAAGAAGAAGCGGACCTGATCCGGTTGTTCCGCCAGGAGCGCGGCTTATCAGGCCGCGTTCTTACTCAGCGCTTCGCGCAATGCGGTGATCTCGGCCTTCAATCGCGTCAAATCGTCAACGGAATGTTCCGAGGCATCGAGGATACAGGCCGGGATGTTGGCCGCCTTCTTCTTCAGGGCAGTACCCTCGCTGGTCAGATGGATCACGACTTGGCGTTCATCTTCCTTGCTGCGGATGCGCTGGATGAAGCCTGCCGCTTCCAGGCGCTTCAGCAACGGCGTCAGCGTGCTCGACTCGAGGAACAGCTTCTCACCGATGCCGCCGACGGTCTGTCCGTCCTCTTCCCACAGCGTGACCATGACGAGATATTGCGGGTAGGTGAGGTTCAGTCCATCGAGCATGGGCTTGTACAGGCGATTCATCGCGTGGTTTGCCGAATAGAGCGCGAAGCAGATGAAGGTGTCCAATTTCAGCGGGTCGTCCGCCATTTCCAGTACTCCGTAGGGACTTTCTAAGTCGTGCGATAAATAATCGTACACCTTAACCTGCAAAACGGCTACGGGTTTCTTTTCATTCGTGAAGAGTCGTTTCGACGTGACTGCCAGCTTGGCGTGGATTACGCCATTGAGGCTTTGTGCCAGGGCGGTCAGCTTCGGTCGCGGTACATGCAGGCACCGTTTTGATAGTTGGAGTCGGGCATCGAAAATTCAATATGAGGGCGTGGCGCTAAAGGCCGAGCGCATGGCTCTGTTTGCGGCCACGATGGTTGGCGACGCGGACGTTACCGATGAATTGCGTGGTGGCCGCTTCCCAGGAGTAATTGAGAGCAACGGTGCGCGCTGCTTCGCGGGAGCAGGCGAGTGCGGCAAGACAGGCTTTCGCCAGATCCCTGTCCACGACGCCGGCTTTGCCGTTCCCGGCTAGAATATCGGCAGGGCCGGTGACGGGGTAGGCGGCAACGGGGACACCGCTCGCCAAGGCCTCCAGGATGGCGTTGCCGAAGGTATCGGTCTTGGATGGAAAGACGAAGACATCGGCCTGGGAATAGGCGTGTGCCAGCTCCTCGCCGAATTTTGCGCCCAGAAAATGCACATCCGGATAGAGCTTCTGCAGCTCCGCCCGAGCCGGACCATCGCCAACGACGACCTTCGATCCCGGGAGGTCGAGGTCAAGAAAGGCAGGTAGATTCTTTTCAAGCGCCACACGACCGACGGTCATGAAGATCGGGCGCGGCAGGCCGAAGGGGTTGTCTTCCAATGGATAGGGGCGGAAGAGGTGGGAATCGATGCCACGGCTCCAGGAGAGTAGATTGCGAATGCCGCGTTGCTTGAGCTCGTCGGCAAGGCTCGGCGTCGCCACCATGCAGCCATAGCCGGCATTATGAAACCATTTCACGAAGGCATAGAGCCAGCTTTCCGGTATGGGCAGGCGCGCTGCGACATATTCGGGAAAGCGCGTGTGGTAACTGGTCGAGAAAGGCATGCCGTTGCGGATGCACCAACGGCGCGCGGTAAGCCCAAGGGGACCTTCCGTGGCGATATGGATATAAGTCGGATTCGCCGCCTCGATCTTCGATGCAACCTTGCTGTACGAGGCGATCGAAAGCCGAATCTCCGGATAGGTCGGGCAGGGAATATTGCGGAAGCCGTCCGGCGTGATCATGGACACGTCAACGCCGCGGCGGATCAGCTCGCGATTGGTGTTTTCGATCGAGCGAACGACACCGTTGACCTGCGGATGCCACGCGTCGCTGACGATGAGCAGCCGTTCCGGTATCGCGACAGGTGTCGCGGCCTGAGCCCAGATATTGTCTTCGATGTCCGACAAGCGTTGCAACATGCCCAAAACAGCCCATCCGCACCGCATCCTCATGATGACGGTGCTAGAGCATGATGTCGTCCGAAACGTGTGAGGACATTTCGGACGACATCATGCTCCATTTGTTTGATTCCAGAGCGGATTCAGATTTTAGGTCGAGCAGACCTTAATAATCCAGCTCTGGTGATTGCGGTGCTTCAAACATGATTCCCGCGCCCGCCCTATTGTGGGCGGCGTCCATGATGGAAATATTACAGTGCCGATCAGGCGATCTTCAGCTTCTTTGGCGAGACCAGGGCGCCATATTCCTGAATGACTTTCGCCGCGATTTCGGCCGCAAAGGCTGCTGCGGCGAGGGGGGCGCCATGTTGCAGATAATGGGCGAGAAATCCGCCGTTGAAGCTGTCGCCGGCGCTGGTGGTGTCGATGACCTTGCTGACCTTGACGGCCGGAACCAGCGTTTCTTCCGCGTCGGAGCCGATCGTCGCACCTTCCGGCCCATTCTTGACCACGACCATATTGGCTCCGTACTGGTGGTAGCGGCGAATGGTGCTGGAGATGGAATCATCACCGAAATGGGCGGCTTCGTCGTCGAAGCTTGGCATGACAAGGGTCGAAGCGCGAGCACCGTCTGCGATTAGCGTATGCATGGCATCGAGGCTCGACCAGAGACGTGGGCGCAGATTGGGGTCGAAGGCAACAACCTTGCCGATCGCCTTGGCGCGGCGAAGCTCGGCAAGCAGCGTATAGGCGTCTTCACGCGGCAGGATCGCCAGGGTGATGCCCGAAAAATAAAGCACGTCCGAGGCTTCGATCGCCGCGCGCAACGCGTCGCCATCGGCTGCTAACTGGCGGGCTGCGGAGCTGTCGCGCCAGTAGCTGAAGGAACGCTCTCCATCCTTCAGGTTGATCATGTAGAGGCCGGGCGTCTTGCCGCGAAGCCTGCGGATATTGGCGGTGCCGATGCCTGCCGAACCCATGAAGGCAGCCATCTCGTCGGACATGGCGTCGTCGCCAAGAGCGGTGAAATAGTCGATCGACCAGTCCGCAGGCAAGCAGGCGCGGGCGTACCAGGCGGTATTGAAGGTGTCGCCGGCAAAACCTTTGCGCAGATGGCCGTCATCGGCCTGCGACAGTTCCACCATGCATTCGCCGATCGATAGAAAACGTCCGCCCAAGTCTTCCTCCTGCACTTTGCCTTGCTGCTGCATACGCGCAAGCAGCCGCTTGGGCAAGGTGGGCGACGACTGTCGCCGCCCACTCATGAAAATCCGGAGTGGTTCATTGTCTCACGGATTTGCTGAGCCGCGCTGTCTCTTTACCTAACGCAATTCCGGGAAAGCCATCGCGTGGTTTTCCCGGAATTGGTCTACGGCCTGTCCATATGATAGCAGGCCGCCGTCTGACCTGCGCGCACCTGCTGGGTCGGCGGCATCTTCGTGCGGCAGATATCCGTGGCCTTCCAGCAGCGCGGCGAGAAGACACAACCCGATGGCGGGTTGAGCGGCGAAGGCGGATCTCCCTGCAGGCGGATGCGCTCCCGGGCGCGTGCCAATTTCGGATCTGGAATCGGCGCGGCGGAGAACAATGCCTGGGTGTAGGGATGGGCCGGATGATCGAAGACGGTGGCTGCATCACCGGCCTCCACCACCTTGCCGAGATAAAGCACCAGCACGTCGTCCGAGATCAGACGCACCACCGAGAGGTCGTGGCTGATGAAGATCAGCGTCAGGCCGAACTCCTTGCGCAGGCGGCGCAGAAGCGTGATGACCTGACCCTGGATCGAGACGTCGAGGGCCGAGACCGGCTCGTCGCAGATAATGAGCTTTGGCCGGGTGATGACCGCTCGCGCAATGCCGATACGCTGGGCCTGGCCGCCCGAGAACTCGTGCGGATAGCGGTTGATCATCTCTGGTACGAGGCCGACGGCCGCCATGATCTCACGGACGCGATCCTGCCGCTGAGCTTTCGTCAGCTTCGGCTCGAACACCGTCAGTGGCTCGGCGATGATATCGCCCACGGTCATGCGCGGATCGAGCGAGGCGATGGGATCCTGAAAGATGATCTGCATGTCGCGGCGCGCGGTGCGCATCTCTTCTTCGGTGAGATCGAGCAGATTGCTACCCTGCCACATGATGCGGCCCTTCTGTGCCTTGATCAGCCGCAGAATGGAGCGGCCGAGCGTCGACTTGCCGCAACCGGATTCGCCGACGATGCCGAGCGTGCGGCCAGTCTTCAACTCGAAACTGACATCGTTCACCGCAGTCAGAACCAATGATGGCCTGAAGAAGGATTTCGACGGCAGCTCGAATTCGGTGGTCAGATGTTCGACCTTCAGAAGCGTTTGTTCAGCCATGGACGAGGCTCCGTTGCTGATTAGCCGAAAGGGGATGGAAGCAGGCGGCGCAACGCTGGGCTCCGAGCCGGTCGAGCGGTGGTGCTGCGTCGATGCAATCGTCTTCCACGTGGGCGCAGCGCGGCGAGAAGGCACAGCCGCGCGGCAGATGCATCAGGTTCGGCGGCCGTCCGGGGATGACGGCGAGATCGTCGACATCCTGGTCGGGGCGGGGGATCGAGGCATGCAGCGCCGCGGTGTAGGGGTGCGCCGGATCCTCGAACAGTTCCTCGACCGGGGCTTCTTCGACGATGCGGCCGGCATACATGACGGCGACGCGATCGGCGAGGCCGGCGACGACACCGAGGTCATGGGTGATCATGACAAGTGCGGTGTGCATTTCCGCCGTCAACTCGTTGAAAAGATCCAGAATTTGCGCCTGGATCGTTACGTCGAGCGCAGTGGTGGGCTCATCCGCGATGAGGAGCTTCGGCTTGGTCAGCAGTGCCATGGCGATGACGATGCGCTGGCGCATACCGCCCGAAAGCTCGTGCGGATAGAGGTTGAAGCGGCGCGTCGGGTCAGGAATGCCGACGCGCTTCAGCATGTCCAGCGCCGCGGCAGACGCCGCGCGCGCCGTCAGGCCGCCATGAACCTCAAGCTGTTCCGTCAACTGCCGCGAGATGCGCAGGGACGGATTGAGTGCGGTCATGGGATCCTGGAAGACCATGGCCATGTCCTTGCCGCGCACATGGTCGAGTTCGCGCGGTCTCAGCGTCAGCAGGTCCTTGCCGTCAAGCAGTGCCTGGCCGCTGGTGCGGCCGTTCTTGGCGAGCAAGCCCATCAGGCCGAGAAAGGTCTGGCTCTTGCCGGAACCGGATTCGCCAACGATGGCGATGCGCTCGCCGCGGCCGACCTTCAGGTTTATCTTTGAGACGGCGGCGACTTCTCCTTCCGGCGTGCGGAAGGTGATGGAGTAGTCTTTGAGTTCGAGAAGGGTGTCTGTCATGTCAGCGATCCTTCGGGTCGAAAGCGTCGCGCAGGCCGTCGCCGATGAAGAGCAGGCTCATCAGAAGCGCGACCAGGAATCCGGCAGGGAAGAGCAGCAGCCAGGGCGTCGTCTCCATGCCGGCAGAACCGTCGGCAATCAGCGTGCCGAGCGATGTCAGCGGCTCCTGAACGCCGAAGCCCAGATAGGAGAGGAAGCTCTCCGTCGCGATGATTTCCGGGACGGTCAGTGTCGCATAGATGACGACCGGACCGACGAGGTTCGGCACGATGTGCTTGAGGATGATCTTGAACGATCTTTGTCCGGAGGCCCGTGCCGCTTCGATGAATTCCCGCTGCTTGATCGATAGCGTCTGACCGCGGACGATACGTGCCATGGTCAGCCATTCGAGCGCGCCGATCGCTGCGAAGAGTAGATAGACGTTGCGGCCGAAGATCACCATCAGCAAGATGACGAAGAGGACGTAGGGCAGGGCGTACATGATGTCGACGAAACGCATCATGATGGCATCGATGCGGCCGCCGAAGTAGCCTGCGACAGCGCCATACAGCACGCCGATGACCACCGAGACGAGCGTTGCCACGAGCGCGACGGTGAGCGAGACACGTGTGCCGTAGAGCGTACGGGACAGCAGGTCGCGGCCGTTGCCGTCGGTACCGAAGTAGTGGCCGGCGGCGAAATCCGGAGCGCCTCGGAACGAATTCCAGTCCGGATCCTCATAGTTGTAGGGCAGGAAATATGGGCCGAATATGGCGATCAGCACCAGGACTGCCAGCACGACGAGCGAAAGCGCCGCCGCCTTGTTGCGCAGGAGGCGACGCATTGCGTCGCCGGTGAGGGAGCGCCCTTTGGGTGCGAGCCCCTCCGCCGAAAGCAATTCCGCTTCCAGCAATTCTCTCTTGGCGGAATTGAGGATCATCGCATTCTCACTTTCGGGTCGAGCCAGGCATAGGCGATGTCGACCAGTAGGTTGAGGACCACGATCAGCACCATGTAGAAGATGACCGTGCCGAGAACCATGCCGTAGTCGCGGTTCAACGCCGCTCCGACGAAGTAACGGCCGACGCCGGGAAGGCCGAAGATGCTTTCGACCACCAGCGAGCCGGTGAGCAGATAGCTTGCCGCCGGTCCGAGATAGGAGACGACGGGCATCATGGCGGGCTTCAAGGCATGACGCATGATCGTCAGCCGTGGGCCGATGCCCTTCGCCTTTGCCGTGCGGATGAAGTTCTGCCCCATCACTTCGATCATCGAGCCGCGCATCAGACGCGAGATGCGTGCCGCATGCGGCRGCGTCAGAACGATGATGGGCAGGATCAGGAACTTGATGGAGCCGTCGCCCCAGCCACCGACCGGCAACCAGCCGAGCGAATTGCCGAAGACGAGCTGAAGGATCGGGGCGATCAGGAAGCTCGGCATGACAAGGCCGATGAGGAGGCCGCCGCCCAGCCAATAGTCGGCCGCGCGGTTCTGATAAAGCGCCCCGAGGCAGCCTATGAATACGCCCACGACGGTTGCGAGCACGAAGGCAGCGCCGCCAATGGTCAGCGTATAGGGGAAGCCGGACATGATCTGCTGGGTGACGGTGAAATCCTGATTGGCGAAAGAGGGGCCAAGGTCGCCCTTCATGACGTCGCCGACATAGATCAGGTATTGCTCAACCAGAGGCTTATCGAGGTTGTAGTGAGCCGCGAGGTTGGCTTTGACTTCCGGCGGCAATGGCCTTTCGCCATCGAAGGGGCCGCCGGGAGCGAGGCGCAAAATGAAAAAGCATACTGTCACGGCAATCCACATTACGGGGATTGTCGACAGCAGACGACGGAGAGCATAGCCAAACATGGTCTTAGACGCCTCCCTCCCGGTTTTGTCCGGGAGAGAGGCTGTTCCCAATTATTCTTTGATCGACAGCCAGCGCGTACGGTGGATGTCCTGAATATTATCGACGAAGCCCTGGACCTTCGGAGCGACGATGTTCTTGGAAACGTAATAGTAGATCGGAATAGCGGCGCTGTCGTCGAGGGCGAGCTGCTCGGCCTTCTTGTAGATCTCGGCGCGCTTCTTGAGATCGGTTTCTTCATTGCCTTGATTGATCAAGGCATCGTAATCCTTGTTGCTCCAGCGGCCGTAGTTCATGTCGACGCCAGTAGACAGCAGGCTGAGGAAGTTGATCGGGTCGTTGTAGTCGGCGATCCAGCCGGCGCGGCCGATTTCCACTTCACCGCGCTTCAATCCATCGTAATGCACTTTGGTTTCGGTGTTATAGAGCTCAACATCGACGCCGAGCGGCTTCCACATCGCAGCAATCGCGACGGCGACGCGTTTGTGGTTGTCGTTGGTGTTGTAGCGGAGCTGTGCCTTCAGCGGGTGGTCAGGGCCGAAACCAGCGTCCTTCAGCAGTTTCTTCGCGTCTTCGACCTTCTGCTTGTAGGGCTCGTCCTTCCAGCTCAGATAAGCCGGCTCGCCGTAGTTGGCCGTGCCTGGCGGTACCCACGAATACATCGGCAATTCGCCGGTGCCGAGGATCTTCGGGCCGATGACCTCGCGGTTGACGGCCATAGAGAGAGCCTGACGGACGCGTTTATCGTTGAAAGGCGGCTTGCTGGCGTTCATGACGTAATAATAGGTCGCAAGGAACGGAACCACATGCGCCTGACCGGGAAGGTTCTTCTGGATCCAGTCGAACTGGTCCGCAGGGAAATCCGTGAGAATATCGAATTCGCCTGCGCGATAGCGCTTGAGGGCGGCGGATTGATCTTCCAGCGTGTAGAAATTGACCTTGTCGATCTTTACGTCCTTGGCGTCGTGGAACTGATCGTTCTTGACAGTGGTGACGTGTGAACCGGGCACCCATTCGACGGGCTTATAGGGACCGTTGGTAACGATGTTACCGATTTTGACCCACTGGTCGCCTTTGGCATCGACGACATGCTTCGGTAGCGGATAGGCCGTGTAGTGCATCAAGGCGTTGAGGAAATAAGGCGTAGGGCTCTCAAGCGTGATTTCCAGCGTCTTGTCATCGATCGCCTTGACGCCGAGCTCGTTCAGATCCTTGATTTCGCCCTTGTTGATCTTTTCCGCGTTTCTGATCGTGTATTGCAGATAGGCGTATTGAGCAGCGGTCTTCGGATCCATCAGGCGCTGGAAGGCAAAGACGAAGTCCTGCGCCGTCACAGGCTGGCCGTCGGACCATTTGATGCCGTCGCGCAGCTTAAACGTATAGACTTTTTGGTCGGGAGAAACGGTCCAGCTTGCAGCCTGGCCTGGAACCGGATTGTCGTTGGGATCCTCGGTCACCAGCCCTTCGAAAATATCTCCAGCGATACGATTTTCCCAGTCGCCGGAAAGTTTTTGCGGATCGAGCGAAGTCGTGTCGCCGCCGTTGTGGATATTGAGGGTCGCGGCATGTGCGGAGAAGCTCAACATCGTGCTGACGAAAGCTGTCGCTAGAAATTTCCTGGCGAAATGAGTCATACGTTTTTCCCACCTTTTTGGAGTTATTATCCCTGATTTTTCAGGGGTATTTTTGATCCCACAGGTGACCTGTACGTGCAGGTCAGTGGCGAAGTTATCCGAAGCCGCGTCGCTTTCAAGCCCAAAAGAGACGGAGTTGATGTCCGTGCGAACTTCCGTGTTGATAAATCTCTAAAATTGATAGTCCGAATTTACACGTCCTCCTAGTAGCATTCGCGTGCCCGGCCGATTGCGGCTTGCTGCCTGCGTCCGAGTGTGCAAACTGGAAAGCCTTGTGCGATATCGAGGCGGTTTGATGAAATCGACGAAGAAAGCGGCAGGAGCCGATTGGTGGCGCGGTGCGGTGATCTATCAGGTCTATCCGCGGTCGTTTCAGGACACGGATGCCAACGGGCTTGGCGACATCAAGGGGATTACCCGGCGTCTGCCTCACATTGCCGCACTCGGGGTCGACGCGATCTGGCTGGCGCCATTCTTTACCTCGCCGATGGCCGATATGGGCTATGATGTCGCGGACTATTGCGACGTCGATCCGATTTTCGGCACGCTTGCCGATTTCGACGAGATGATGTCGGCAGCGCACGAGCTGGGGCTGAAGGTCATCATCGACCAGGTCATCTCACACACCTCGGACCAGCATCCCTGGTTCGTCGAAAGCCGGACGAGCCGTAACAATCCGAAGGCGGACTGGTACGTCTGGGCTGATCCGAAGCCGGACGGCACGGCGCCGAACAATTGGCTGTCGATCTTCGGCGGTCCCGGTTGGGAGTGGGATGGCGTGCGCCGGCAATATTACCAGCACAATTTCCTGACCTCGCAGCCCGACCTGAATTTCCACAAGCAGGAGGTTCAGGATGCCGTGCTAGCTGCAGTGAAGTTCTGGCTCGATCGCGGCGTCGACGGCTTCCGGCTTGATACGGTGAATTATTATTTCTGCGACAAGCAACTGCGGGACAATCCGCCGGCGCTCGTCGCTACGGGCGGCCTCGATGCGCCCGAGAGCAATCCCTATGGAATGCAGAACCATCTCTACGACAAGACGCAGCCCGAGAATATCGCTTTCCTCAAGCGTTTCAGAGCGTTGCTTGATCAATATGAGGATCGCGCGACGGTCGGCGAGGTGGGCGATGGCGCCCGTTCGCTGCAGACGGTCGCAGCTTACACCAGCGGCGGCGACAAGTTGCATATGTGCTATACTTTCGACTTGCTTGGCCCCGATTTTACACCGGCACACTTCCGCCGCTGCGTTGGCGACTTCCAGGATAACGTCGTCGACGGCTGGGTCTGCTGGGCCTTTTCCAACCATGACGTGCAGCGTCATGTCAGCCGTTTTGCCGAGACGGAGGAAGAACGGCCGCGCGTCGCAAAGCTTGCAATTTCGCTGCTATCGACGTTACGTGGTTCGATTTGCCTGTACCAGGGCGAGGAACTGGGACTGCCGGAGGCGGAGCTCGCCTTCGAGGATCTTCGCGACCCCTACGGCATTCGCTTCTGGCCGGCGTTCAAGGGGCGGGATGGATGCCGCACGCCCATGCCTTGGGAGGGGAGCCGCGCTCACGCGGGCTTTACGACCGCCGACAAGTCATGGCTGCCGGTTCCCTACCAGCATGCGGCGCTCGCGGTCGACAAGCAGGAGGCGGACACGGATTCCGTGCTGAACCACTATCGGGAGACGCTCGCCTTCCGCGCTGCGCATGCGGCTTTGCGCGACGGCGACATGGTTTTCCTCGATACCAAGGAAGACGTCCTCGCCTTCACGCGCTCCAAGGGAGACGAGAGGCTGCTGCTCATTTTCAATCTCTCCCGCAAGCCGGTAAAGGTCGTGTTGCCTAAGGAGCTCAAGCTCGGCAGGACAATCGCCATGCCGGGATTTACGACTGCCGACGCAGGATCGACGGTGGCGCTTGCCGCGCTGGACGTCTATTGCGGCCGGGTTGAATGATCGAATGTGCCGAAGGCCTATTTTCTGACGGTGGCCAGGGTACCGATGGGTTCGCCATTTCCCGATAGAATCTGCGCGGCGCCCCTGAGGGCTGCGCGGAATGCATCGTCGAAGCCGACACCCTGAACCTGCCATGTCACGTCATGCGGTGTAACGCCGTTATGCTGATCGTTTAGCGTCCATGTCGCGATCCAGCCTAGGGCGGTCTCATTCCAATCCAGCTCGCCTCTTAGGGGGATGGCGCCGGTCGTCGAACCCGCGCTGAGATTTCCTTCGGAAGGAAAAAACACGTCAATGCCGCTGAGATCGGACGCCATGGCGAAGGATTGCCGCATGGCCAAATCGCGATTGGCCTCGGCCGTCACCCGATAGCTCGTGTCGCCACGACGGACGTCCAACACGATTTCAAGTATTGGGCGCTTTGCGAGCCACGGGCCGGCTCCAAGCTTGTCAAGCAGATCGTCGATGCGTTGCTTGCGAAAACGGCATGTCAGGTCGAAGGGCCGATCATGAGTTCCCTGCTCGTCATGGACGGGTCGGCCTGCGAGCCTGTCGTGGTAGGAGAATTCCTCTATGTATTCAGCCGCATACTCTCGAGCGGCCTGGAGGACAGGGCCGTCGACCAATCGCGAGTTGCCGGAAACGCGGGGAAGGACCTTATCCAGACAATCGGCAAAGCCCTTGGTCCGATTCTCCGGGCCTTGGCCGGTGACGACGCACACGCTGGTGTAAACATCGCCTGGCGTGAAAGCCTGTACCTCAGAAGCGAGAAAGGGCGCGCTCAACAGCAGCGCAAGCAATCGCCAACTCGTCACATGAGCGAGATTGAGCACCATTCCCTCCTTGCGGCTCCCGAGCCACGAAAGCATACAGGATAGGACGGGCTCGGGGGCGAAACAAGGATGGATAGGCGCCGGCTGCCGTCAGCCGATCAGCATGAACTTGTCGACATCGACAAGGCCTTTGTCCGATATCTTCAGGTGCGGGATGACGGGTAGGGGCAGGAAGGCCAGTTGCAGGAAAGGTTCTTCCAGCGTCGCGCCGAGTGCGTAGGCCGCTTGCCGCAGATGATGCAGCGTGTCGCGCACGCTTTCATAAGGCTCAAGGCTCATCAGGCCGGCAATGGGCAGGGCAATTTCGCCGGTGACCTTACCGTTTTCGACGACCACGAAGCCGCCGTTGATCTCGCTCAGCCGATTGGCGGCCAGTGCCATATCGTCTTCGTTGACGCCGACGACACAGATATTGTGGCTGTCATGCCCAACGGTTGAGGCGATGGCACCTTTCTTCAAGCCAAAGCCCTGGACGAAGCCATTGGCGTGATTGCCGTTCTTGCCATGCCGCTCGATGACGGCGACCTTGATGACATCGTTGCCGAGATCGATATCGGTCTGATTGCCCTTGGTCGGCAGGCGATAGCGGCGATGCTCGGTGATGATTTTGCCCGGCATCACGCCAATGACAGAACTTTCGCCTTCGGTGGCCGGTACACCGAAGGCGGCGGCATTGATCGGGCGGGCTTTGACGCTGTCGAGGCCAACTGCGGCGACTGGTTTGCGGGTGGCGAAGAGCTCTGCCGTCACCCGCCTGCCTGCCGAGAAGACCGTCTCTGCCTTACAGTTCTCGAGACTGTCGATGACGACGAGATCGGCGCGCCAGCCGGGCGCCACCAGGCCGCGGTCGCGCAGGCTGAAGGCGCGAGCAGCGGAGATAGATGCGGCGCGATAGATCGCGAGCGGCTCGACGCCGTGCGCGATCGCCGTGCGGATCATGTAATCGAGATGGCCCTGTTCGGCGATATCGAGCGGATTACGGTCGTCGGTGCAGAGCGCAAGATAAGGGGACAGGCGCTCGGTGATGATGGGCATCAGCGCGTGCAGGTCCTTTGAAACAGAGCCTTCACGTACCAACACATGCATGCCCTTGCGGATCTTCTCCAACGCTTCTTCAGATGTTGTCGATTCATGTTCCGTGCGGATACCGGCGGCGAGATAGCCGTTGAGGTCGTTGCCGCGCAGTAAGGGGGCGTGGCCGTCAATGTGGCCGCCTTGGAAGGCTTCCAACTTCGCCATGCAGACGGGATCCTTATGGACCACACCGGGGAAATTCATGAATTCGGCAAGGCCGATGACTTTCGGATGATCGTGGAAGGGCAGGAGCTTCTCGATCGGCAGATCGGCGCCTGAGGTTTCCAGATGCGTTGCGGGCACGCAGGAGGAGAGCTGGACGCGGATATCCATGATGGTCTCGAGGGAGGAATCCAGAAAGTACTGGATGCCTTCCGTGCCCAGCACATTGGCGATCTCATGCGGATCGCAGATGACCGTGGTGACGCCGTAGGGCAGGACGCAACGGTCGAACTCATGCGGCGTTACCAGCGAGGATTCGATATGCAGGTGGGTGTCGATGAAGCCGGGCACGACGATGCGGCCGGAGATGTCGATCTCTTCACGGCCGTGGTAGGTGCCATAGGTGCCGACAATTCGATCGCCGCAAATGGCGATATCCGACAACACCAGCTCGCCTGTCACCAGATCGAAGAAGCGGCCGTTCTTCAAAACGATGTCTGCAGGCTCCCGGCCGACGCCCTGGTCGATGTAGCGTTCGAGTTTGGCGGTCATGTTCATCCCTCGCATATGGATCGCCCCTCATGCCGGCTCCTTTGCTGTGCAAAAGAAGGCATGAGGGGCGCAGATGTGTTCGAGCTTATGCCTTAGATATTATTCTGCAAGATCTCGCGAAGCTTGCCGAACAGCTCGTCGATGTGATGCTTCTCGATGATCAGCGGCGGCGATAGTGCGATGATGTCGCCGGTGGTGCGGATCAGGAGGCCCTTCTCGTAGGCCTTGAGGAAGGCGGTGAAGGCGCGCTTGGTGGGTTCGCCGGCGATGGGGTCGAGCTCGATGGCCCCGATCAGGCCGGTGTTTCGGATGTCGATGACGTTCGGGCAATCCTTGAGGGAGTGCAAAGCGTCGGCCCAGTAATCGGAAAGCTCGGCTGCGCGGGTGAGCAGGCCTTCTTCCTTGTAGGTGTCGAGCGTCGCAAGCGCTGCGGCCGATGCGATCGGGTTGCCGGAATAGGTGTAGCCGTGGAAGAACTCGATCATATGCTCGGGGCCTTGCATGAAGGCGTCATGGATTTCCGAGGTGACGAAGACCGCACCCATCGGGATGACGCCGTTCGTCAGGCCCTTCGCCGTGGTGATCATATCAGGCTTCACATCATAATACTGAGCGGCAAAGGGGGTACCGAGACGGCCGAAACCGGTGATGACTTCGTCGAAGATCAACAGGATGCCGTGCTTGGTGCAGATTTCGCGCAGCTTCTGCAGGTAGCCTTTCGGCGGGATGAGCACGCCGGTGGAGCCGGCAACCGGCTCGACGATGACCGCAGCGATGGTCGAGGCGTCATGCAGCGTGACGATACGCTCCAACTCGCTGGCGATATCGCCGCCATGCTCGGGTTCGCCGCGCGTAAAGGCATTCTTGCCGGGAAGATGCGTATGCGGCATGTGATCGACGCCCGTCAGCAGCGTGCCGAACATCTTGCGGTTCGTGACAATGCCGCCGACGGAGATGCCGCCGAAATTGACACCGTGATAGCCGCGTTCGCGGCCGATGAGACGGAAGCGCGAGCCATTGCCCTTCACGCGGTGATAGGCAAGCGCGACCTTAAGGGCCGTCTCGACCGACTCCGAGCCGGAATTCGTATAGAGGACGTGATCGAGCCCTTCAGGGGCGATATCGACCAGCCGGTTGGCCAGCTCGAACGCCTTCGGGTGGCCAAGCTGAAAGGCTGGAGCGTAGTCGAGCTCACCGGCCTGCTGGGCGATAGCTTCGGTGATCTTCGGTCGGCAGTGTCCTGCGTTCACGCACCACAGTCCCGCAGTTCCATCCAGCACCTGACGACCGTCATGGGTGGTGTAGTACATATCCTTGGCGCCCACGAAGAGCCTGGGCTCCTTCTTGAACTGGCGGTTTGCCGTAAACGGCATCCAAAAGGCGCGCAAATCGTTGGGGGTGGCATTCAAACGGTCCGACATGCTGTTCTCCAATAGCCATTCGGGGGCCATTTCCCGTCCGCGACGCTACGCCGCGCGATTATATTTACTGCTTGGTCAAATTATCAGCCGGCCTTTTGGCGTCAAGGCAAAGATGGCATCGAAGGGAGGGGCGCTCGAAAGGTGCACCTGCATGAAGATGGGAGCGAGGGACTGATCTCGGCGTCGAGCCGGCTGTCGCAAGCGTGTTTCCGCTTTCATTAGATCACGAAAACGTTGGATCTTTCTGCTTCCTCGCGCATTTCGGACGGGGAAGACCGCCCCATTTTTCCTGGAGTTACACCAGTCGGTACCAAAGCACATATCAAAAGGAAAAGGCCGGCAAATCTGAGATTTGTCGGCCGGAGCAGTCAAACTTGTGGTGATGAAAGCAAGTCGATCTTCAGGGATAAGGTGTACCCGTAGGATCGTTCGCCGGCAAACCTGGAGCCTATTTCAGCTCTTAAGCAGCCGATCTACTTTTTTCAGGTTCGCAATAAATATCTTCCAACGTTTCGAGAACTCGAATGACCGATTCCGAAGTGCTGGAGTAGTAAATCGTCTGAGCATCGCGACGCGTCTTCACCAGCTTCTGAGCGCGCAGCTTAGAAAGGTGCTGAGAAAGTGCGGACTGGCTCAAGCCTACCTGATTGGCCAAAACGCCAACAGGAACTTCGCCTTTAACGAGGCTGCAAAGGATCAAAAGGCGCTTTGGATTCGCCATTGCCGATAATAATGCTGCCGCAACATTGGAATGCTCGGCCAAATTTCTTGTCTTCATGTTTTGATCTTCCCAATGCGGAGCGCACATCAGAAATTGTGCTATTTCCAAGCCGGTATGAAACCGATATCGAACAATACCAATACCGGACGAAGATTGTATATACCTAAATTTAAGGTATCGGGTATGCTATTTTAGACATGTATGTATGAGCACTGAGCAGCGGCGCCAAGAGCGCCGAAGAACCTTTTTAGGACACTAATTTACCCAAAATAGGTCGTTTATGATCATTTCCGGGCCATAAATATGCCGATTTTTAGGGCTGTCGGGTGAAAACATACCAATAATGGTCGCTGCCACCTCTGGCTGTCCGGTTACTAATTCTCGCACTATTGTATGGTCTTACTGCCGCGGGAAATTGTTTTCAGCTTAAAGAATCATGAGGTCCTGCGAGGACAGAATGTAGGCTCGGCCGAAGCCGCCGTTGAGGCTGGCATCGAGAGGAACGAGCCGAAAGAAGCTGAAGTCCGGGAAGTCGATATAGAGCTTGGATTTCGGGTGACGCTCGAGGAACGGTCCTCGAATGCGTTGATGTGCATCGCCTTGCCGATCAACGCGTTCTGCGCTGCATCGCACGGTCAGGCGAGGATGGGCGAGGGGGTCCCCCTTGCCCGGTTCGCCGAACAGCATCGAGGCGCGCGGATCTTTCATCAACGCTTTGGTATGTGCTGAGAGGCCGGAGACAAGAATGACCGGAGCGCCGTCCGAATCCATGGCAGTCAGAACGCGGCTGACGTAGGGGAAACCGGTATCCGGGTCGATGACCGCCAGGGCTGCGTGTGCAGCCATGTGCATGAGATCGCGCGCCAGCTTGCGCGCGTCCTCATCCGTTTCCCGGATTGCCGATGGTTTATCGCTCATTAACTGCTCCATGAATTGAGGAGCAGTCGCCAACGACTACTCCCTTCGCCGGTGGCTGGTGAGGCCAGCCACGACATCTTGTGCCGAAATCGTTCCGATAATCGTACCGTTGTCAACCACGCCGATGTTTCCCGGCTGGCGTGTGAGCGCATCGAGGATATCGACAAGTGGCGTTGCGGCCGTTGCCGTAGCGGTTACGGAGCCGGCATTGGCAGAATGTCCAATCCCTTGCTGCATCACGTCCTGTGCGGTCAACATGCTGATGGGGTTCATGTGCTGCACGAAATCGGCCACGTACTGATCGGCCGGGTTCTTGACGATCTCCTGCGGTGTGCCGCACTGGATGATGTGGCCGCTTTCCATGATGGCGATGCGGTTGCCGATGCGGAAGGCCTCGTCCAGGTCATGACTGACGAACAGGATTGTGCGCTTCAGCCGGCGCTGGAATTCCAGCAGCTCGTCCTGGAGACGCGTGCGGATCAGCGGGTCGAGCGCGGAAAACGGCTCGTCCATGAGCAGGATCGGCGCGCCGGTCGCAAAGGCGCGCGCCAAGCCGACACGCTGCTGCATGCCGCCAGAAAGCTCGTTGACCTTGCGATTGGCCCATTGCGTGAGATTGACGAGCTGCAGCTGTTCATCGACTCGCTTCTTGCGTTCGGCTTCCGGAACGCCGGCAAGTTCCAGGCCGAAGCCCACATTGTCGGCCACGGTGCGCCACGGCAGCAGCGCAAACTGCTGGAACACCATGGACACCGTGTGCATGCGCAGATCGCGTAGCGTCTTCGGATTGCAGGAATAAGGATTGACTGGGCCGTTCTTGGTATTGACGACGACGTCGCCGCGCACGACAGGCGCAAGGCCGTTGACGGCGCGCAGCAGCGTCGATTTGCCGGAGCCAGAGAGGCCCATCAACACGAGGATTTCGCCTTCCTCGATCTCCAGCGAAGCGTTGGCTACGCCAAGCACCATGCCGGTGGACTTGCCGATGTCGTCGCGCGACTTGCCTTCGTCGACGAGTTTCAGTGCGGCGTTAGGACGATCGCCAAAGATGATGCTGACATTATTGAAGCCGACAGCGACGGTCATGAGCGATCTCCTTCGCCGGGGGCACGGAACATACGGTCGAGAACGATCGCCAGAATCACGATACAGGAGCCGGAATCGAAGCTTTTGCCGACATTAACGCTTTGCAGCCCGCGCAAAACAGGCACCCCTAGACCTGGCGCACCCACGAGCGCTGCGATGGACACCATCGAGAGTGACAGCATGATCGTTTGGGTCAGGCCGGCCATGATCTGCGGTGCCGCGAAGGGCAGTTCGATCTTACGCAATACCTGCCGCTGCGTTGCACCGAAAGCTTCGGCTGCCTCGACGAGGGAGGGGGGTGTCGAGATGATGCCGAGACGGGTCATTCGGATTGCAGCTGGAATGGCGAAGACGACTGTCGCGACGAGACCAGGCACCATGCCGAGACCAAGCAAGATCATCGCTGGCACAAGATAGACGAAGGTCGGGATCGTTTGCATCAGATCGAGGATCGGCCGCATGATAGCATACAACCAAGGTCGCCGTGCAGCTGCGATGCCGAGGGGTACGCCGACGAGCATGCAGACGAAAGTCGAGGCCAGAACCAGCGCAAGTGTCTCGGTGGTCTCTTTCCAATAGCCCTGGTTGATGGTGACGAGAAAGCCGACGAGGGTAAGTGCGGCGATTGAAACGCTTCGACGCATCCAATAGGCGATAGCGGCGAAGACGGCGACGACGATCAACGGATGCGGTGCCTGCAAGAGGAACAACAGCCCATTGATCCCATGGGAGACAACGAATGCGAGGCCATCGAAGAACCATATGAAGTTCGTCGTCAGCCAATCTACAGCTGCTTTGGCCCAAGGCCCGATAGGGAGGCGGTAGTCGGTTAACCAGTTCACGTCTTTGCCCACGATTGGGGGCGGCTGTTCCGATGTTATCTTATGGTCCGGAAGTTGCCGCCGAAGAATAACGGTCTGTCACGCCACATGGAGCACTGCCCTTGAGATGACGGGACGCGAAGGAAACAATCCGTTTGCGGAAGAGAAAGGGGCGGTTTTGCCGCCCCTCGATCTGCCGGTTTTACAGGCCAAGCTTGGACTTGACCGCCGCCAGGCCATCGCCGCCGTCCTTGGTGGTAACGCCGGCGAGCCAGGGAGTAACGGCTGCCGAATTGGCCTTCAGCCATTCCTTGGCGGCCACTTCCGGATCCTTGCCGTCATTCAGGATCTTGCCCATGATTTCGTTTTCCATCGGCAGCGAGAAGACGAGATTCTTGACGAAGGCGCCGACATTCGGGCATTGCTGCAGGTAGCCGGCCCGCACGTTGGTATAGACCGTCGCGCCGCCGTAGTTCGGGCCGAAGACGTCATCGCCGCCGGACAGATAGGTCATCTTGTAGGTCGTGTTCATCGGGTGCGGAGCCCAGCCGAGGAAGATGATCGGCTTGCCTTCCTTGTCGGCGCGGGAAACCTGCGCCAGCATGCCCTGTTCGGAGGATTCGACGACTTCGAAGCCCTTGAGGCCGAAGGTGTTCTTGTCGACCATGTCGATGATCAGACGGTTGCCGTCATTGCCCGGCTCGATGCCGTAGATCTTGCCGTCGAGGTCGTCCTTATGGGCAGCGATATCCTTGAAGTCCTTGATGCCGAGCGCGGCGCCCTTTTGGTTGGTTGCCAGCGTGTATTTCGCGCCCTCGAGGTTGGGGCGAACGGTCTCGACCGACTTGTCTTCGGCGAATGGCTTGATGTTCTCGGCCATGGACGGCATCCAGTTGCCGAGGAAGACGTCGATGTCCTTATTTTTGAGGGACTGATAGGTCACCGGCACGGCAAGCACCTTGACGTCGGTGTCGTAGCCCAGCGCCTTCAGGAGGACGGAGGCCGTCGCCGTGGTGGAGGTGATATCGGTCCAGCCGACATCGGCGAAATGCACGGTGCCACAGCTTGCCTGCTCGGCTGCGGAAGCAGCGGTGGAGGTGAGTGTCAGGGCCGAAAGAGCTGAAGCGAAAGCGACTGCGGTAAGGGTCATTTTTATCATTGCGTGACTCCCAGTGTAACGTTCCCAAGCAACCATCAATAACTGACATTTTCAAGCGACCACAGTGTATTTGCGCCGGTTTGAGGGGGCTGATTGCGACGCCGGCATTTTTCTGTGCGAGCGCTGCAAGGGCTTTGGGCAAGAAGGCGACCGGCTTCTGAATCTTGTGGTTTTCTTTAAGCATATCTTTTCTTATCGGCTCGCAGAACCCATGAAGCATTCAAGGAGAATGTCATGGCCAAGCTCTATTTCCACTACTCGACGATGAATGCCGGCAAGTCGACGATGTTGCTGCAGGCGGCCTATAACTATCAGGAGCGCGGCATGCGCACGGCCGCCCTCATCGCCGCCCTCGACGATCGGGCGGGCCGCGGCAAGATTGCTTCGCGCATCGGCCTGACGATGGACGCCATACCCTTCGATACCCGCGACAATCTGTATTCCATGGTCGAGCAGTTGCATACGAGCGAGCCGCTGAATTGCGTCTTCGTCGACGAGGCGCAATTCCTCTCGCGGGAGCAGGTGTGGCAACTTGCTCATATCGTCGACCGGCTTGGCCTCCCGGTCATGGCTTACGGGCTGCGAACGGACTTTCACGGAAGGCTGTTTCCGGGCTCGCAGGAGCTGCTGACGATTGCCGACGAGCTGCGGGAAGTGCGCACGATCTGCCATTGCGGCCGCAAGGCGACCATGGTCGTGCGGCTGGATGCGGCAGGTGAGGTCGTGCGCGAGGGCGCGCAGATCGAGATCGGCGGCAGTGACAAATATGTCTCGCTCTGCCGCCGCCATTGGGAGGAGGCGATATCGGGCGAATGATGCTCGATGTCTTCCACGACGCGCGATGCAACTGCGGTTTCTTCGCGCTACTGTCGGGATCGAGCCAGCAGCATGAGGAACTGGGAGGTGTGATGAAACTGCTCTGCCTGACCTTGATGATCGTCCTGCTCGCTTCGGCTTCTCAGGTGCTTGCGGATGGAGATGCGGTCGCGGGTGCGGCCGTTTTCAGGAAATGCGCGGCCTGCCATACGGCGACCGCCCATGAGAACCGTGTCGGGCCATCGCTGATTGATATCATCAGCCGCCCGGTCGCGAGCCTGCCGGATTACAACTACTCGCCGGCGATGAAAGCCTTTGGGGCTGACGGCAAGGTCTGGGATGAGGCGTTGCTACGCAAATACCTGCCGGGGCCTCAGGCCCTGGTGAAGGGGATCAGGATGACTTTCCCCGGTTTGAAGAGCGACAAGGACCTCGACAATCTGATCGCCTATTTGCGGAATCCTGCCGCCGCGCAATAATGCGGTCGGGCATTTTCATGTCGTTCGTAAGCAGCTAGTCTCACCCTGATAGGCAGGGGAGAGATGCGTTCATGGCTGTACCTCATTCCTTCGACGGCACGCTCGACAAAGCGCAGACGACACTTGACGACGCTATTGGCAGTGCGACTGCCGCCGTGGCGACGCTTGCGGGGCATGCCAGAGGCGAGGGAGGTGCCGAGGTCGTCAATTTTCCAGTAGAAGAGGCGCTGGTCCGCGAGACTGTGGAAACGCTGGAGCGATGGAAATCGCTTGCTCTGTCTCTGGTGAAGGAGCTGGATCGGATGACTGCGAATGCAGATCTGCAGCATCGCCGGCTATTCGACGAAAATGCTGGCCTCCAAGATGCCAGTCTGCTTCGCAGGAAACTGGCGGGCGGCCCGATGAAGCCGGAAGCAATCATCGCTGATGTTGAGGCAACGCTGAGCGCATCGGCGGCCCTCGATCTCCTGTTCAAACAGGCCAGACCTGCCTTGTCGCGATGCTTTCGTGACTGCGAAAGCCATTTGGACGGGGCGATCGAACGACGGCGAAAACTGGACTTCGCGATCGAGGAAGTGCAGCGCGAAGCCGATGTGGTCACGACTCAGGTCACAGATCTGCGTCGCAGCCTGTCTTCGACGCGCAATTCCGATACGCATCTCGAGCGCGATGACGACTATCGGGACCTGCTGGCCGGGCAGGATGCGCTGCGCAAACGTGAGAGAGAGTTGCAATCCGATCGGACGATGCGTCAGCGTCTGATCGATATCTATGAGGGGCTGGCGGGCGTCCTGAATGGGCAGATCGCCGCTGTCGGGGCCATGGCGGGAAAACTCACCGTCGATATCGAGCAACGCATCGCCCTGCTGAAGGCATTGACGCCGGAAGTTGATGCGCTGCCACCCTCGACAAGCCGGTCCCCGGCCGTTGAGAGCCTGATCCAGGCCTTCGAGGCGAATGTATTGGCCGGACACGATCTTGCGGCACGCAAGGCGCATGTCGATTTCGTCTTCGCCAGGCGGTTGGAGCCGCATTCATTGCCCGTCGCCGTCGAGCCGGGAGGGGCCTCTGAGGAGGCGCAACCGGAAGGATGATTGGCATCCCTTGCTGAAAAAGCGGTACAGACTGTTGTCGTTTTCCCCCAGAACACATATTTGCTGGAGCTGGGATAGCGCCAAAGCTCTAGAGCACGGAAATCGAAAGAGATTTTCGCAAGAGCGGATGCGCGGATTCTGTGTGGTGCGTCCTTCGCGTGTCGGCAGGATGCGCGTTGAGGTTTAGGAGGCGTATCCATGCTCGACTCGATCAAGGCTCTCTGGAAGCGGATGACCTCTGCCATCGGGCGGTGGCTGGGCCTGGTCTTCGTCGGGATTGCGTGGCCTTTCCTGGCGGCGCATGGCTGGTACCGGCAGCGCAACTGGGTGATCAAGGTGCCGATCGCAGCCTTTGTGGCCCTGCTCGCGATCCTCTACGTCTATTTCGTCTGGCAGACGCAGGTTTGGAGTGGGTTCAATACGGCCTATCCCGACGTCTACAAGTTCTCCGAACGCAAATTCTCCGCCGGGCAGGAATTGCCGGCGCCGAGTGGGCAGCAGGCTGCGGCCAGCGCGCCCAAGGCCTGCCAGACCTCGGCTGTCGTCGACGTTGCAGCTGATCTCGCCGATTTCAACGTCAACCAGAATGCCTGGATTTCATCGATGCTGCTCTACAAGGCCGGCTTCTTTGGGCTCTCATGGGACGACACGCCGTTTCTCGATAACAAGGCCTCCTTCCAGCGTGGTGTGAATTCCATCGTCCGCCGCACCTCGGCGGAGCTTGTCGATACAATCGGCCGCGTGCGCGGGACATCAGGCATCAACAGCGACCTGCAGAAGGCACGCGGCAATCTACAATTCGACGAATCGAGCTGGTATTTCGGGCTGCATCCGTTCGGGCCGAAGACGCCGACGCCGAGCTACTATCGCGCTGCAATTACCAATCTTCGCAGCTTCAATACGGACCTCAGCAGCTGCAAGACGATCTTCGACGGTCGCGCCGACAATTTGCTGCAGTTCGTCGATCATATCGCGGGCGACCTCGGCAGCACGGCCAATATCCTGGCCGACCGATCTCAGAACTATAGTTACGGATGGTTCGACATGCGGGCCGACGATCGCTTCTGGTTCGCCTACGGCCAGCTTTACGCCACCTATGGCATTCTGAGTGCTGCCGGTGCGGACTTTCAGCAGGTTATCGCCGAGCGCAATGTCGGTGTGCTCTGGAACGGCACCCTCGATATGCTGCGGGCGGCGTTACGGATCCAGCCGCTTATCATCTCCAATGGCAGCGAAGACAGCTCCTTCATGCCAAGCCATCTTGCCACGATGGGCTTCCATGTCCTGCGGGTGCGGTCGAATCTCGTCGAAATCCGTACGGTTCTGGGTGGCCGTTGATCGTCGGGCTGATCGCGCGCATGTCTGCGCGCGCGTTTGTCCGTCGGGACAGCGTGCAGCCATGCTTCTGGCTCTAAAGCGGTCGACCTCGGGAGAGCTTAGCTGATCAGCTTGAGCCGAATGGCTTTTGCAACGAGCTGCGTGCGGTTAACGCAATCGAGCTTCTTGATCGCATTCGTCATGTATGCGTTGACGGTATGGTCGGAGAGGGAGAGGATCTGGCCAATCTCCACTGACGTCTTGCCCTGCGCTGTCCAGCGAACGACTTCGAGTTCGCGGGCAGAAAGCGTATGCGGTGCCGAGCCATCGTTGCGCTTCAGGCAGCTATAGGCATCGAGCGCCTGCAGCATGATCATGGAGAGCTCGTTGAGCTCGCTCTGGCTGAGGCTGCTGCGATTGCCCATGAACCAGAAAATCAGACGCTGCCCATCGGCGGAATTGATCGGAATAATGACGTTCGCCGGGCAATTGTAATTGATCAGCAGCGTCTGCAGCTCGCGCGACAACTCAACCTCTGGTGCATTATCTTTTTCCAGCAGATGCCAGGTGCGCGGCATCACCGAATCGCGAACGCGGAGCAATGTGTGGCAACGCCGAACAAGTTGCTGACGATCGAATTCGCGCACGAACTGGGCCGGCACGGAGCCCTGGATCAGCAGCGGCGTCATCATCGAATCGTCCGGGAGCGGCGCGTTCAAGAAAGCCACATGGCTGAAGCCAAAGGCTGTTGCCGAGCGTTCCAGCGCCTCTGCAAATGCCGTCTGTGTCCGAGCAGCGGCCAACTCGGCAGAAAGCAGCAATTGTCTCTCGGCAGCAATGATATAGGACATATGGTAAAGGCGCCCACAGCGTATTATCGTTATCAAATACCCGATCTATGGGTGAATGCTAGACGCAAAAATACCACAGGACCAGAAATAAATTCATTTTCATATATTTTAATATACGAACGTACGGAATTGTATGACTTTTTGCCAAAGAGACGCCTAAGAGCGAAATTTTTACCTTCGGTATCCGCAAATGCGGTGCCGATATGCGTCATATATTCCCACGATGGCGGTGGTGAAAAATCTCATATCTTCAGGCCTTGCCCGATGCGGATTTGGTGGACCCGTCGAATAATCTTCGGCTTGCTTCAAGGGCTCTATGCCTGCGCTGTTGCATGCCTATGGTTGAGTGATCGTCTGATCATATGGTAAGATAGATGGCTTGCTCCAACCGCCTGCTGCGAATGAAATTTCACGCTGGAAAGCTTGAGGCTGTTGTTCGTGGGAAACCGCCTTCCGGGCTGAGAATGGGTCTGCCTTTTCTGAAATGATGTTGCGCTGCAAAGCCCTGCCTTGCGAAGGCCCAAAGCGGTTGCTATCGGTCATGCCAAAGCAATCGCTTTCTCAGGCGTGTATCTCATGAATTTTCGCTTCCTGCCGCAGCTGGCAATGCGGTGTTGTCAAATGGCGCTGTGGCTACTGACGGTCATTTCGCTTCTGGTGCTGTCGCCCGCGTCTGCCGGAGCGGCCGAGGTCACTGGTGGCCAGCCGATGCAATTCCGGCTCGTCCATGGCGATATGGGGCAATGCCGCGGCGACAGCATCTGCCCAGACTGGATTTCGGCAGAAGGGCAGATCATGGCGGATTCGCCAAGGAAGCTGCAAAAGCTGCTGAAAAAGCTTGGCAATCGTAAGTTGCCGATCGTCGTGAGCTCACCCGGCGGGGATGTGAAGGCCGCGATGGAAATGGCTCATACCATCCGGAAGCAGAAGCTCTCGATCGCGGTTGGACGTACCCGCTCGCGGGCATGCCCGTATGCCGAGCCGATCTGCCCGGCCGCGGTCGCTAAGGACGGCTCGATCAAGGGAGAGCCGTATTCCGCCGGAGCGATCTGTTTTTCGGCCTGCCCGTTATTTTTCACGGGCGGCATCCAGCGGGTATTCAGCCCCTTTGCGCTCATGGGTGTTCATCAGATCACGACCACCTATAGCGAGGTGCGCGTCCAATACCGTACTGAATATGAAATGGTTGATGGCAAGCGGAAGATCATTTCGAAAAAGGAAATCGGACGCAAATTCGTCGGCAAGTACGATACGACCAAGCTCGATAAGGCGCAGAAGGCGAGGCTGGTCGGATTTCTCGGCAAGATGGGCGTCGATAACGCACTTGTCGATCTGATGCTCGGGACCGACCCGAACGGTATCCATCTAATCTCGCAGATGGATGCTCTCAAATTGAAGCTGACGACGGAGCCAGTGGATGCGCTTGCGCTTGTAACCCTGTATGATTGTCGTTCTCATCAGCTGGTCGCCGATTGCGTGGAACAGACAAGATCCGATTCGCCGGTTGCCGTCAGCTCAAGCTCCCAGGAGGTCCGACGGGCTTCTTCGGGTGAAAAATGACTGTTGCCAGAATTGCGGATCCCATTTGTTTGCACGTTCCTGCCATGCTGTTCCGTCACGATGCTGCTCTTCCGATATCCTAGAAACGCCTTTTCTCTGCCAATGGTCGTGATCGCTGCAATCTTTGCGATTGTGTCCCGTCATCCCGTTTGGGCGGCAATATCCGCGCAGCGCTGGAGATGGCATGGATTATGCGCAAGCATAAGCTCTCGATCGGCGTCGGGCAAACGCGGTGGCGTACCTGTCCCTTAGCCAATCCAACGTGCGCCGTATACACACCAGATGGCGCAAGGAAAGGTGAAGTCTATACAGGTGGCGCTTTCTGCAGCTCCGCATGCACCCTGTTTTTCGCCGGTGACATCAATCGTGTTTGTGGTCAGTGGGCCTGGCTTGGCGTGCATCAGGCTAGATCATTCGACATGTCTGCTCACGTCGAGAAAGTGGGGCTTCCGGCAGACCTGAAGAAGATGGTTATCGAGACTATAGGCGAAATGGGCGTCGACAAAAGCCTCTTCGATATCTTGCTTGAGGCGAAACCAAACCAATTGCGTAATGTGTCGCAAACGGAGGCAAGATCGCTCAATCTCACGACGGAGCTAGCGACCGTTGAGGATCTCGTGGCGGCACGCAATTGTCGGGGCAATGAAGCGCTTGCGACTTGCGCCACAAAGGCCCGCATCCCACCCAGAAAATAACTGCTCTCAGCTATTCTTGCTTTTGGCCTTCGCCATGATCTTTTCGAGGAAGCCGAGAAGCAGCGCCGAGACGACGAAAGCCAGATGGATGATGGTGAACCACATCAGCTTGGCATTGTCATATTGCGTGGCGTTGAGGAAGATCTGTAGCAAGTGGATAGACGAGATCGCGACAATCGAAGACGCGACCTTGATCTTGAGGCTGCCTGAATCGAGCTTGCCGAGGAAGGATACCTGACCTTCGGCTTCGTCGAAGCGGCTGACGAAATTCTCATAGCCGGAAATCATCACCATGACGATCAGGCTTGCTACCAGGGCGGCGTCGATCAGGCCGAGGATAGCCAAGATCATATCGGCTTCGTCATAGACGAGCGCGTTGATGGCGACCTTGTAGAACTTGTAAATGAACGAAACGGCGTAGACGGCGAGCGAGGCGGCCAGGCCGAGATAGAAGATCACCAGGAGCCAGCGACTGGAGAGGATGATGCGCTCGACCAGCAATTCCAGGGACTTCATATGTTTTCCTTTGTTCTCGCTTCGGAATCGGATCCCGAAAATAGGCATCCGGATGTCCCGGGACAAGCCGGTTCGTTTCCAAGGGGAGACGCCGCCGTTCCTATTCACACCGTAAACATATTGGTTTATCCCGACAGGCAAATGACCGTGTGTTGGGGGCAAGTTTAATGGCGACAGTGGCATCCGATATCGAAATCGCGCGTGCGGCAAAGAAACTGCCTATCATCGAGATTGGCGCCAAACTCGGCATTCCTGCGAAGGATCTTGCACCCTACGGCTACGACAAGGCAAAGATCGGTGCCGATTTCATTGCCGCTCAGGCCGGCAGGAAAGACGGCAAGCTTATCCTTGTCACGGCCATCAACCCGACGCCGGCAGGCGAGGGGAAGACGACGACGACGGTCGGTCTCGGAGATGGCCTCAACCGCATCGGCAAAAAGGCGGTGGTTTGCGTACGCGAGGCGTCGCTCGGTCCGTGCTTCGGCGTCAAAGGCGGGGCGGCCGGCGGCGGCTATGCGCAGGTCGTGCCGATGGAAGACATCAATCTGCACTTCACCGGCGATTTCCACGCGATCACCTCGGCCCATAACCTGCTCGCCGCGTTGATCGACAACCATATTTATTGGGGCAACGAGCAGAATATTGATATCCGGCGTATCACCTGGCGCCGCGCGATGGATATGAATGATCGGGCTTTGCGCGATATCGTGTCCTCCCTTGGCGGCGTTTCCAATGGCTTCCCTCGCGAAGGCGGTTTCGACATCACCGTCGCTTCCGAGGTCATGGCAATCCTCTGCCTGGCATCCGATCTCAAGGATCTGGAAAAACGGCTCGGCGATATCATCATCGGTTATCGCCGCGATCGCACGCCGGTCCATGCACGCGACTTGAAGGCCGACGGCGCTATGGCCGTGCTCTTGAAGGATGCGATGCAACCGAACCTCGTGCAGACGCTGGAAAACAATCCGGCGCTGGTGCATGGCGGCCCCTTCGCCAATATCGCCCATGGCTGCAATTCGGTCATCGCCACGCGCACGGCGTTGAAGCTTGCCGATTACGTGGTGACGGAAGCCGGCTTCGGTGCGGATCTCGGCGCAGAGAAATTCTTCGACATCAAATGCCGCAAGGCAGGGCTTTCGCCGGATGCGGCCGTCATCGTGGCGACAGTTCGTGCGCTGAAGATGAACGGCGGTGTCAAGAAGGACGATCTCGGCCATGAGAATGTCGAGGCGCTCGTCAAGGGCTGCGCCAATCTCGGCCGGCATGTCGCCAATGTCCGCAAGTTCGGCGTGCCTGTCGTGGTGGCCATCAATCATTTCGTCTCGGATACGGAAGCCGAAATCGAAGCGCTGCAGGATTATGTCGCCCGGCTGGGAGCAGAAGCCATCCTCTGCCGCCATTGGGCCGAAGGTTCGGCCGGGATCGTCGATCTCGCGCATAAGGTCGTCGAACTTGCCGAATCCGGCATGGCGAAGTTTCATCCGCTCTATCCCGACAATCTTTCCCTGCTCGAGAAGATCGAGGCCGTCGCCTCGAGGATCTATCATGCCGGCGAAGTCACCGCCGACAAGGCCGTGCGCGACCAGTTGCGCTCTTGGGAGGACCAGGGATATGGCCATCTACCGGTCTGCATGGCGAAAACCCAATACTCCTTCTCGACCGATCCGAACATTCGCGGCGCGCCGGAAGGCCATATCGTGTCCGTTCGCGAGGTGCGGTTGTCGGCTGGCGCCGGTTTCATCGTCGCCATCACCGGCGAGATTATGACCATGCCCGGCCTTCCCAAATCACCGGCAGCGGAACGGATTTTCCTCAATGATCAGGGCTACATCGAAGGATTGTTTTAAGTTCTGATTCTGATTCAACGTCGCTATCGGCCACCCACCGTATTGACGCTGCGAAAATTGCCGGCAAGATCGACACGATGCATCGATATCGTCGCATGTGACGATGGAGGTCGGCCGTGACCGCAGGCAAGCGAGCCAGTCTGGACAAGATACGCGCTTTCCATGCGAGGATGATGGCGGCTGCCGCAAACTCCAGGGACGAACGGCTGGAGCGCGCTTTCAATGCCGTCAGGCGCGAAGCTTTCATGGGGCCGGGACCGTGGCAGATCGTGGTCAACCGGCACTATCTCGAAACGCCGAATGACGATCCTGCTTTTCTTTACCAGAATGTGCTCGTTGCGCTGGACAAAGCGAAGGGCATCAACAACGGCGAGCCGTTTCTTCATGCCGCCTTCCTGGGCGTGGTCGCCCCGATGCCCGGCGAGACGGTCATTCATGTCGGGACTGGTACTGGATACTATACCGCGCTCCTGTCGACGCTCGTCGCACCGGGCGGCCATGTCCACGCGATCGAAATCGATGAGGCTTTGGCAAGCCGGACACGCGAAAATCTCGCCACCTTCGAGGATGTTTCCGTCCTCTGCGGCGATGCGACTGCGCTCGAACTGCCGACCGCCGATGTGATCTATGTCAATGCCGGTGTCCTGGCGCCGCCGCTCTCGTGGCTTCAGGCACTGCGGCCCGGCGGCCGGATCATCATGCCATGGCAGGCCAATGACAGGATAGGCCTTGCTGTTCTGATCAAACGCACGGACGAGGGATATGCTGCCAGAGCTCTGATGCCCGCTTTTTTCATCCCCTGCATCGGCGCGTCCGATCCGGCCCAATGCAGCATGATCCCCAGCGTCGGCGCCGCCTGGACCATCCGTTCGGTCTGGCTGAGACACGATCGGGAGCCGGATGAGACGGCAGTCGCGATCTACCGGGATGTCTGGTTCTCAAATTCCCATGTCTAAAGCGTTTCCGCTTTTTTTTGAGCCGCGAAAACGCTCTATCTTGCTGTTCTCTTGCGCATTCCGGACGGAAAACCGCTGAGTACTTTTCCTGGAAATGCTCTAATGGCAGTATCGGAAGCCGCCATTCCTTTCGAGCACGTCCAGATGGAAATGGGTCTCRTGGGCAGCGTCGCTTGCAGGATCGAGGACGGTCGTGAAATAGAGGCAAGCTGAGGCGCTTGCCGCGCGTTGGAATGCGCCTGTCAGGGTCGGGTCTTCGCGTCTGGGCTCGATGCCGATGGTGTTGCCGTTCTCGAAGGTAAAGCTTGCGACATCGATGGCGTTGCCGCGAGCATGCTCGGAGATCTTTCCCGTGGATGCATTGTTGCGCAGGCGGCAGATGTAGGTTGATGCCTGGTTGATCGTGACGATCTTGCCATTCTCCAAGGCGGCGGTGGAGGGGATGACGCTTCCATTCATCCATTGCGCCAGCGCCAGCGCGGTTTCGCAACGCATCTTGCCCTCGGGTTTGAGTTCTATCTCAGGCAGCGGCGAGGTGAGGGTGATGGGCTTGTCGATGCCGCAGCCGTTGCCGTCATCGATGCGGGGGATCTCCTTGAAGATCGCACCGATGGCGCTCAGCTCCTTCAGACAGGCCTGGTGCTCCTCGTCCGATTCCAGGGCGATCGTCGGAGACGGGCGAGGCGGCCCCTGAATTTCTCCGGTCGCCGGTGTTGGAGCCGGGATGTCCGGCTTGCCGGCAGGAACTGCTGACTTATCCAAGGGAGTGGGCGGCTTCTCCATCGGGACCGGCGGCGTTTGGGCGGGTTTCCGCTCCGGGATCGGACCGGTTTGCGGGAGGGCTGCGGCCATGAGCCAAACAAGCGCAGATGTGAGTGAAACAATTCTAAACAGCATCAAGTAAAACAGCCAATTCTAATGGTGGTGCTGATAGAACGCCCGAGGTGGCTGTTTCGTTGCAAATCAGCAACTCTTTGCGGCTTCACGTAAACATGATGATTTTATTCATGATTATTGGCAGCGAATATATTGACAATAATAGTCATGTTTTTTATGCGGCAGAAAGAAGGCGGAATATTTCCGTCTCGTTAACACGACTAACCTAGCCAGCCCCTTGCCTGCCTTCGACGCAGCAACCAGCCAGCCCGGTCAAGCAGTTCGAAAGGAATGGTTATGGTTGTTCGGCGCTCACGCTCGGCTCTTTTGGCATGCACAGCGTTTCTGACCCTTGGGTTGACGACAGCATCTCTAGCGCAGACGGCGGTTCAGAATGAAGAGGCGACTGGTGAAGCCGCCAGAGGCGATCGGGTCACGAGCCTGAAGCCGATCGTCGTCAGCGGCAAAAGCAAGGCGAGCAAGGATGTGCTTGCCGATTCCCCGACTGCGAGCGAGACGAGCGCCAAGGAGATTGACGACAAGCAGATCACCCGCATCGAAGATCTCGGCCGAAGCACCGAGGTTGGCATCGGCTTCAATCGCGCCAGCGGCGGCGTCAATATTCGCGGTCTTGGCGATGACCGCGTGCTGACCACGGTTGACGGCATCGAAATTCCTTATCTTCTTGATGCTTCGCGTGGTTCCTCCAACGGTGCCAATGGCGGTGTGAACAGCTTCGATTTCAACGCGCTTTCCAGCGTCGATGTCGTGCGTGGCGCCGATTCCAGCCGTGCGGGTTCAGGCGCGCTCGGTGGAGCCTTCGTTCTGCGGACCCTGGAGCCGGAAGATCTGATCGCACCCGGTTCCACCTGGGGCGGCGTCTTCAAGTTCGGCTACAATGGCGACGATCGCAGCATCGGCGGTGCCGCGGCTGTAGCCAAGCGCATCGACAATACCGCCGTTCTCTTCCAGGGTGGCTACACGCGTGGTCATGAGCTTGAGAACAATGGCGATGTCGGCGGCTATTCGACCAAGCGTACCGAGGCGAATCCGGCCGACTACAATCAGAGAAGCGGCCTGTTTAAGATCCGCCAGTATACCGACATCGGCACCTTCGGCGTCACGGCGGAGCACTACAACAAGGATAAGACCACCGATCTGATGACGCTGCAGAGCTCGACCGGGAACTTCCGGCCCGGCAACTACAATGCGACTGATAATGTCGAGCGCAATCGTGTTTCGCTCGATTACAAGTATGAGGCCGAGAGCGCCGATTCGCTGCTTGATACCGCCAACGCCGTTTTCTATTGGCAGAACCTCCTGCGTGAAGGCGGCGTCGACGGCTATCGCTACACTTCCGTCATCGGCGACTATTGGCGCAGCAACGAGATGAGGGATCGCAGCGTCGGTTTCAGCGGCAACGCCTCCAAGGCGTTCGATACCGGCAGCCTGCATCACAAGGTCACCTTCGGTCTCGATACCGCATTCAACAAGATCCATCAGTATTCGGCGGGCAAGGACGCCTGCGCCAATCCGCGTTGGGCTTTCTCCTGCTCGTTCCTGCACACCAACCAGTCCGACATGCCCGATGTTGATGGCAGGCGCGTTCGGGCCTTCATCGACGACAAGATCGAGTTCGGCTCCAGCGGCTTCTCGCTGACGCCGGGTCTGGGCTTCGAATGGTATGATTACTCGCCGAAGAATACGGCCGCTTATCGCGACAGCGCCAACTATCGCGGTCTGCCCGCAGGTCAGTCGGACAGCCGCATCTCGCCGAAGCTGCGCGCCTCGTACCAGCCGCAGGACAATGTCGAGATCTACGCGCAATGGGCCATGGCCTTCCGCGCGCCGAGCGCCAGCGAGCTTTACGTGAATTACGGCGTGCCTGGCGGCTACGTAAACTACGGCAATCCCAACCTGAAGCCCGAAACCAGCAACGGCGTCGAAATCGGCACCAACCTCGGTGACGACGACTTCGGCGGCCATGTCGGCGCTTTCTACAACAAATACAAGAACTTCATTGACACGTCGAACCGCCGCGACCCGACAGGCACCTATCCGCTCGGCATCACCGAGTATTTCAACCGTGCCAATGTCCGCATGTATGGCGTCGAAGTGAACGCGCACAAGAAGTTCGACAATGGCTTCCACATCAAGGGCGCGCTTGCCTATGTGAACGGCAAGGACTCCGACACCGATCAATGGATCAACTCCGTTGCTCCCGCCAAGGCGGCCTTCACGGTCGGCTACGCCACCGAAGTCTGGGGAACCGACCTGACCTTCATCACTGCGACCAGCGAGCCGAAGAAGACGGGCGACACCCTGCGCACGCCTGGCTACGGCATCTTCGACCTGACGGGTTGGTGGGAGCCGGAACAGGTGAAGGGGCTCAGCATCCGCGGCGGTATCTACAACCTCTTCAACAAGACCTATTACGACGCGCTCAATTCACCGTCATACAGCGGTGCGCAGACGCAGCCTGCATCCTACTATTCCGAGCCCGGCCGGACCTTCAAGCTGACGCTGACGCAAAGGTTCTAAGCCGTCTCATCGACGCAGCAAACTCGGGCGATGCTTCGGCGTCGCCTCTTTTTTTGCCCTTTTGGTGACGTATCGAGGCATTGGCGCAATTGTAAATCGTATCGTTCGATGCTATCTGAAGCACGCAGTCTTCAAACCTATTGAGAGAAAAGAGAGGAGGACCGTATGACAAAGATAGTCTGGCATATTCGCCAGTTCGGCCCGACTCGTGCCCTGCAGACGCGTTTGCAGGGCTGATCAGAGGCTGTAACTCACTCATTTCTTCTGGTCTGCCCTTTTGGGAGACGCAAGCTCGCGCGTTCTTGTGCGGCTTCGTCATGACATGTTTTCGAGCATTGGCCGACATATGGCCAGCCACATCTGCAGCACGGCGAAAGGAGCCGGCGGCGATGCTTCGGGAATGCTCGTGCAAGACCGGATAAGACCATGACTCTGATCAATCTCCGCAATTTTGGCGCCACTCTCGGCGCGCCGCTGTTTGCCAATCTCAATCTCACCGTCGATGCAGGCGATCGTCTCGGTATCGTTGCTGCGAACGGACGCGGGAAAACCACGCTGCTCAACTGCATAGCAGGCAAGCTGGAGCCGACGACCGGCGATATCACGCGGGCACGCGGCCTCCGTGTTGGTTATGTCGAGCAGTATGTGCCTGCCAATCTTCTCGATGTTTCCTTCTATGATGCCGTTCTGCGCGCGCTGCCGAAGGAGCAGATCGCGAGCGAAAGCTGGCGCGTCGATGTCACGCTCGATTCATTGGCGGTGCCCGCAGAGATGCGGGAGAGGACGCTGGCCCAACTCAGCGGCGGCTGGCAAAGGCTCGCCATGCTTGCCCGCGTCTGGGTGACCGAGCCCGACGTGTTGATGCTCGACGAGCCGACCAACCATCTCGATCTCGCCAAGATCGCACTACTGGAGGACTGGCTGAACGCGTTGCCGCGCGATGTGTCGGTGATAATCGCCAGCCACGACCGCGCGTTTCTCGATGCCGTCAGCAACCGTACGCTCTTCCTGCGTCAGGAGCAGTCGCAGGTTTATGCGTTGCCCTATAGCCGGGCGCGGGCGGCGCTGGACGAGGCGGATGCCTCGGAAGAGCGGCGCTATCAGAAGGATATGAAGACGGCACAACAGCTGCGCAAACAGGCGGCCAAGCTCTACAATCTTGGCGTCAATTCCGGTAGCGACCTGCTGACGGTGAAGACGAAGCAGCTGAAGGCGCGCGCCGAACGCCTGGAGGATGCGGCGCGGCCGGGCTATCAGGAGCGTTCGGCGGGTGCCATCAAGCTTGCCAATCGCGGCACGCAGGCGAAGATATTGGTAACGCTCGAGGACGCTTCCGTCGAAACGCCCGATGGGATGCTGTTGTTCAAGACGGGCAGGCGCTGGATTTGCCAGGGGGATCGCATCGTCCTGCTGGGAGCCAACGGTGCCGGCAAGACGCGCCTTGTCGAGATGATCCGCTCTGCCATCGCGGATCAATTCGCTGTTGGGGCCATCAAGGTGACGCCTTCGCTGGTGCTTGGCTACAGCGACCAGTCGCTATCCAATCTCGGCCAGGACGACACGCCGCTCGGCGTGGTTACGCGGCTGTTCGAGCTTGGCGAGCAACGGGCGCGCACTTTGCTTGCCGGTGCCGGCATGAACATCGAGATGCAGGGTCGCCCGGTCGGCAGGCTTTCCGGTGGACAGAAGGCGCGCTTGGCGATGCTGGTGCTGAGGCTCACCAATCCGAACTTCTACCTGTTGGACGAACCCACTAACCATCTGGACATCGATGGTCAGGAGGCGCTGGAGGGCGAGTTGACGGAAAGCGAGGCGAGCTGCCTGCTCGTCTCGCACGATCGCAGTTTCGTGCGCTCGGTCGGCAATCGCTTCTGGCTGATCGACCGGAAGCGGCTGGTCGAAGTCGATAGTCCGGAGGCGTTTTTCGAAGCGGCCAGGACGCGGGACTAGGAATAGGGGATGGGCAGGGACGAAAAATCGTTTCTGCCCATTGCCGAGATTGCGGCTTGCGCATCGCGGCATCTCACGCTAACAATTCCGCCATGAACATGTCCTTGAACAACATTGCAGTTTGGTGGTGGGCACGCTGAGGCGGCCTCGACCAATCGTGTTCAAAGACGACGAGTGAGCCGCCCGAGATTTCGAGGCGGCTTTTTTGTTATATTGGCCGCCTGTCATCCGGGCCTGACAACGGAGTGAGGAACAATGGTAACGATCCTTCGGGATGATGGTGCGGAAATCTACGAGACGAAAGGCGGCATTACCGTCACCCGGCAGCGCCGGCCGACGCCTTATGCGGACGCCGTATCGTCCTACATCGACAAGCTCGACGAGCGCCGCGGCGCCGTCTTCTCCTCCAACTACGAATATCCGGGCCGCTATACGCGTTGGGATACCGCCATCGTCGACCCGCCGCTCGGTCTTTCCTGCAATGGCCGCAATGTTTGGATCGAAGCCTATAATGGGCGGGGCGAGGTCATTCTCGGCTTCATCGCGGAAAAGCTGAAGACGGTTTCCGAAGTCGTCCTCGGCGCTTCGACGCCGCGCCGGCTCGACCTCACCGTCAAGACGCCGGATCGTGTTTTCACCGAGGAAGAGCGCTCGAAGATGCCGACGGTCTTCACCGTGCTACGCGCCGTCACCGAACTCTTCTATTCACAGGCCGATGCAAGCATCGGCTTCTACGGCGCCTTCGGCTACGATCTGGCATTCCAGTTCGACGCGATCAACCTCAAGCTCGAACGCCCCAGCGACCAGCGCGACATGGTGCTCTACCTGCCGGATGAAATTCTGGTGGTCGACAACTATTCCGCCAAGGCCTGGATCGACCGTTATGACTTTGCCAAGGATGGTCAATCGACCGAAGGCAAGTCTGGCGAGATTGCGCCTGAGCCCTTCCACCACACCGACACCATCCCGCCGAAGAGCGACCATCGCCCCGGCGAATATGCCGAGCTGGTGGTCAAGGCGAAGGAGAGCTTCCGCAAGGGCGATCTTTTCGAAGTGGTGCCCGGCCAGAAGTTCATGGAACGCTGCGACAGCAAGCCGTCCGATATTTCCAAGCGCCTGAAGGCGATCAACCCGTCGCCCTATTCCTTCTTCATCAATCTCGGCAACCAGGAATATCTGATCGGCGCATCGCCTGAGATGTTCGTGCGCGTATCCGGCCGCCGCATCGAGACCTGCCCGATCTCGGGCACGATCAAGCGCGGCGACGATCCGATCGCCGATAGCGAGCAGATCCTGAAGCTGCTGAACTCCAAGAAGGACGAGTCGGAACTCACAATGTGCTCGGACGTCGACCGCAACGACAAGAGCCGCGTCTGCGAGCCAGGTTCGGTCAAGGTCATCGGCCGCCGTCAGATCGAGATGTATTCGCGCCTGATCCATACGGTCGACCATATCGAAGGCCGTCTGCGCGACGATATGGACGCTTTCGACGGCTTCCTCAGCCACGCCTGGGCCGTCACCGTCACCGGCGCGCCGAAGCTTTGGGCCATGCGTTTCATCGAGAACCACGAGAAGAGCCCGCGCGCCTGGTATGGCGGCGCGATTGGCATGGTCGGCTTCAACGGCGACATGAACACCGGCCTGACGCTGCGCACCGTCCGCATCAAGGATGGTATTGCCGAGGTGCGGGCTGGCGCGACGCTGCTCAACGACTCGATCCCCGAGGAAGAAGAAGCCGAAACCGAACTGAAGGCCTCCGCCATGCTTTCCGCCATCCGTGATGCCAAGACCGGCAATTCCGGCAAACAGCAACGTGACGTCGCTTCGGTCGGCAAGGGCGTGAAGATCCTGCTCGTCGACCATGAAGACAGCTTCGTCCATACGCTTGCCAACTACTTCCGCCAGACGGGCGCGACGGTCTCGACCGTACGTACGCCGGTGCCGGAAGAAGTTTTCGACCGGCTCGATCCGGATCTGCTCGTGCTGTCGCCAGGCCCCGGCAATCCGAAGGATTTCGATTGCAAGGCAACAATCAAGAAGGCGAGGGCGCGCAACCTGCCGATCTTCGGCGTCTGCCTGGGCTTGCAGGCGATCGCCGAGGCCTATGGCGGCGAGCTGCGCCATCTGGCGATCCCGATGCATGGCAAGCCCTCGCGCATCCGCGTGCTGGAGCCAGGTCTTGTCTTCTCCGGACTCGGCCGCGAAGTGACGGTTGGCCGCTATCATTCGATCTTTGCCGATCCCTCGAGCCTACCGCCGGAGTTCACCATCACTGCCGAAAGCGAGGATGGTACGATCATGGGTATCGAGCATGTGAAGGAGCCGATCGCGGCCGTACAGTTCCACCCGGAATCAATCATGACGCTCGGCGGCGACGCCGGTATGCGGATGATCGAGAATGTTGTCGCCCATTTGGCGCGGCGGGCGAAAACGAAAGCGGCCTGAGCCGAGAGCTCATAGCCATGAAAGTTGATACCCCCATGCACTCGGAAAAAGTGCAATGGGGGTATTTTTCTGCCTTGAAACAGCCAATAAACCACTAAAGAGATTGATTGTTGGCGGGGGCTCTCGGTCAGTGATTTCAAGGATATTCAGGGGCGTTTTTTTCGCCGTATTTGCCCTCGCGCTTCTCGTCGGCCTCGGCATTGTCGTGCCTCGCCCGCTCTGGCATGCCGCACCGGTTGGAAAAGCCGAGCGCTCGCAACAAGTCCTCATGCTCAGCAACCCTATCCATACGGATATTGCCATTCCCGTCGATGGCGATCTTCTCGCCCGTTTCGCCTTCCTGCGAACGTCCGGGCTCGATCTCGACAATCCGAACCTGCGTTATATCGTCTTCGGCTGGGGCGGCCGGAGTTTCTACATCGAGACGCGAACATGGGCCGATCTGAAGGCTGGTCCCGTGTTGAAGAGCTTTGCTCTGGATCGTTCGGTCATGCATGTGGAGCTGGCGGGCGCTATCCCCCCGAGTGCGCCAGGTGTGGAGACGATCAGCCTCGATGCCGAGGGGCTGGAGCGGCTCAAGCAGTTCGTTCTTGGCAGCTTCGAGCAAACGAACGGCCAGCCGAGTGCGTTGATCGGCAGCAATTATGGTGAGAACGATGCGTTCTTCGAGGCACGGGGATATTTCAACGCGTTCATGGGATGCAATACCTGGACTGCGGCCGCGCTGAGGCAGGCAGGATTGACCTCCGGTCTCTGGACGTCATTGCCTTTCCTGCTGCACTGGTCGCTCGAGCTGCATAACGAGGATGAGCGTTTCGCTGCAAGCCACGCTTTGCCTTAGCTTTGTTTGACTTATGGCTGGCCGCAAATTACGCTTTGAGCGTTCCCGTGGGGCACATCGGCATTGGGCCGAAAGGGCTAGGCCCGCCCGCTGATATCACTCAGCAGGAGTCCGTCCATGCCCACCCTTGATACCTATCGCAAGCAAGCCAAGTTGCTGATGCGCTGGCACCGTGATCGTGACTATTCCATCGGTGGAAGAGTTCGCGTGCTCGACCGCTTCAAGGCGTCCACGGATCGCGAGATCCTGGCGATGAAATTCCCTCTGGCGCTGGCGCAAGAGATCGTTGCGGTTGAGGCCGGCCACAGGAACTGGGCCGAGTTGAAGGCCGCGGCGGTGGATGCGCCGAAGACGCCCGCCGCTTTACCCGAGCCGCCGGTTTTCAAGAGCGTTATACCGATCCTTTTCGTGCGGGATGTGGCTGCGAGTGCGGCCTTCTTTAGAGAGAAGCTCAGCTTTGCAGTGGAATTCCTGCATGGGTCGCCGCCATTTTATGGAGCGGTGTCACGCGATGGAATCTGGATCCACTTGCGGCTCGTTTACGAGCCGTATTTTGCAGCGGCGGCGGCCAAGGAAAAATCGCTTATTCTCGCCTCTGTCGAGGTTTCGAATGTCCAGGGATTGTTCGAGGAGTTCAAGGTGAAGGATGTCGAGTTCGCTCAACCGCTCGCCAAACAGGCCTGGGGCGGGACGGACTTTCATGTACGCGACCCCGATGGCAATGTGATCTCTTTTGTTACGTTCAGATCGTAACGCTCTGATCTGTCGAGGGTTGCGGCAGGCGGGCTGCTCTCACTTATCATCGCAATTCTGCCAGCCTTCCTCGAAGACAAGCTTGTCGAGCGGCAATCGCTCGCGCCATCCCTTCACCGCAAGCTCCGGCATGTCGTAGAGTTCGTCGACATAGCCGACGCAGAGCCAGGCGACGATCTTCACGTGGCCTGGAATGCCGAGGATCTCCTTAATGGCGTCTTCATGGAAGATGCTGACCCAGCCGACGCCGACACCTTCGGCGCGGGCGGCGAGCCAGAGATTTTGCACGGCGCATACGGTCGAATAGACATCCGTATCCGGATTGTGCGTGCGGCCGAGCACGACCGGGCCGCCGCGCTTGGTATCGCAGGTGATGCAGATGCTGAGCGGCGCCTTGCGGATGCCCTCCAGCTTCAGCCGCTGATATTGCGCGCGACGGTCGCCTTCGAACATCGCGCAAGCTTCTTCATTGGCCTGATGAAACGCCTGCCAAACGCGTTCGCGCGTCTGCGATTGGTGGACGAGGATGAAATTCCATGGTTGCATGAACCCGACGGATGGAGCGGAATGGGCCGCCTCGAGCAAGCGTCTGACGAGATCGTCGGGCAGGGGATCGGGCCGGAACTGATCGCGCACGTCGCGGCGCGTCTCTATGGCGCGATAGACGGCGTTGCGTTCTTCTTCGGCAAAGGCGCCGGCTGCGACTAGATGATCTGCTGTTTGGGCGGGCGCCTTGGCTGGTGAAGATGGAGAGGTGCCGGCGAGATTCTCAAAGACGGGCATGTTCAACCATTGTTTCTTGGTTTGTTATGGTACGGTGGTCATTACTGTCCGTTCTCGCATATCGGGCTGAGGCGCAGCTGAGTGTCGGATTGCAAACGGCATTTGGACTGCGGCTTTTGTTGGGCCGGCACGTAGAGGCGGCCCAAAGTGCGTCGCGATCTCTCAGATACGCGTTCCTCGGTTTAGGTTTTCGATTTCGTGCATGTCCTTGTCGCAAAACCGCTGCGCACTTTCACGCGACATGCTTTAGTCGCCTTGAAGGTGCCACAAGGGCGATCCATGTGGGGGCCGAATAAATATTCATGTGGAGCCGGAGGGCAGGGAAGCCCGTGGAATCCGCGTCGAATGATCAAGGAGACCTGAGATGCCAACAACCGATGTGTCCGGCCTGTCGATGCTCGGCAGCCAGACGGAAACGGCTGCCAACCCCGAATCCGCCGCTCTGGAAAAGGTGCCGTCCGGCCATGCCGGCACGGACTATGTCGTGCGCTTCACCGCACCGGAGTTCACCTCGCTGTGTCCGATGACGGGACAGCCGGATTTCGCTCATATCGTCATCGACTATGTGCCGAACGAATGGCTGGTGGAATCGAAGTCACTGAAACTCTTCCTGCACTCCTTCCGCAATCACGGCGCATTTCACGAGGATTGCTCGATCTATATCGCCAAGCGGCTCGTGGAGCTGCTGGAGCCGAAATGGCTGCGGATCGGTGCCTACTGGTATCCGCGCGGCGGCATTCCGATCGACGTCTTCTGGCAGACCGGCACACCGCCGGAGGGTGTCTGGCTTCCGGATCAGGGCGTTCAACCCTATCGCGGCCGAGGTTGAATGAAAAAGCCGCCATCCGGGGATGGCGGCTTTTTTTGGGCTGATACCGGCTTCGGCTCAGGCAAACGAGCTGTCGTCGTCGCTGTTGTCGAACGAATCGTCATCGGCGTCGTCCAGAGCGTCCTGAGCAGCATCCTGGGCGTAATCGGCGGCGCTCTGATCATTCTGATCGCTATTACCGTCATTGCCGAAATAGTTGTTGTTGATGATGGTTTCCTGCACCGGCTGCTCGGCTGCGTTTGCTGTCGTGGCTCCGAAGAGGCCGCTGCCGGCGTTGCCGCCGAAGAGACCGCCGCCTGTGCCGCCGGTATGGGGGCTGAAGAGGCTAGAGAGCGATTCCGCCAGCATTACGCCGCCGGCGACACCGGCTGCCGTGCCAAGTGCACCGCGCAGGAAACTGCCGCCCGCTGAAGGTGCTGCTGCCTGTTGGGTCCAGGGGCCGGATGGCTGCGGTTGTGGCTGGCCACCCCATGGGCCGGGCTGCTGTTGCTGCGGCGCATTGCGGGCATAATCGTCATAGGAGCGACCTTGCTGCTGCGGGCTTGCGGCCTGCGGCGCGGGTGCACGCTGCTGTTGCTGACCGCCACCGAAGAGCGAGCCGATGCCACCGAGGAAACCACCGCTCTGGCCTTGCGATTGATTGGCGGTAGCGCCCTGCTGCTCGAGTTCATGCACGCGCGCCTCAAGCTGCTGGATGCGATCGGCCGCGGCCTTCATGCCCTGTTCCTGCATGATGACAGCTTGTGCCAGCAAATAAGGTGCATAGGGCTGGTCGCGGACCGACTGGTTGATGAAAGCTTCCGCATCGGCATCACGCTGGGCACTTCCGGCCGAGCGAACGCGATCGAAGAGAGAGGCGAGCAATTGACGTTCTTCAGGCGACATGATGGCCTCCTTGGCGATCTGTTGCTGTAAATTTCGGCGCGCGATTCTTCTCGCGCTGACCTGACGTAGGATCCAATCTCGGCTTTTCAAAGCCGTTCAAGTTACATTTCGGTAATTCGTAATCGTAACACCATGTTGTCAGTCGCTATTCCCGCCTTGTCTTTTTCCAGCATTGTTTTACGCATTGAGTCGCACTATGTGCGGTGAACGACGCATCATGCTGGAGAGTTGAATGAACGACGAAGACGAACAGGAAGACAAGAAGACCGAGCAGCCTTTGGGCAAGGACGCGGAGGCGAATCTTTTCAAGTCGCGTTCGATCTTCATCTATGGCGGCATCACGCAGGAACTGGCGCAGAAGGTCTGCTCGCAGCTCGTGGCGCTTTCCGCCGCCAGCGATGACGATATCCGCATCTATGTGAATTCGCCCGGCGGCCACGTCGAATCTGGCGATTCCATTCACGACATGATCAAGTTCATCAAGCCGAAGGTTTGGGTGATCGGCACGGGTTGGGTCGCTTCCGCCGGTGCGCTGATCTACGTCGCCGCTCCAAAGGAGCGCCGCCTTTGCCTGCCGAATACGCGCTTCCTGTTGCACCAACCGTCTGGCGGCACGCGCGGCATGGCATCCGATATCGAGATCCAGGCACGCGAAATCATCAAGATGAACGAGCGCCTAAACAAGATCTTCTCGGAAGCCACCGGTCAGCCGGTCGAGCGCATCGCCAAGGATACGGATCGTGATTACTGGCTCTCCGCCGAGGAAGCCAAGGCTTACGGTCTGGTCTCGCGCATCGTTACCTCGCAGGCAGACATCTGATCTAGCGGATTTTGCTTACACATAGCGCCCTCGTTTTGCCGGAAGGCAGGCGGGGGCGCTTTCGTTTGATGGAGATGGTCGTTTCGGCTGAGAAAGGGTACTGGCGGCGGGAGAACCCCGCCGCCAGCCTTCGCCACTTGAGAGGGTGCAACGTTTCCAGAGGTGGCGAACCGTTTGCCGTTGCCGGTTCGATCCGGCTGGCTGACATCCGCTCGAGATATCAGGTGTCCACGGAGCGGTATGAAGCATGAGTCTCCGTTCCTGCTTCGCCCTGATCTCGATTGCGGGTGACGATGCCGGCGCAAAAAGGTGCGGCGCAGAACAAGAGGGCGAGCATCCAGAAAGCACCGGGCAGGCCGACATGATCCGCGACGAAGCCGACGCTAGCGGGTCCGATCAGCACGCCGGCATAACCGGTCATGGTGATCGCGGCGATGGCCAATCCCGCCGGCATCACTGTCTGTGTTCCTCCCTTGCGGAAGAGTACCGGCACGATGTTGGAAGCGCCGAAGCCGATCAAGAGGAAGCCGCTCATGGCAAGGATCGCGATAGGGCTGAGCAACAGCACGACAAAGCCGATCACGGCGACAAGCCCGCCCCATAGCATCATTGCCTTGTCACCGAGCTTTGCCGTGATCCGGTCTCCGCCGAGACGTCCTATGGTCATGGCGATTGCGAACAGCATGTAGCCGAGGCCGCCGTGGCTCGCATCGACCAGGCCCTGGGTGGTGAGGAGCAGCGCACTCCAATCGAGAATGGCGCCTTCGACAAGGAAGGTGATGGCGGCGAGGATGGCAAGCAGCAGGACGAAGCTGCGAGGAATCGCAAAGAGTGGTGCATCCTCGGACTGAACCGTCTTCAGCAGTCTGGGCCGAGCTACGACAATGGCGATTATCATCAGAACAGCACATAGCACTGTTGCGACGAAGGGGCCGACGCCGACGGATAGCAGCAGCGTGACCAGCAAGGAGCCGATAAAGCCGCCAATGCTGAAAAGCGCGTGAAAGCCGGACATTAGCGGTTGGTCCGAACTCTTCTCGACTTCGACGGCGTGAATATTCATGGCGACGTCGAGCGATCCCAGAAAGGCACCGAAGGCGGCCAGGGCAATGCCGAGCGTAAACGGCGTGCTGGCTATGGTCAGGAGCGGCAGCGTGAGCGCCAGCCCCAGTCCGCCGACAATGATGATCGGCTTGCTACCATAGCGCGCGCTTAACACGCCCGTGGCAAGCATAGCAGCGACTGAGCCGAGACCCAGGCAAAGCAAGAGCATGCCGAGCACGCCGTCGTCGACCCCGAGCCGAGCCTTGGCGAAGGGTACGAGAGGAGCCCAGCAGGCGAGACTGAAGCCTCCCACCAGGAAGGCCAGTCTTGTTGCCAGCCGGGTTTCCGGCCGGTTCGTTGATTGCGTGGTCATTGCTTGTCCTTCGAAATCAGGAGGATGACGTCACGTCTCGCGGCTTCACGAGCGAGAAACCGGCGTCCATCGCCGCCCTCTCGTCATCGTCAGGCAGGTCGTCCTCGACAATAAGCCAATCAATATTGGCAACGCCGCCGATGCGGTGCGGCGCGCGTTCGTGGAATTTTTCAGATGTGATCAGTCCGATCCGTGACGCACTTCTTTCCAGCAGCATCCGCTTGAAGATCGCGTCCGCATGTTCGTACACGCTGATGCCGGTTCTTGCCGAAATCGCGCAGACACCGAGGAAGCAGCGGTCGATGTTCAGAGCGGCGATTGCGGCAACGGCCGAGGCGTCGACGCATCCGCCCACGACAGGATTGACCGCACCACCGATAACAACGAGGGGGATATCGCCACGCTTCATGATGGCGCTGGCGATCTCGACGGAATTGGTAGCAATCGTCATGTCGAGGTTCTTCGGCAGCAGCTCCACCATTTCAAGGTTGGTGCTGCTACTATCGAGGAATACGAACTCCCCGCGCTCGATCATCGTCACAGCCGCCTGCGCCAATATCCTCTTTCGAGCGGATTCCTTGCCGATCCGGGCTGAGATGGGTTGGGAGGGCGTGAAAAGTGGAAGTGCGCCGCCATAGACACGCCGGCATTTTCCCTCTGCCGCAAGGGCTCGCAGATCCCTGCGCACGGCGTCCTCGGAGACATCGAACTCGGCTGCGAGCGAGGTGGCGACCACCTGCCGTCCCTCGGCAAGGCGGGCCGCTATGATGTCGCGTCGGGACAGCGGAAGTGAAGTGCTCATGAATTTGCAATATCGTGCATGAACAAGAGAGTCAATATGCATGGTTATGCACGATTGGTGCCGACCTCGAAACATGCGGCGATCGATATGACGATTGGCACTGCCATTTTGTCGCGAAACTGCACTTGCACGCCCGACGCGCGTAATGCTCCATGCGATTTCAATCATCTATCGTCCGAGTCTCCGCTGTCATGCTCAAAGATTTCTCCGTTCAAAGCCTGTTCATGGGCTGCCTCACGGCTTTCGTCGGTTTCGCCAGCTCCTTTGCCGTCGTTCTTCATGGCCTTCAGGTTGTCGGTGCCACGGACGCACAGGCGGCCTCGGGCCTGATGGCGCTCTCGGTCGCAATGGGTCTTTGCGCTATCGTGCTCAGCATAGCCACCAGACTGCCGATCAGTATCGCGTGGTCCACGCCTGGTGCTGCCTTGCTGGCAAGTGGTGGGGCGATCGAGGGCGGATTTTCGGCGGCGGTCGGGGCCTTCCTCATCTGCGGAATATTGATTGTCGTTGCCGGGCTCTTTCGCCCGTTTGGCCGCGCGGTGGCCTCGATCCCGGCACCGCTTGCCAACGCCATGCTTGCCGGCGTGTTGATTGGCCTGTGCTTTGCACCGGTGAAGGCGATCGCTTTCAATCCTGCCTTCGGCCTGCCGATCATCCTGGCCTGGATCGTCGTCGGCTCGTTCAAGAGGCTTTGGGCGGTGCCGGCGGCCCTTGCCGCCTTTGCGCTGGTGCTGGCCTTCGGCGTGAAGATACCGGACGGCGCACTTGGTTCGATCGAGCACTCGTTGCTGCCGACAGTGGAGTTCGTAAAGCCGGTGTTTACTCTGGCCGGCATTGTTTCCATTGCACTGCCGCTGTTCATCGTGACGATGGCGTCGCAGAACATACCGGGCATCGTCGTGCTCAAGGTGCATCACTACGATCCGAATCCGGGTCCGCTGTTTGCCGTAACAGGCGTCTTCTCGCTTCTCGCCGTTCCCTTAGGCGGCCACGCCGTCAATCTCGCTGCCATCACCGCCGCGATGTGCGCCGGGCAGGATGCTCATGCTGATCCGAAGCGGCGCTATTGGGCGGCGATCATTGCTGGTTTAGGCTATGTCATCCTCGGATTGCTCGCGAGCGCAGTGACGGCTTTCGTTGCGCTTGCGCCACGGATTCTGATCGAGGCCGTTGCTGGCCTGGCACTCGTCGGTGCGTTGTCGAATTCGGCGCTCAATGCCTTCCAGCAGCCGGATTCGCGGGAGGCTGCGGCCATTACTTTTCTTGTAACGGCATCGGGTGTTTCCTTCGGCGGAATCTCCGGCGCCTTCTGGGGCCTAGTTGCGGGCGGCCTGATGATGGCGCTGTCGCGCGGCGTGCAGATGCTGAAGAAGTGAGCAGGGGGTTGCGTCTTTCTCATCCGGCGGCTATAAGCGCGGCCATGAAGTTGACTGGCGCAAAGATTTCCGAGCATATTGCACGTGGGCGAGTAGCCTTGCGCGACAATACGCGCGCCCTCACTTCGCTTCTCCTTCTCGGCCTTACGCGCGGTTGCCGGGTCCTTTGAGGAGCGCCCGGCGGCCGAAAAGCCCGCTGGCCATCGCTCCTCGCGACTTACCCTAAAATCGACAGCATACCCGCAAAGGGTCCGTATTTGTCATCGCCAAGCCGCATCCGATCGGTTAAGACGCGGGATAAAATGACGGGAAAGGAAGAGACGAGACCATGGACGCGAACAGCCATTCCCCCAAAGGCATGCCCGAAGCAACGGTGAAATACCGCGCCTATCCCCAGATTAACATTCCCGACCGGACATGGCCGTCCAAAGTGATCACCAAGGCGCCGATCTGGTGCTCCGTCGACCTGCGCGACGGCAATCAGGCGCTGGTCGATCCGATGGGTCACGATCGCAAGGCACGCATGTTCCAGCTGCTGCTGGATATGGGCTTCAAGGAAATCGAGATCGGCTTCCCCTCTGCTTCGCAGACCGACTTCGACTTCGCCCGCTGGTGCATCGAGCACGGGAACGTGCCTGATGATGTGTCGCTGCAGGTTCTCGTCCAGTGCCGCCCGGAATTGATCACCCGTACCTTCGAAGCTCTGGAAGGTGCCAACAAGCCGATTGTGCATTTCTACAATTCCACCAGCGAATTGCAGCGCCGCGTGGTGTTTGCCAAGGACGTGCAGGGTATCAAGCAGATCGCCGTCGATGCGGCCAAGATGATCACCGACATGGCGGCCAAGGCCGGCGGCGGTTATCGTTTCGAATATTCGCCCGAGAGCTTCACCGGCACCGAGCTGGATGTGGCGCTGGAAATCTGCAACGCCGTCATCGACGTCATGAAGCCGACGCCTGATAACAAGCTGATCATCAACCTGCCGTCGACGGTCGAGATGGCGACGCCGAACATCTATGCCGATCAGATCGAATGGATGTGCCGCAATCTCGACAACCGCGAAAACCTGATCATCTCCCTGCATCCGCACAATGACCGCGGTACTGGCATCGCTGCCGCCGAATTGGCCTTGATGGCCGGCGCCGACCGCGTCGAAGGCACCTTGTTCGGCAATGGCGAACGCACCGGCAATGTCGACGTCGTCACCATGGCGCTGAACATGTTCACGCAAGGGGTCGATCCGGAGCTGGATTGCTCGAACATCGAGCGCATGAAGGAAGTCTTCGAGTATTCCAACCAGATGGCGATCGGTGAGCGTCATCCTTACGTCGGTGAACTCGTCTACACGGCCTTCTCCGGTTCGCACCAGGATGCGATCAACAAGGGCATGAAGGCCTCCAAGGTTGCCAACGATCCGGTTTGGGAAGTGCCTTATCTGCCGATCGACCCGCAGGATGTCGGCCGCACCTATGAGGCGATCATCCGCATCAACTCGCAGTCCGGCAAGGGCGGCATCGCCTACATCATGCAGCAGGACTACGGCCTGAACCTGCCGCGTAATCTGCAGGTGGAGTATCGCGAGGAGATCCAGCGCATTACCGACGAGGAAGGCAAGGAATTGCCGTCCAAGCGCATCTACGAGCATTTTATCGAGCGCTACGTCACGCAGCCGAACGCCCGGATCCGGTTCATCGACCACCACACCTTCGCCGATCCCGAACACAAGGGTCAGCGCATCGTCGCGGCCGAGATTTCCGACAATGGCGAGGTAAAGCGCATCGAAGGCCGCGGCAATGGTCCGATCGACGGCTTCATCAACGCGCTCTCGATCTATCTCGGCGTGCCGATGTCGGTTGAGGATTACTCCGAGCATTCACTGCAGCACGGTTCCAACGCCGCAGCGATCTCCTACGTCGAGATTTCCTATGAGGGCGGCAAACTCTTCGGTGCCGGCATCAATACGAACATCGTTGCCGCCTCTCTCGAGGCAATCGTCTCGGCTGCCAACCGCGTGCTCGATATCAAGGCCTCAAAGGGCTGAACTCAGCCGCAGAGGTTCAATAAAATTCGATCCCCTCGATTATCGTCGAGGGGATTTTTGTTGGTAATCGGGGAGTTTCGCAGCGAGAGGGCCAGCCGGTCACAGTAGCTTGCGGTAGACGACAAAGCCGGAACGTTCGGCCATCTTGTCGTAAACGCGCATCGCGGTCGCGTTCGTTTCGTGCGTTTGCCAGTAGACGCGAGGGGAGCCCGCTTGCCGGGCCTGTGCGTAAACGGCTTCGATCAAGGCCGACCCGATGCCCAGTCCGCGGGCGGCCTCGCTGGTGAACAGGTCCTGCAGATAGCAGCTCGGCTCGATGGCCGTGGTGCTGCGGTGAAAGAGATAATGCGTCAACCCGAGAAGCTGCCCGTCTTTTTCGGCGACTAGCGCGTGTACCGGTTCATAAGCATCGAAAAATCGCTCCCAGGTCATCTGCGTGATGGCAGTGGGAAGCGCCGTCGCATCGAAGCGTCCGTAAAACCTGTTGTAACCCTCCCACAGGAAGAGCCACTGCTCGTAGTCTTGCCGCTTCAAGGGCCGGACAAGAAAATTATCGGTCATGTCTCTCGCTCACATAGGGAAGGGGCGGCTGGTGGCGAAACCGACCGCGGGCGAAGCACGAAACTTCGCGATTGTTGCGTTTATGATTTCTTGTTGGCGAGCTCGTCGCGCTGCTTCGTCAGCCGCTCAAGCTCTTCTTCTTGATCGGCGATGCGTTCCGATGTCCGCTCTTCGTCGGCTGCGCCGGAAAAGGCGGTTGCCTGTTCGATCAGTTCGCGGAGATTTTCCTTGATGACCGCTATGCGTCTGTCGATTTCCGGAATGGTCAGCAGTACGTCCGACATGTTGAAACTCCAACAAAGATGACGATGCAGTGCGATTACCGCATGGTATTATCCATCGGCCTGACGGCGGCTGCAAGCTGCAAAAGCGAGGGGAACTGCTAGAGCCGGAGGATTTTGGGCTTGTTTGACCTAGAATCTGAATCCGCTCTAGAATCAAAGAAGTAGAGCGTCATGTCGTCCGAAAACCGCCTATACTTTTCGGCATCACGCTCTATCAGATTTCCGAGGATACCCTCTTGGCGATCTGGTCGAGCATGGCATCCGAGGATGGGCCGACGACGGCGTAGGTCGCACCATCGCGGTACCAGGAGACAATGCTGACGTCGTCCTTGATGGTTTCGTCGAAATTGCTGTTGTTTGCGACGCCCTCGGTCCTGGTAAAGCAGACGGCGACGACATCACCGTCGAGGTTCTTGTAGATCAGCTGACCCACCGGCTTGCCGCCGGCGATGAACATGCGCGCGCCTTGAAAGACCAACCCGTCAGCGGCGAGGTCCGGAAAGTTGAATTTGACGCCGACCGTGCCCGATAGCCATTTGCTGATTTCATCCAGTTCGCTGGCTTGCATCTCGACCATGTGGCGCGGTTGCCGCGAATAGATGCGATGATATGCCGCGATGTCGTCGAGCCAATTGCGCATCGTTGCTTGCGCCGGAGTAAGAGGCGTGGCTGCGGGGACATCCGCCGGCTGCATGCCGAAGAGATAGCCGATGCCGCCGCCGAGCACGAACAGGATGAGGGCTGCGGCAAGCGACTGCCTGCCCGTTGGCGCGAGCTTGAACGAGGGGCGCGCGAGGCGAGGGGAGGCGTCGCGTGACTTCGGAGGCTGTGCGCTTTTGATCGATCGCACCAGTGCCAATGGCACCGGTTCCTTCAGAACCTCGTCGAAAGCCTTGCGCCCAACGTCTGAGCCGTGCCTCAGTTCATCGAGAATCCGCCGTGCTTCTGGATCGGAGGCGATCAGTTTTTCCAGCTCTTCCTTTTCGTCACGGCTCATTTCGCCGTCCATGAAGGCGGACAGGCGAATTTCGAGCGGCAATTTCTTCATGTCCTGCAATGCTTAAAACCTTCGAGACGAGCGGCTGTGACCTTGAGCGGCGAGATAGAGGCGGGCGCTGGAGAGTCGCGACGTCAATGCCGACAGGGGGATGCCGAGAATATCGGCTGCCTGCTTGTAGTTGTGCCCTTCGACATCGACCAGCAGGAAGACACTGGCAAGTCCTTCGGGCAAAGATGTGACCAAGCGATGCGCTTCTCCGGCTTCCACAGGATTTGGATGCAGGCCGGATGCCAATTCGCCCTGCTCAAGGGCATTGCCCTTAGCAGTTGAGCGCATCTTGTGGCGCCGGGCTTCATCGATCCATTGATTCCGGGCCATCGTGTAGAGCCAGCTTTCCAGCTTGCCGACGCCATTCCACAGATGGAACTTGGCGATGCCGCGCTGACAGATGCTCTGGACGAGTTCATCGGCCTCCGTCAGGTCGCCGGTCAGCGTTATCGCGAAACGGCGGAGCTTTGGAAGAAGACCGACCAGATCTCGTCTGATATCGATGGCAGCTACCGGCGTGGGCATTGGTCTTCCGAAGAGAGGTTGGAGGTTGTCGCGTAGCCGATCTCTTCCCGCACCCCTGGGCCTTTCCCTTGGGAAAGGCGATGCGAATGGAATGATCGTCCTGTGTTGGTATGAACCATTTTCGTGCTGCTTCGCAAGCCTTCAAAAACGCCTGCGTGCGTGCCCGTCACTGTGTCGGTGATGCGCCAGAATGCCATGGATCACTCCTCAATAAACGACATGGCCCTTGAGTGATTGCAGCAACGAGCGGTAGGCCCAGGTGTTTTCGCCGCCGCGATCACGAATTTCCACGAGCTGGATGCGCGCGCCCTGAACATCGCCCTGTTCGAGCAGGGCCTGCCCCATATAGGAGCGCGCCAGAATGTAGTTTGCATCATGCTGCAGGGCCTTGCGATAGTAGCTCATGCCAAGCTGCATGCGGCCGGCCTTGCGATTGGAATAGCCGAGGTAGTTGAGGATCCGGGGATCATTCTCGTCCTTGGCAAGCTTCAGGACCGTAATGGCATTGTCGTATTGACCGGCATAGGCGAATTCCCGCGCGGCTTGAAACAACTGGTCATCGTTGAAGCCGCTTTCCTTCGGCTTCACGCATTCCTTCTTGTCCTTATCCCATACCTTGCCGTCTGTGCACTCGGTCGTGGTCTTGCTCTTCGGCGGCGGGGCCGTTTCATCACTTTCCGAGCCGGCGGCAAAAGCCTGCAGGCTGGAAGCAAGCATGACCCCCGCAACCAGAGCGCTCATTGCGGAGTTTTTCGCAGCGACTTTGAGACCCATGCCATCCTCCAGGATTCCGAGGCTTCAATTGTAGCGCGGCATCTTGGAAAACGCTACCGCAACCACGCAGCCGAAGGCCGCGAGAGGCGCATTATGAGGCCAGAATATCGATGCCAGTGGCGTTCACGCCGTCGCCATCGGCATTGATGCTGTAGCGTTCGGCACTCAACTCCCAGGAACCAGGCCGGCCGGCGATCGAGAAGAGGTTGTAGGCGGCGGGAGGTTTGAAACCGCCGACATTCTGGGACGCCGAAGCAATTCCCACAACCGGGACCGGGCCGTTGTGGCTGCGCAGCCAGTGCAGGGTATTCAGGTGGGTATGGCCATGAAGAACCAGCTCGGCGCCGCCAGTCGAGATGGCTGCCGCAAAGCGACGAATACCGATCATGCGCTTGTAGAAGCTGGTGGCGCCGCGGATCGGTGGATGGTGGATCATGACGACGCGAAAGAGCCCGGCATCGCCGGCGGCGCGGAGCATGTTGACTGTCTCGCGCGCTTGACGGGCAGAATAAAATCCGCTGGCCGCGAAGGGTGGGGTGGCGACGGCGGTCGAGCAGCCGATCAGCGCAACCTGATCCCGAATCCGCAGATAGGGGAAGACATGCCGATCCTCCTGCCACTCTGTGGGGGCGCGGTCCCCTTTGACATAAGGATACCATGCACGCATGGCCCTCTCGTAGGATCCGGGCACATAGGCGTCGTGATTGCCGGGAACGACAGAGGTGTGCAAGGGATCGCCGACCGTTTTCAGCCAAGCGGCGGCCGTCTCGATTTCGATACCGCTTGCAAGGTTGACGAGATCGCCCGTCACCGCCAGATGATCTGCCTCTTTCGCCTTGATATCGTCCAGAAGCAGATCCAGCGTATTGCCAAAAAGATGCTTGCGTCGGTTTCGGTGCCAGTTCACAAATCCGGTAATGCGTTTGGAGGCGAGCTCTCTGATCGAAAGGCGTGGCAGGGGGCCCAGATGGACGTCGGAAATGTGCGCGAGCTTGAACATGGGGTGAGACATAGCCCACTCTACTGCCAAAACAAATAGATCGCCGGTTTGAATAAGGGGTGGGGCGTTACGGTTTGCGCATGAACGACAAGATTGCACGAGACGAAAAGAGTAGCGTATGGGCGAAGCTGTTTGGCCGGGCTCTGCACGTCTATTTCGCGTTGACCCGAAGCATGACTCTGGGCGTGCGTGCCGCATGTTTCGACGCTGAAGGGCGGATCTTTCTGGTGCGCCATTCCTATATTGCCGGCTGGCACATGCCCGGCGGCGGCGTCGAGCGCCACGAGGCGGTGGAGCAGGCGCTTGAGAAGGAATTGCGTGAGGAAGGCAATCTGGTGATCTCGGGCGAGCCACAGCTCTTCCACGTCTATTTCAACAATCGCACCAGCAAGCGCGATCACGTCGTCTTCTATCGTGTCGAGGTGACGCAGACTACACCGCGCAAACCGGACCGCGAAATCGTCGAGAGCGGTTTCTTCCCGCGCGATGCACTCCCGCCGGGGACGACCAATGCGACGTTTCGCAGGCTGGAAGAGCTGGAAGGAACTGCGCGCCCTTCCAACTATTGGTAATCCCGCCTAGTCGCATTCGACAGCGGGATGTCCCTGTTTCCCGATCAAGCCGCTTTTGCGAGCCGGTCCCGGCCATGCGGGCGATGGAAATCCAGCTCGGGGCCGATCGGAACGATGCCCGTCGGGTTGATTGTCCTGTGGCTGCGATAGTAATGGTTCTTGATGTGAGCGAGGTTCACGGTCTCCGCCACGCCGGCGATCTGATAAAGATCACGAAGATATGCGGAGAGGTTCGCATAGTCGGCAATGCGGCGGATATTGCACTTGAAATGGCCGACATAGACGGCATCGAAGCGAACCAGCGTTGTGAAGAGCCGCCAATCCGCTTCGGTCAGACGTTCGCTAAACAGGTAGCGCTGCGTCGATAGCCTCTTGTCGAGCATATCGAGCGTTTCGAAAAGGCTGCGGGCACCGTCCTCATAGGCTTCCTGTGTCGTCGCAAACCCGGCCTTGTAGACGCCGTTGTTGACAGTGTCGTAAACGACGCTGTTCAGGGCATCGATTTCGGCGCGCAGATTGGCGGGATAGAAATCCTCGCGCGAGCCGGTCAATTCGTCGAAGGCGCTATTGAACATGCGGATGATTTCGGCTGATTCGTTGTTGACGATCGTACCGGTCTGCTTGTCCCAGAGAACGGGAACCGTCACCCGGCCGGAATAATGCGGATCGGCCTTGACGTAGACCTCCCAGAGCGTTTTCGCTCCGAAAAGAGGATCGATCGTTCCGCCGTCCGTTCCCTTGAATTCCCAGCCTTTTTCCAGCATCAGGGGATCGACGATCGAGACCGAGATCAGATCTTCCAGCTTCTTCAGCTTGCGGAAGATCAAGGTGCGATGTGCCCAAGGGCACGCAAGCGAAACGTAGAGATGGTAACGCCCGGCCTCGGCCTTGAAACCGCCGGTTCCGGTCGGGCCGGCCGCTCCGTCAGGGGTAATCCAGTTGCGGAATTGCGAGGCGGCGCGCTTGAAATGGCCCTTCGTTTCCTTGGTGTCGTACCAGACATCGTGCCAGATGCCGTCTACCAACATGCCCATTGTTCTGCCCTTTCGGAATTTCTAGAGAGGATGGTGCGGAAGATACGTCATAGCAGCGGAATTTCGAGCTGATAAACGATGAACACTGCGTAGCCACCGCAATCTACGATATAGACGCATGCGAGAGGCCGGTATTTTACGCTGCTGTCATCATGCGGACACGATCTTGCATCAACTGATGGCAGCATGCATTTTGCATTGGACGCGCTGGATATTTCCTGCTATCGGGCTTGTCACACTTTGAGGACCACTTGTCATGAAAGTAACCAGAAGCCTGCGACGACGCCGATGATCCCGAACGCTCCACGAGCGACTTCGAGAACAATTCCGTCTGTCTATCCGGTTTTCTTGGTCTAATGTACAAGCACGATCTGATCTACCTCACTGAGGATGCGTCGCACGACGCTGCCATCGAAATCATCAACGAAGAAGCATTTGGTCCTGGCCGGTTTACCCGTGCCGCAGCGCGGATTCGCGAACAGGGACCGCATGATCTGTCGCTTTCCTTCATCTGCGCCGATGACGGCGAGACGATTGCGTCCGTACGGATGACGCCGGTGCTCGCCGGCACCGTCAAAGGGCACCTGCTTGGACCGCTTGCGGTTCGGCCATCGCACAAGAACAAGGGTATTGGCCGCGAGCTCGTGCGGATTGCTGTTGAAGCGGCCAAGCGGAAAGGGTCGGAGGCCGTCATCCTCGTCGGCGATCCGCCTTACTATTGTCCGCTCGGCTTCGAAAAGGTCGCCTATAATGCTCTGGCGTTTCCGGGGCCGGTCGATCCGAACCGTGTTCTGGTGGTGCCGATTGTCGCCGATACACATGAGCGGCTGCAGGGCACCATCGCCTGGCGGGATGATATCCTGACTGGTGAGGACGAGGATTTCGACGAGATCGAGCCTTTGACGGCGATCGCGGTATAAGATCCGGAATAGATGGGCGATGATCGACGCGCTGGGTTCAGCGCTGCGGTAGCTTTTTCTGCAGGAAGAAACGGCTGCGGCCGACCGGAAAATCCGGCAACTCGCCGAAGATCGTATAACCCTGGCGCTGATAGGCGCGTAGCGCCTGTGGGTTGAAGGTATCGATCCACGCAGCGAAACAGCCGCGTGCCGCCGCTTCGGCTTCCGCCGCATCCAGTAGCTTGCCCGCCATACCCTGGCCGCGCAGGGTGTCGGGCACGAACAGCCATTGCGTGAACAGCCATCCCCAACCCGTATAGCCGGAGATTCCGCCGATGGTGTTGCCTTCGTCGTCCCGAATGAGCACGGCCAGCGCCCTGCGTTGCGATACGCCGATATCGGCGGCATTGAAGGCTGTCAGGCCCTGGCTGATCGCGGCGAGGTCGGCGTCGGAGGGGGCGTCCGTGATATCGAATTCTGTCATCATACTTACCGTCCTTCACGCCACCATGTGGCCGAGAAGGCAAAGAGGAGTAGAGCAAGGCCGGCAAAGCCTGCGAACAGGGGCAAGGAATTGATCCCCTTGAGCACGGTTTCGTCGGTCATGCGGACGGTTAGTCGCTGGCCGTCTGCGACGCGCACTGCGCCGCGAACCGGCAGGATCTGCGGGACCGTGACGCCGCCATTGGCGCTTGCGACACGGGTGACAAGGCCTTTGGTCTTTTGCACCAGCGGCTTCAGCGTTTCGGTGGTCGAGATCATCGCCTTAAACTCAGGAGCGTCGATGGCGCCGATATGCACTAGCGTCGAAAGATTGCCATCGCTGATCTGGTAGAGGCCGATCTCGTCCACATGCTTCTGAGCCTGATAGAGGCCGGGCTGCGCTTGCTTCAAATGCAAAGTCAGCGTCTTTCCGGAGGGCGACTTGATCGTGGCAGCGCCGGGATCGTCCCCGACCGTCTGACGTGTCACTTGCAGCGTGCGGCCGGAAGCACTCGCCGTCAGCGCTTCCTCCTCCAGAGCTGGTTCCTTCAACAGCCAATGAGCGATGCGGCGATAGAGCGATACATGCGGACCACCGCCTTCGAAGCCACGCGCCCACAGCCAACCTTCATCGGAGAGCAGCATGGCGACGCGACCCTGGCCGACGCGATTGAGCACCAGCAATGGACTGTTGTCTGCGCCGACCATGACGGTTTGGCCCTGGGGCTTTTCGACATCGACGGTGCGGAACCAGCGTCCCCAATGCGGTGGCTCGGTGTCCGATCCGTCCAGGCCGCGCGTCACCGGGTGCTTGCGGCCCTGGTCAGAGAGGCGAGGATAGAAGGGTTTCTCGATCATCTGGCCCGTCGGCTCTGCGGGCAGAACCGAGGCAAGCGGCGTCAGCGCGATCGAATTGCCGGCCGCGTGCTCGGGACCGGCGGCCACGAGCAACGCCCCGCCATTTTCGACGTACTGCGCCATGTAATCATAATAGATCGTCGGCAGGACGTTCTGACGGTCCTGGTAACGGTCGAAGATAATCAGGTCGAAGGAGCTGATCTTGTCGACGAAGAGTTCGCGTGTCGGGAAGGCGATCAGCGACAGTTCGTTGATCGGCGTGCCGTCCTGCTTATCCGGCGGGCGAAGAATAGTGAAGTGCACCAGGTCGACAGACGGATCCGACTTCAACAGGTTACGCCAGGCGCGTTCGCCCGCGTGCGGCTCGCCCGAAACCAGCAGGACGCGCATGTTCTGGCGGATGCCTTCTATCAGCTGAACCGTGCGGTTGTTGGTCGGCGTGACTTCGCCGGGGACTTCCGCGACGGAGAATTCGAGGACGTTGTTGCCGGCACGCGGCACCTTGAAGCTGAAGGGTGTATCCTGGCCCGGCGTCGCTTGCAGAGTGGCGATCTCGTCGCCGTTCATCTTGATGGTGACATCGGCGAGGCTGCCGGGGCTCTTGCCGTCGTCCACGACATGGAAAACGAGCTGTTGTTCGTCGTTGACGATGCCGAAGCGCGGCGCGCGCACGATTTCGATGCGGCGATCGAATTCATCGGGCTTGCCGGTGATCAGGCCATGGATCGGTGCGTCGAAGCCGAGCTGCTGGTTCACGCCCGGGATGTCGTGGATCTGTCCGTCGGTCAGGAAGATCGCGGCGCCGATGCGGGCGGGCGGCACATCCGCAATGGCAGAGGAGAGGGCTGTGAACAGGCGTGTCGACGGCGAGTCCGACTCGGCGGGGTCCCGCACATCGACGAAGCGCGGCTCAATACGCGGGAACTGCGCCAGCCGGTCCTTCAGCATCGCCAGCGCGTCATCCGTCATCTTGGTGCGCTCGGGCGTCTGCTGGCTGAGGCTTCGGTCGATGATGACCGGGACGATCGTTGTCAACTGGTCGCGGTCTTCCTGCATCAGCACGGGATTGGCCAGTGCGATCAGCAGCGTGAGGCCAGCAAGCGCACGGATCCAGCTGCCGCGCAGGCGTCGGTAGATGGCAAGTGCTGCGATGGCAAGCGTCACGACAGCAAGGGCCGATAGCACCGGCCAGGGCAGGAAGGGGGCAAAACCGATATTCATCTCACTGCCCCAACCGTTGCAAAATGTCGCCGACGTGCACCTGGTCTGACTTATAGTTGCCGGTCAGCATATACATCATGATGTTGACGCCGCTGCGGTAGGCATATTCGCGCTGGGTCTCGTCCGGGGGAACGGTCGGCAGCAATGGCGAGCCGTTCTGGTCGATCGCCCATGCGCCGGCGAAGTCGTTCCCCGTGATCATGATCGGCGTCACACCGTCCGATGAGGCGACCGCATTGCTGTCGCGGCGGCTATCCTGGCGCGCTTCCACCCAGAGAGGGCTATCGGCATAGCGGCCGGGAAAGCTCGAGAGCAGATAGAAGGACTTGGTCAGCACATGACCCGCCGGCACCGGCTCCAGTGCGGGAATGTCGAGATTGGCGAGGATCTGCTGCAGCCGCTGGCCGTTCGGTCCCGGCGATGAGGTATCGCCCATCGTGTTGATGGCATCGCGCGTATCGAAAAGCACGGTGCCGCCATTGCGCATATAGGCGTCGATGCGGTTGATCGCGTCGTTGGACGGCATGGGCGCCGTTGCAGATATCGGCCAGTAGATCAGCGGATAGAAGGCGAGTTCGTCCTTCGCCAGGTCCAGCCCAACTGGAGGGCCTGGTTCCAACGTCGTGCGGTAGGTCAGATAGTCCGAGAGACCGGCAAGGCCGCGTTCGGAAACACGGTCGACCTCGGACTCGCCCGTGACGACGTAGGCTAGATGCGTCTTGTCGAGCCGCGAATAAATGGTATCGTCGCCCGGCTTCGTATCGTCTGCTAGGGCATTGGCAGGATGCAGGGACGCTGCGACGGAAAAAGCCAGTAACAGCATTGCGGCGCCACCGGCGGCCGCCTTCGTCGATCTGCCGAAGCGTGAGAAAACACCATTCATGAAGAGCACGATCAGGCTATCCGCCAGAAGGGCGAGGAAGGCGAGGGTGAAGAGGATCGGCTTGGCAGACCATGCTTCGCCACCAATAAGGCCTTCGCGCAGGACCGTTCCGGCTGCCGCATCCAGTGGCTTGAGCGCCGTGCCGAGGCCGAGGACGTTGACGGCGGCAAAGCCCTCTTCGGTGCCGTACAGGCCGGGCGGATTGTCGAAACTGGCGGCGGGTGCGCCCTTGACACTGCGCTCCAGTGGGCGGGCGCTGCCGATTTCGCTGGTCAGAACGCCTTTGGCGGTCAAAAGCCGGTATGGCGGCATTGCTTCAGCCGTCTTGGCTGCAGTCTCCGCCGAGTTGACGCCGCCCGAGCGAGACAGCTGGACGATACGGCGCAGCATTTCGACGAAATCGCCAGAAATCGGCAGATCGGACCATTGCGGCTCGGCGCTTACATGGAAGAGGACGACGCGGCCGGCCTGCATCTGCTTTTCCGTGACGAGCGGCGTCCCATCGGCAAGGCTTGCCCAGGTTCGCTCAGCAAGATCCGGCGTGGGTTCGGCCAGAACCTGACGCTTGATAAGGACGTTGGTCGGCTTCGGCATCCCGGCGAAGGGGCCGAACGACGGGAAATCGGCGAGCGGCTGCGGCTCGGCCCAGGAGAGAGCGCCGCCGAACGTGCGTTCGCCTTGCCGCAGTGTCACGGGGACCAGCGGGTCATCGGCGGGTGCGGCGGCAAGGCGCGGGCCGGCGAAACGGATCAGCGTGCCGCCATTCTGGATCCAGCGCTGCAGCGGAGCGTAGGTTTCCTGCGGCAGGCGACCGACGTCGGCCATGATGATCACGGAGGGGTTGCCGGCCAGCAATTGCGGAATGGCCTTCGCCAGATCCGCGCTGCTGGGTTGGATCAGATCGGCGTAGGGCTGCAGGGCGCGCTGGATATAATAGAGCGGCGACAGGATCGGCTGGAATTCGTCTGCCGCCTGGCCCGAGAGCAGCGCCACGCGACGGCGGCGGAAGCCGTCGTCGAGCAGGTGAACGGTGCCGGCATTAGCATAGCGGTCGACACCGATGCGGGCGAAATCGTTGCGCATCTCGAAGGGAGCGGTGATGGAGCCGGTGGCGACGGTCTGGCCGCTGGCAAAATTCAGCGCTCCGGCAGCGATCGGCCGGCCTTGATTGTCCTGCGCCGTCAGTTGCAGGTGGAGCGGGCTGGCTCCATTCAACCGTGTCGCAGTGACGCTCATGTCGTTGACGTTGTTGGAGGCGCCGGTGATTGCGAGAATGTCGTTACCATTGCCCTCGATCAGCCGCAGTTCGCTTGGCTGGAGGGCGGCAAGCTGGCTGACGATATCGTCCTTTTCCCTCGCCTCGATACCATCGGAGATGAAGGCGATCGTTCCGGGCTTGCCGCCATTGAGCGCGGCCTTGACGGCGTCGGCAGCTCTTTGCCTGTCAGGCACCAGCGGCCTCGGGTTCATCGCATGAAGCTTGTCGCGGGCGGCAGTCGCGGCGCTGGGCGTCGCGTCATTGCTCTGCTCGGCGGTAAAGGCGATCGATACCGGAATGCCTTTGGCATCGGCATCGTCGATCAGAGCATCCGCGGTTCGGACACGGCGATCCCAGTCCGACGCGCTTGCCCAGCTGTTGTCGATCATCAGGACCAGCGGGCCGCCGCTCGACAGGGTATTGGTCCGCGGATTGAACATCGGATTGGCGATGGCGAGGATCACCAGGGCGGCGAGCAGCATACGCAGCAGCGTCAGCCACCAGGGGCTGCGCGCCGGCGTTTCCTCTCGCTTGAGGATGGACGCCAGAATTCGCAGCGGCGGGAAGACTTCGGCACGTGGCTGCGGCGGCGTCAGCCGCAGAAGCCACCAGATTGCGGGAAGCAGGATCAGAGCGGCGAGGATGGCGGGCGAAGCGAAGGCGAAGGAAAGTCCGCTCATGGCTGCCCTCCCGACGCTGCTCGTGCAGGCATGCCGGAAAGATACATGTGCACGGCCACCAGCGCTTCCGACGCCAGGTGATCGGTGCGATGGCTGATGAAGGTCCAGCCGAGATTGCGCAGCGATTGGCCGAGATTTTTGCGGCGGGCGAGATAAGCGCGCTGATAATCCTCGCGCAGGTTTTCGGCGCGACCGGCCATCAGCTTCGAGCCGGTTTCAGGATCGCTGAATTCGGTGCGGCCGTTATAGGGGAAGATTTCCTCGGCCGGATCTGCGACCTCGATGACGTGGCCGCGCAGTCCGCGGCGTGCCAGCGGCCCGATCCTGCCCATGACGCTGTCGGCATCATCGAGAAAATCGCCGATGAGCACGATATCGCTCCAGCCACGGATCATCGCCGTCTGCGGCAGGCCGCCTTCGAGCGGCGTATGCATCAGGGCCGCAGCTAATCGTTCGGCCGCATTGCGGGTCGAAACCGGCTCCATGACGCCGGGGCAACCGATCCGTTCGCCCGAACGGGAAAGGATCTCGGCAAGTGCCAGCATGATCACCAGCGCACGGCCTTCCTTGGAAACGTGGCCGTAGGTCGATTTATACATCATGGATGGTGAGAGGTCCGCCCAAAGCCAGATCGTATGAGCGGCTTCCCACTCATGATCGCGGATATAGGTATGATCGTCGCGGGCCGAGCGTCGCCAGTCGATGCGCGAAAGGCTCTCGCCTTCGGTATAGGGGCGAAACTGCCAGAAATTCTCGCCGATGCCCCGTTTGCGCCGGCCGTGCCAGCCGGCAATCACGGTATTGGCGATGCGCTTGGCTTCGACAAGGCAATCCGGCACGAGAGCGGCGCGGCTGCGGGCTCGGGAGAGCGCATCATTGCCCGAAGTCGGTCCGACGATCTGTCCGATGGATGCCACGCGCTATACTCTCCTCGACATCCGGCTTAGGTTCTCGACTGCTTTACCAGCCCTGCAATGACATCGCGCACGGACATGCCTTCGGCGCGGGCAGCAAAGGTCAGCGCCATGCGATGCTCGAGCACCGGTTCTGCAAGCGCATGCACGTCGTCGATCGACGGTGCAAGGCGGCCTTCATACAGCGCGCGGGCACGGGCGCAAAGCATCATGGCCTGGCCTGCGCGCGGGCCGGGACCCCAGGCGACATGCTTGTCGGTCGAGGCATTGCCCTGGCCGGGACGGGCGGAACGTACGAGAGACAGGATGGCATCGACCACGCCGTCACTGACGGGCATCTGGCGGATCAGCTGCTGGATCTCCAGCAGGCGCGCAGCATCGATGACGGCCTGCGGCGTCGCTTCGCTCAGGCCTGTGGTTTCGAGCAGGATGCGGCGCTCATCGGCAAGTTCCGGATAGCCGACATCGACCTGCAGGAGGAAGCGGTCGAGCTGGGCTTCCGGCAGTGGGTAGGTGCCTTCCTGCTCGAGCGGATTCTGGGTCGCGAGCACATGGAAGGGCGCGGGCAGATCGTAGCGCTGGCCGGCGATGGTGACGTGATATTCCTGCATCGACTGCAGCAGCGCCGACTGCGTGCGCGGCGAGGCGCGGTTGATTTCGTCGGCCATCAGCAATTGCGCGAAGACCGGACCTTTGACGAAGCGGAAGGAGCGGCGGCCGGTTTCATCTTGGTCCATGACTTCGGAGCCGAGAATGTCCGAAGGCATCAGATCCGGCGTAAACTGCACGCGATTGGAGGCAAGGCCAAGGACTGCGCCAAGCGTGGTGACGAGCTTCGTCTTCGCAAGGCCCGGCACGCCGACCAGCAGGGCATGACCGCCGGCGAGCACGGCAAGCAGGGTATTCTCCACCACGCTTTCCTGACCGAAAATGACCTTCGACACCTCCTGGCGAACGGCGGCAATATCGCCCAGCGCCTTTTCGGCTGCAGCGACGATGGCCTGCTCGTCGAGGTTCGTTTCGGTCGATTTGATCATGCCCATTTGCGTCTCCAGTGGCAGAAAAACGGTGCGCGCGATTCGCAGACCTTACACATTTGCCCCATAATCAATACAGCTTATCGCCACGAACATGGCTGACAAGCGCGTTTCGAATGACTATCTCGTGAGAAACTGTCGTATTCGTGATTAACCGCCAACCGGGACGGAAGAATGGCAACCGAGGAAATCAGGGCAACGGGCGACGCAGCGAGCTTGGCAGCGCTGATTTCGCGCGCCGCCGGTGATAGCGGCGGCCGCAAAAAGGGGCTGCCGCCCGTCGAGCGCTGGAATCCGCCATTCTGCGGCGATATCGACATGGAAATCCGGCCTGACGGAACCTGGTTCTATCTTGGCACGCCGATTGGACGTGCGCCATTGGTGCGGCTGTTTTCCACCGTCCTGCGCAAGGATGAGGACGGAAAGACCTATCTCGTCACGCCTGTGGAAAAGGTCGGCATCCGGGTGGTCGATGCGCCCTTCGTCGCCGTTGAGATGAGCGTGACCGAGCGTGACGGCCGGCGCGTGCTGACCTTCCGCACCAATGTCGGCGATGTCGTCGAAGCGGGCAGGGATCATCCGATCCGCTTCGTCATCCGCGGCGAAAACGACGAGCTGAAGCCCTATCTGCATGTTCGCGGGCGGCTTGACGCGCTGGTGACGCGCGCGGTCATGTATGATCTCGTCGAACTCGGTGAACCCGTCGAAATCGCCGGGCGCGAGATGTTCTGCGTGCGCTCCAGCGGCTCGATATTCCCGATCATGCCGGTTGCCGAATTGGATGCGCTGACGCGATGAGCGAATTCCCTCTCTATTCCGCAGATGAGTTTCGGCGCCGTGCGCTCCAGCAGAGCGGCGGCCCGGTCGAGCTTGCCTGGCGCGATCACGGCGACCATCGCCTCAATCCCGAAACCATATTGCAGGTCGAGGGGCTGAAGCTGAAGGATGCCGCCGTTCTCATTCCCGTTGTCGATAGTGGCGCCGACGCCAAGGTGATCTTCACGCTACGAACCTCGACCCTGCGCAAGCATTCCGGCCAGATCGCCTTTCCGGGTGGTGCCATCGACCCGGAGGATGCTTCGCCGGAAATGGCTGCCGTGCGCGAGGCAGGCGAAGAGATCGGGCTTGCGGATATCTTCATCGAGCCCGTAGCGCGCCTGCCGCATTATCTGGCGGCGACCGGTTTTCGCATCACGCCGATCCTGGCGGTGGTGAAGCCGGGTTTCGATCTGGCGCTGAACCCGACCGAGGTGGAAGACGCCTTCGAGGTGCCGCTCTCCTTCCTGATGGATCCAAACCACCATACGACTGACACCATGCTCTGGCAGGGAACCGAACGTCATTTCTATCGCATGCCCTATGGGCAGCGCATGATTTGGGGCATTACGGCGGGCATCGTCCGCACGCTTTATGAAAGGCTTTACACATGACCTCCGTCGCCGCCGAGCCCTGGTTTCGTGATAAGGCGCTGCAGCGGGTGCTGGCGTTGCTGAATGCCGATGGCGGCGAAGGCCGCGTCGTCGGCGGAGCCGTGCGCAACAGTCTCATGGGGTTGCCTGTCGCCGATATCGATATTGCGACGTCACTCTTGCCGGAGACTGTGGTCGAAAGAGCCGCGGTGGCTGGAATCAAGGCCGTGCCGACCGGCATCGCTCATGGAACGGTCACGCTCGTCATCGACGGCACACCGTTCGAGATCACCACTTTGCGGCGCGATGTTGAAACCGACGGACGGCGCGCAATCGTAGCTTTCAGCGAGGATTGGCAGGCGGATGCGGAACGGCGCGACCTGACGATCAACGCGCTCTATGCGTCTGCTGATGGTAGCGTCGTGGATCTCGTTGACGGGCTTGCCGATCTGGAGCGCCGCAATATCCGCTTCATCGGCGATGCCGCAACGCGGATTGCCGAGGATTATCTGCGCATATTGCGCTTCTTCCGCTTCTTCGCCCACTATGGCAACGGCCGGCCGGATGCTGACGGACTGCGCGCCTGCGCCGCCGCCCGATCGAAGATCGCGACATTGTCGGCCGAGCGCGTCTGGTCAGAGATGAAGAAGCTGCTTTCGGCGGGGGATCCCGGTCGAGCGTTGCTCTGGATGCGTCAGGTGGGTGTGCTGACCGAGGTTCTGCCGGAAACGGAAAAATGGGGCATCGACGCCATTCCGGCCCTGATTGCCACGGAGCAGGCGCTCGATTGGGTCGCCGATCCGTTGCTGCGGCTTGCCGCCATCGTGCCGCCGGACGCAGGCAGACTTGCGAAGTTGGCAGAGCGGCTGCGCCTTTCGAAGGCCGAAGCAGGCCATATGCAGGCCTGGGCAAGCGCGCCCGCTATCAAGGATGATATATCGGAGGCCGCATTCGACCGGCTGCTCTATCGCCACGATCCAATCGGCGTCACGGTTCGGCTGAAGCTGGCGCTCGCTGTTGCGCGCGGCAAGGCGGAAGGGGATTTTGAGGAAATGGCCCGTTCTGCCAGGCTTGGCAAATTGCTAGAGCGCGCGTCGAAATGGAAGAAGCCTGCCTTTCCGCTCCGTGGCTCGGATGCGCTGGCCGCCGGCGTCACCGCCGGCCCGCGTGTCGGAGAGTTGCTTGGCAAGCTTGAGCAGGAATGGCTCGAAGGAAACTTTACGGATGACCGGGCGAAGCTTCTCGCCCGGCTGAAGGATCTGGCAAGCGCCTGACGGCAAGGTGCCGATCAGGCCGCATTTGCCTCGTCGCGAATGCGTGCCTTGATATTGTCGATCATGTTTTCCCGGACGATTGTTTCGCCATGCGCGTCCCGCAAGTGCTCGACGGCGCGACGAACCACTTCGGCATCGTCCTTGGCCCGCGTGTGCCATGTGCAGCCGGGAACTAATGTACCGCATTCGAACAGTCGCATATCTTCCTCCTCATTCTTCTACGGCGTTTAACCTTCACGTCTTTCGGCATGAAGGTTAAACGCAACGGGCAGGGAAAGGTTTCTTTGTCCGGCATAGCCCTTGGCCTGTCGGACGCGCTCCTTCGGATGTTAGTCCGGCATGGCCCAGGATTTAAAGCAGTCGGACGACTGATACCCGGTGATAGGCACTTGTCTGGCCGAACGATCGGCCTCCATGCGAGCGATGTCGCGTGGTGACTTGCCTGCAAGCTGCATTCTCACCTGTTCGATGAAGCAGGACAGGGGTAAATCGGATCCACTGCGGACCCGCATATCCTCCGCTAGCCGGACAACGAACTCCGGACTATCGACTGTGCGCGAAAGCTTCTTTTCCTTGGAAACTTCCGTGACTTGATTCTGTACTGCCATTACAACCTCCTCCGATTGAAACGAGCATTACGTAACCTAGGCACTCACTCCGCCGATTTCAGGGCTTATCTGATCATTTTATATTGAACGCCCTACAGCATCTGCCCGAAAATCGGAATCGATTTTCGGAAAGCCTGATGCGTAGACTAAGAGATTTAGAACGTCCTTTGCACTTCCGTAAGGAAGCATACGCTCTAAGGCCAACGCACCACCGGCGGCATGGACGACAAGATCGACTCGACATTGCCGCCCGTCTTAAGCCCGAAGATTGTACCCCTATCATATAACAAATTGAACTCAACATAACGCCCGCGGCGGATTAATTGTTCGTCGCGCTCGTCTTCGGTCCAAGTCTCGTTGAAATTCGAGCGGACAATGCGCGGGTAGACCATGGAAAAGGCGCGCCCGACGTCGCGAGTAAAGGCAAAATCGGCGTTCCAGCCGCCCGCTTCCTCCGGCGAATGCAGCCAGTCGAAGAAGATGCCGCCGATGCCGCGGGCCTCGTTGCGGTGCTTCAGGAAGAAATACTCATCGCACCAGGTCTTGTAGCGCTGGTAATCCGCGACGTCGTGGCGATCACAGACGATCTGCATGGCGCGATGGAAAAGGACGCTGTCGGGATCTTCCTGGGTGCGCCGACGGTCGAGCACCGGCGTCAGGTCGGCACCGCCGCCGAACCAATGGCTCGTCGTGACCACCATGCGGGTATTCATGTGCACGGCCGGCACGTTCGGGTTAACCGGGTGGGCGATCAATGACAGGCCGGAAGCCCAGAAGCGCGGATCTTCCTCTGCACCCGGGATCTGGCTACGGAAATCGGGAGAGAATTCGCCATAGACCGTCGACGTGTGGACGCCGACCTTCTCGAAAACGCGGCCTTCCATCATCGACATACGGCCGCCGCCGCCCTGGCCGTTTTCCCTCAGCCAATCCTTCGCGACGAACCTTCCCGGTTCCTGATCGGAAAGAGGTCCGGCAAGCTCGTCTTCCAGCTTCTCGAACTCGGCGCAAATCGCATCGCGCAGGCTCTCGAACCAGGCTCGGGCGGCCTCTTTCTTTGCTTCAATATCCTCAGGCAGTCCTTTGGGAAGATTGGGTCGTTCCATTCATGCTCTCCGATGGTGCGAGCGGCCGGCGGCTCACGATTCGCACCCTATGTATCGTGATCGTGAATAACAGCAACTCTGCGGCGCAGCCAGTGCAGCGACGTCGCAGGAGAATCGACTCGCCAAATTCCCGGTGCGGTATTATGTTCCCCCTCTCAAAGGCGAGGTTTGATCATGAAGATACCCGGACCGCCGCCCCTTGATGGGTTGAGAAGCAGAATATTCCGCTACCGGCAGGAGCATCCAGCCGGAGGAAAGAGCGATTTCGTTCGCGAGACCTATTGTCTCAGTCGTCCAGATGCACGTGCCAAGGCACGCGAATGGTTCGACGAATTTCCGAAGGCCGCCTATTGGACCGAAGTCGAAAGCTGGCGTCAGATCGAGGGCGACCGTATCGAATTCACCATGCGGCGCTTGCCGTCGGCGGATTGAAACGGACGAAGTGATCGTTTGCTGCGACAGGCAATGAGCCTGCGCGATGACTATTGCGTGTTCCTCAACCGGCTTTCGATCAGCAGCCCGCTTTCATCCAGGATCGGATGAGCCACCGAGACGATGTGGGCGTTGATGCGTTTCAGGTCGCGCAGCATGTCCAGATGCAGCGAGCTGGTCTGCAGGCTGTCGACGCGACCGTCGCGCAGTCTTTCGAGGTGGCGCTCGGACGATTGCTTCTCAAGCCTGCGCACATCCACCTTCACTTCCATCAGCTGTCTCGCAAGATTGAAGTCGCGCGTGACGAGGATGGTCTGGGCGATGCGCAGGTTGTCGACTGTCAGGCTGAAGAGGCTTCGAAGCTCCCGATATCCGTCTTCCGAGAAGGTCAGGCCCTTGTCGATCTTCTTCGTCACCTGTTCGGCAAGGCCTTTCTCGATGATGTCGCCGATATGCTCGAGGTTGATGGCATAGTCGATAATGACGATCGAGCGGCGGCCATTCTCATCGTCCAGTCCGTCACGTCCGAGTTTCGAGAGATAGATCTTCACTTCCTGCTGGATGCGGTCGACGCGCTTTTCCAGAACCGGAATTTCCTTCAATGGCACCAGGTCGTTGTTGTTGAAGGCATTTTCCGTGCGGATGAGCATGCGCTCGATAAGGTCACCGACAGCGAGAACCTCGCGCGTGGCGCTGGCAAGCGCCACGACCGGCGTCTGAAGGGCCTGCTGGTCGAGGAACTTCGGCCCATCGTCGGTCTGCGGATCATTGGGAACGATCCTGAGCATGGTCTTCGACAGCAGTCGGGAGAAGGGCCATGCGCAAATGGCCAGGGCTATATTGAAGAGCAGATGCACATCCACCGGCAGTTTGGCCGGCGAGAAGTGGAGGCTTTGCATCCAGTCGCCGATATAGCCTGCGAGAGGAAGCACGATGAGGCAGCCAATGGCGCGCACGATCAGGTTGCCCAGAGTGACGCGCCGGGCGGTCGCAGGACCGGAAAGCGTCGCAACGAGCGGCGGAACGGCACCCCCGAGATTGGCGCCGAGGACGAGGACGACCGTGAGGGCCGGTGACAATATCCCCGTAGATGCAAGCGAGAGGATCAGTACGACGACGGCAAGGCTGGACGACGATACGAAGGCCAGCACCGCCGAGAAGATGAGCGCGACGGGCAACGCACCGTCGAGCAGCCCGATGAAGGCGCCGAGTGCTGCCGATTGCCGCATCGGAGCCGTGGCAAGGCTCAGAAGCTGCAGCGACAGCAGCATGAGCCCGATGCCGATGAGCGCGGCTCCTGCGCCCTGCTGCGAGGTGGAGGCGCGTCGATAAAGGACGATACCGATCAGGATGATGAGGGGAGAGAGCCATTCGATGCCGGTCGCGACAATCCATGCCGTGACCGCCGTGCCGACATTGGCGCCGAGCAGGACGATCTGCGCCATGCTCGGCAGAACAAGGTCGCGTTCGACGAAGGAGGCTATCATCAGCGCTGTCGCGGTGGAGCTTTGCAATGCGATCGTCGCGAGGAAGCCAGATACGAACGAGCGCGGGCCGCTGCGCGTTCCCTTGGCGAGACCGGTTCTCAGGCGTGCGCCGAATGCCCGAGACACACCATCCTTCACCTGCGCAAGGCCGAACAGCAGCAGGCCGACGGCGCCGAACAGATTGATCATGACGATGGTGGATTCCATTTTCTTCTAGGTCTTTCTCATGCCACCATGCCGAAGTGATTCCGAAAGCGATAATAACCTACTGAAAAGGCATGAATTTCAGCGCTTAATTCTGTTTTTTAATACGAGGCGATTTTGCTTGCCGGCTAAATATTATACGCCTGCTCAAGCCATAGTCCACAGTCGCTTGCGACATATTGGATCAATATTTGCGCACTGCGCGTTTCAGTGCGGTTGAGGCGGCCGCAACTCTTCGGGGGAGCCTGATTCAATCTGCGATGTGTTCGCTGCCGCGCCAGCACCGGCGGCAAAGGCCTGCTTGACCTCTTCGATCGTCGCGGGTCGCGGTTTGGGGCCGATCGAAGAGAGTGAAGCGGCGGGCTCAGCCGCCGTGGCCGGCAGTTCCGGAGAAGTTTCGGTTCCGCGTTCCTCGACTTGCCGCTTGGCGAGAGACGGGGAGGCTGCCAGGATTTCCTTGAGTGTCGCAGTCACGGGCAAATGCCCGTTCAAGTCAGTATTCGTATGATGCCAGGCATGGGGGACGCGCCGATCGGCGTCGATGAACGGGCGCGAGTTGATTTCGCCGAACCAGTCCCATGCGCCCATGACGTCGACCACATCGGTGAAGGCCGGTGGCATCGCGATGCGGGCGCCGATCGTCACGATTTTTACAGTCGCGGCGTGCGCTGCTATTCGAGCTGCCGCCTGCTTGGACAGGTCGTGCAGGGCGGCTGAGAGGACCAGATTGCCTTTGGAGTGACCAACCAACAAATCGAAAGAGAGACGCTCGTCTGCAAGAAGCGCCTGCACGGTGCGCGTCGCCAGGCTGGTGCGGCTTGCCGATGCCTTGCCATACGCCCCGACTTTGGGCCGTCCGGCGAGATCGTCCAGTGTTTCCAGAAACGGGCGCAGACCCCTTAGGTGGCCAAAGAAGAAATGCCCTCCGAATGCCTCGGTAATGGCATCGGCGATGCCGTAACCGGAGACGACGACAGCGACAGGTCCCTGCACCGCATCGGCGACATTGCGGGCGAAGGCGGCAGCGCCAAGTGCCGAGCCGCCGATGCCGGCGACAGCGAGCGCTCGCACCTTGTCACCGCCTCTCAACACAAACTCATCCACCGTTTCGCAAAGGCGTATCGCCGCGCCGCCGCTTGGCGGAACGATCATGATCGCGCCTTCGGCAGCCAGCGAGTCGCTGATGTAGAAGGCCTCTTCCGGCGTGATCACCTTGATGTCGTAGAATAGGGCATCCAGCGCAAGGTTCCGCTGGCGGAGGCCTTCAAGCGCAAGATTGCGGGCAGGGGAACGCTGCAGCCGCTCGGGGAGGCTCAATGTGCGTGCGAACTGCGTAAGGGAAAGTGTGAATGCCGTCTGGAACATGGGGTCACCTCGCCAAGGCTGCCTGAGTTAGAGCATTCCAAAACCAAGCTTCTCACACTTTATCCGGCGTGCCAACGCCTATTGGGGTGCGACATTCGACCCCGGGGGCAGCGGCGACCATTGCGTCTGTCGCAGTGCTTCTCCCGATATCATCGCCGCGGACATCGCGACGTTGATGGAGCGTTGGCCCTCGACCATCGGAATTAGGACGCGGCCGTCGGCCTTTTCTTGGACGTGATCGGGGACGCCGGCGCTTTCGCGGCCGAAAAGAAGCACGTCGTCATCGCGATAGGCAAAGCCGGTATAGGGCTGCGCCGCTTTGGTGGAGGCCAGCACCAGCCGGCGACCGCTTTCCAGGCGCCATGCCTCGAAACGCTCCCAGTTCACATGTCGTGTCAGGGTGACGGCTGATAGATAATCCATGCCGGCACGCTTGAGGTTGCGGTCGGATATGTCGAAGCCGGCCGGCTCGATGATGTCGACGCCGAGGCCGAGGCATGCGGCGAGCCGCAGGATCGTGCCGGTGTTGCCGGGGATGTCGGGCTGATATAGGGCGATGCGGAGCATGGTCATGTGCTGCAACTAGAGCATGATGCCGAAAAGTGCACGCGGCTTTCGGACGAGATCATGCTCTACTTCTTTGATTCTAGAGCGGATGATCTTAGGTCAATTCGGCCTAAGATCATCCGCTCTAGCGAAATCGCCGGGATTTGTCTCCGATTTTTGTTGATTTGTCGATTTTCGTGATGCGTTCCATCAGCAGAATTGAAGGGCTTCGCCCATTTTTCAGGCATATTCCTCTTTTCAAAAAAGAAAAGCCGCGCTAAAAGACAAGCGCTCTACAACTTGCGAACGAAGGAGGCTCATGATGGATATCTTGTTTGTGACGATGCGCCTCCTGTCGGCCTTTTTTCGGACCCGCTGAGAGCGCCACAAGGCGCGAATTCGCAAGCATTCCCCCCTTTTGAGTCATTGCGCGGCTGGCATAGCCTCGTTGTTTTATCGCCCGACCACCATATGAATCTGCGACCTTTGGGCGCAACGGGTGGTCACAGGGTCGAGTCTTTGGAGCATTTCAATGTTTGGCTGGTTTGAACGCCGACTAAATCCATTTCCGAGCGAGGTGCCGGATACGCCTCCGCAGGGCCTCTTTGCATTCTGCTGGCACTATTCCAAACCTGCACTGCCGTGGCTGATCGCCATGAGTATCCTCACCACGTCGATCGCAGTCGGCGAGGTAGCGCTGTTCAAGTTCCTCGGCGATATCGTCGAATGGCTGACGAAGGCGGATAAGGCGACCTTCCTGCAGACGGAATGGCACAAACTGTTCTGGATGGGCGCGATGGTGCTGATCGGCTTGCCGTTTGCGGCGATCCTCAACAGCTTCATCATGCATCAAGTGCTGCTCGGCAATTATCCGATGATCGCACGCTGGCAGATGCACCGCTTCCTGCTGCGCCACAGCATGACCTTTTTCGCCAACGAGTTTGCCGGCCGCGTTGCCACCAAGATGATGCAGACCTCGCTTGCCGTGCGCGAGACGGTGATGAAGATCCTCGACGTCTTCGTCTATGTGTTCGCTTATTTCCTCTCGATGATCCTCGTCATCGCGGCGGCGGACTGGCGGCTGATGTTCCCGATCCTGCTCTGGCTCGGCGTCTATGTGGCGATCGTCTCCTACTTCGTGCCTGTGCTGCGCAAGATCGCGTCGCAGCAGGCCGATGCGCGCTCGATGATGACGGGCCGCGTGGTCGACAGCTACACCAACATCGCTACAGTAAAGCTGTTCTCGCATGCGGGTCGCGAGGAGACCTATGCCAGGGCCGGCATGGAGGAGTTCCTCGATACCGTGCACAAGCAGATGCGGAAGGTGACGCTGTTCCACGCGAGCGTCTATTTCAACAACTGCGCGGCGCTGTTCATCGTCTCGGCCATGTCGATCTGGTTCTGGCTCAATGGTACGATTTCGGTCGGCTCCATCGCCATTGCCATCGGCCTTGCCATGCGCGTCAACGGCATGTCGCAGTGGGTGATGTGGGAAGTCTCGGCGCTCTTCGAAAACATCGGCACGGTCTATGACGGCATGGGCATGATGACGAAGCCGCACGACATTATCGACAAGCCGGCAGCATCGCCGATCATTGCCAAGCAGGGTGCGATCCGGTTCGATCACATTCGTTTCCACTACGGCAAGGCGAAGGGGGTCATGGAAGACCTGTCCCTCGATATCCGTGCGGGTGAAAAGGTTGGTCTGGTCGGCCGCTCCGGCGCCGGCAAGACGACCCTGATGAACCTCTTGCTGCGCTTCTACGATCTGGAAGGCGGCCGCATCACAATCGACGGTCACGATATTGCTGGCGTCACGCAGGACAGCCTTCGTTCGATGATCGGCGTGGTGACGCAGGATACGTCATTGCTGCATCGCTCGATCCGCGACAACATCGCCTATGGTCGCCCCGACGCGACTGATGAGGATGTCATCCGGGCGGCCAAGCGCGCCAATGCGTGGGAGTTCATCGAGGGCCTGGTCGACATGCATGGCCGCACGGGGCTCGATGCGCAGGTCGGGGAGCGAGGCGTCAAGCTCTCAGGCGGCCAGCGGCAGCGTATCGCGATCGCCCGCGTCTTCCTGAAGGACGCGCCGATCCTGGTGCTCGACGAGGCGACCTCGGCGCTCGATTCCGAAGTGGAAGCGGCGATCCAGGAAAACCTCTTCGCGCTGATGCATGGCAAGACGGTGATCGCGATTGCGCACCGGCTGTCGACGCTGACCGAGATGGACCGCCTTGTCGTCCTCGACAAGGGCCGGATCATCGAGATGGGCACGCACCAGGAGCTGGCCCAGAATGGCGGCATCTATGCCGAGCTCTGGAGTCGCCAGTCAGGCGGCTTCATCGCCGATCACGAAGAGGCCGAAGCGGCTGCTCAATAACGGACTGAACAACTGGGGCGCTTTGGCGCCCCAGTTACCGTTTTTCCTTAGCGGCTATTTTCCCAGTATCCAAAACGGAACCAAGGCGTCGGGAAGACGACGCTGCGGGCTAACGGCTTGCAAGAGCGAGTTGTAGTGCGAGTGCCCCGAACGCTGTGGCGAAGCTTCGCCGCATCCACGACTGCACGGTCTGATTCGAGACGATGTGGCGTCGCAGGTAAGCGGCAAACACGCCGTATCCTGTGAAGACGATGAAGGTCAGCGCCATGAATATCAGGCTGAGCTTCAGCATCAGCGCAACGGGGTTAGGCTGATCCGGCGTCACGAATTGAGGCAGGAAGGCGAAGAAGAAGATCGACAGTTTCGGATTGAGGAGATTGATCAGGATTGCCGAGCCAATCACTTGCCGACTGTCCTTGTCAGTCGGCGCGCCGTCGACGCGCAACATGCCTCGCGCCAGAAACATCGACCATGCCATATAGAGCAGATAGGCGACTCCGAGCCATTTGAGCGCTTGAAACGCCAAGGCGCTGGTGTGCAGGAGCGCGGCAAGCCCGCTGATTGCGGCAAGCAAATGCGGGATTATGCCGAGCGTGCAGCCGAACGCGGCGACGATACTCGCTCTGGCGCCGCCCGATAATCCCGCAACGAGGGTGTAGATTGCTCCGGTGCCCGGAGACGCCACGATGATGAGAGTCGTTATCAAAAACTCCATGCTCATACGATTGCTCCCACGGGAGAGCAGGGGATTGGCGACGGGTGAGGTGAATACGTCGGGTCAGCTTGAGACGAAATGGCGGGCATGGTTCTCACTCGATGATCGTTTCGAGCAATATCGAGCTGCCGTGTTCTTCGGTCTTGAATGAAATTGCGCGTCGCCGCCATCTCGCGCCGAGCTTCAATCGAAACCCTCAGCCATGGCATTCTAACGAAAATGTAACCTTCCGCGGCTCCTGCCTTTACTTTCCGGGCCTCCGGAAATTCCCTATATCGCTTCCATGTTCATTCGTTCGGTGTTCCGTCTGTTCGAGACGTGGATTGATCCCTACTACCGCAGCGGCGATCTCCGCCCGCCGCGGTCGCTTGGCGCTTTCATCTGGTATTATGTCGGCCAAGCGAAGGGGCCGTTCCTGGCAATGGCGGCGCTCGGCGGAGCCGTTGCCATGCTGGAGGCGGCACTGTTCTGGTTTGTCGGTCATCTGGTCGATATCCTCGACAAGGTGAAGCCGGACGAGGGGTGGACCGGGCTGCTTGCCGGTCACGGTGGCGCACTTCTCGGCATGGTCTTCGTGGTGCTCGTGGTGCGCTTCGTGATCGTCAGCCTCGGCGCGTTGGTCGAGGAGCAGGTGGTCGTTCCCGGATTTCTCAATCTCGTGCGCTGGCAGGCCTACCGGCATGTGGCGAGGCAGTCGGTCGAATTCTTCCAGAATGATTTCTCCGGCCGCGTCGTCACCAAAGTCTGGATGGCGGGGCAGGCGACGGGCGATCTCGTCGTGTCGCTACTGCAGGTGGTCTGGTTCATCATCATCTATGCCGCCTCCACGATCGCGCTCGTCGGTGGGCTCGACTGGCGGCTGGCGCTGGTGATTGCGGTGTGGATCGGCGTCTTTTCGCTGCTGGCCCGCCACTTCGTACCGCGCATCCGGCAGCATGCGCGCAACGCCGCTGAGGCATCCTCGATGCTGAACGGGCGCATGGTCGACGCTTATGCCAATATCCAGACGCTGAAGCTCTTCGGACGGGAGGAGCAGAACGACGACTATATCCGGCGGGGTTTCGACCGCTTCCAGGCCGCCGTCATGCCGTTTACGCGGCTGCTGACCGGCGTGCGCTCGTCGCTTGCGTTGCTCTCCGGCGTCATGATCACCACGATCGGCGCGCTCGCCGTGCATCTCTGGCTGGCTGGCGAGATCTCAACCGGCGGCGTCGCCTTCACCCTCAGCATGGTTCTGAGACTGAACATGCTCTTCGGCCGCATGATGTCTCAATTCAACGCCATCATGCGCAATCTCGGTACGATCCAGAACTCGGCCGAGATGATCTCCGAACCCATCGGACTAGTTGACCGGGTTGCGGCCAAGGATCTGGCGATCAGCGGTCCCGAAATCCGTTTCGAGAATGTGAGCTTCCATTACGGGCGCGGCGGCGGCATCATCGATGATTTCTCTCTCAGTGTGCGCGCAGGTGAGAAGGTCGGCATCGTCGGCCGTTCCGGGGCGGGCAAGACGACGCTCGTCAACTTGCTCCTGCGCTTCTACGATCTCGAAGGCGGCCGCATCCTGATCGATGGCCAGGATATTGCTGGCGTGCGGCAAGAATCGCTGCGGGGCGCCATCGGCATGGTGACGCAGGATACGGCTCTTCTCAATCGATCCATTCGCGACAACATTCTTTTCGGCCGTCCGGATGCCAACGACGAGCAGATGGTGGAAGCGGCGCGGCAGGCGGAGGCCGACCAGTTCATCACTGCTCTGGAGGATCAGAAGGGACGCGTGGCTTACGCAGCTCATGTCGGTGAGCGCGGCGTCAAGCTCTCCGGCGGCCAGCGTCAGCGTATCGCCATTGCGCGCGTCATGTTGAAAGATGCGCCCATTCTCGTGCTCGACGAGGCGACGTCGGCGCTGGATTCCGAGGCTGAGGCCGTGCTGCAATCCAACCTCGACGGGTTGATGAAGGGCAAAACCGTTCTGGCGATCGCCCACAGGCTTTCGACCATTGCCAAGCTCGACCGGCTGATCGTCGTCGACAAGGGCGAAATCATCGAGGAGGGAACCCACGAAGAGCTGATCGCTCGTGGCGGCCTTTACTCCGAGCTATGGGCGCGCCAGTCCGGCGGCTTCATTGCTGCGGATTCGGATTGATCGCATCCGCCCTACTCGATCGCGGCATGCATGTTTATTGATGGCGAGGAACGCTGAATTCCGTCATCAGACCAAAATGGTTCGAGCCCATCGCATCGCGGATCTGCGTCACGGATATCAGCCGCAGCGGGGCGCGGGCGAAGACGTGATCGATGGTGATGCCATAGGCTCCTGCTGCGATCGGCCAGGTTGCCGGCTCCGGAAAGGCATGACGCAGACCGGTCGCGGCGAGAAAGTCGCGCATGTCGGGCGTGATGACGGAAGCGTTGAAGTCGCCTGCGAGAAGCAATGGTCCCTTCACATCCTCGAGGGCTGCCGCGAGGAGACCAAGCTCGACCTGATGGAACTCGTCAAAATAGGGCTTGCTCAGATGAGCCGAGGCAAAATTCACCGGCTGGCCATCCATGTTGATGGTGGCCAGAATGAAGCGATTGTCCCATAGGCTGCCAAGGCTGCGCATCATCTGGGTCTGAAACGGTCTTTTTGACAGTATCAAGGAATCGCAATCGGTGGTCATCACGCCGCAGCCAATGCGGTAGGGATAGACCTTGAGGATGCGATCCATTTCCGAGAAAATCGGTCCTGCCTCGAAAATTTCCACGACATCGGCATTGGAGCCAACGATGAGGTCGGTAATACGGGTGCCGTTTTCAAAATTGCTGTCCTCGATGTTGAAGGATAGCAGCCTGAAGTGCCCGCCGCCCGCCTCCGCCGACGCGACGAGGGAGGATGTTGCGTATTCCTGCAGCATGAACACCGAGTGGATCGCCAGCACGGCGCCTGCCACCGTCAGGAACATCGCGTACCAGTGGCGTTTGAAGAGGAATGCGATCAGCGCCAGTATGATCGCAAACAGGCTTATATGGGTCTGCAGGCTTTCGAAAAAGCCCAGTACCCAGAGATCGGCGACATAACGTGCCGCAATGATGCCCAAAGCCAGCGTGGCAAGAACGCAAAGAACGCAATAAACCGTGTGCCTCATGGGACGTTCTCGTGCTGATTTTCGATATTTTCCCGACGTAAGGTCCGACTGCAATCCTCCACAAATCGCCGGGGAAATCCATTCGGTTTTAAGAGGTAAGAATTAAGCCCTGCGGAGTGATAAAATCGCGACTATCGCGACATTTCCTGCGGTGCAGCACAGAAAGTGTTGTCAATTTTGCGATGTGGAGAAAAATTGGTGTGGAGTGAAATTCATGGTTTTTCATGAACTTAGCTTCCCATTCCTACGACAGGAATGCTTGCGTTGCCACTCTGCGACGCAATAGCGCAGTTTTGCCGCGACATTGTGCCCTCTAAGCTTGCCAAGGCTGGACATAATTTGCGATCAAGCTTAGAACGCAGCGGGTTACGGAGGAATCTATGGCGGAATTATGGTCGCATTGATTCGCCGTTAGTGAGAGGGGTACCGCGGTTTCACCGTGGTTTTGCGGGAAGAGGATGTGCAGCGTTGAGCGAGCATAGTACGACAAGTGAATCCACAGGCGAGCCTACGCGCCGCGATTTCCTTTATTTGACGACAGGTATGGCCGGCGCAGTTGGCGCGGTTTCGGTTGCATGGCCGTTTATCGATCAGATGCGGCCGGACGCATCGACGCTTGCTCTTGCATCCATCGAAGTCGACGTGTCGAGCCTCGAGCCTGGCATGTCCCTGACGGTGAAATGGCGCGGCAAGCCCGTTTTTATCCGTAACCGCACGCAAAAGGAAATCGACGATGCCAAGGGCACGCAGCTTTCGGACCTGAAGGATCCGGTTGCTCGCAATGCCAATCTCCCGGCTGATGCGCAGGCAACAGACGTTGCCCGTTCGGCGGGCGAGGGCAAGGAAAACTGGCTCGTCATGATCGGCGTCTGCACCCATCTCGGTTGCATCCCGCTTGGTCAGGCAGGGGAATATGGCGGGTGGTTCTGTCCCTGCCATGGTTCGGTCTACGATACCGCCGGTCGCATACGCCATGGGCCTGCGCCGCAGAACCTCTCCATACCGCAATATGCGTTCACGTCGGATAAGAAGATCAAGGTCGGTTGAGGGGGAGCTGAATCATGAGTGGTCATTCGTCTTACGAGCCATCGACAGGGCTCGAAAAATGGGTCGACGCGCGGCTTCCGCTGCCGCGTATGGTCTATGACAGTTTCATCGCGTACCCGGTCCCGCGCAATCTGAACTACGCCTACACCTTCGGCGCAATGCTGGCCGTCATGCTGGTCCTGCAGATCCTGACCGGCGTCGTGCTTGCAATGCACTACGCGGCCAATACCGCGATCGCCTTCAACTCGGTCGAAAAGATCGTCCGCGACGTCAACCATGGCTGGCTGTTGCGCTACATGCATGCCAACGGTGCGTCCTTCTTCTTCGTCGCCGTCTACCTGCACATCGCTCGCGGCCTGTACTACGGCTCCTACAAGGCGCCGCGCGAAATTCTCTGGATCCTCGGCGTGATCATCTACCTCCTGATGATGGCAACCGCCTTCATGGGCTACGTTCTGCCCTGGGGTCAGATGTCCTTCTGGGGCGCGACCGTCATCACCGGCTTCTTCTCGGCCTTCCCATGGGTCGGCGACTGGATCCAGACCTTCCTGCTCGGCGGCTTTGCCGTTGACGATCCGACGCTCAACCGCTTCTTCTCGCTGCACTACCTGCTGCCGTTCATGATTGCCGGTGTCGTGATCCTGCACATCTGGGCGCTGCATGTAACCGGCCAGACGAACCCGACCGGCGTCGAAGTCAAGCTGAAGACCGACACCGTGCCCTTCACGCCCTACGCGACGCTGAAGGATGCGCTTGGCGTTTCCATCTTCCTGCTGGTCTTCGCCTATTTCGTCTTCTACCTGCCGAACTTCCTCGGCCACGCCGACAACTACATCGCGGCCAACCCGCTGAAGACGCCGGCCCATATCGTTCCGGAATGGTACTTCCTGCCGTTCTACGCGATGCTGCGCTCGATCACCTTCAACATCGGCCCGATCGACTCGAAGCTCGGTGGCGTTCTGACCATGTTCGGCGCCATCATTGTGCTGTTCTTCCTGCCTTGGCTCGATACGTCGAAGGTTCGCTCCGCCGTCTATCGTCCCTGGTACAAGCTGTTCTTCTGGCTGTTCGTCGCCGATGCCGTTCTTCTCGGCTGGCTCGGCTCTCAGCCGGCGGAGGGCATTTACACCACGGCAGCACAGTTCGCGACGCTGTTCTACTTCCTGTTCTTCCTCGTCATCATGCCGGTGCTCGGCCTGGTCGAGACACCGAAGCGTGTTCCGAATTCCATCACGGAAGCGGTTCTTGAGAAGCAGGGCGGTAAAGCTGCCGCTCCGGTTCAGGCATAACCGGCGATAGAGGAAGAAAACGATGAAGAAACTTATTGTTGGCCTTCTGTCGCTCACGCTTATCAGCGGCGCTGCTACGGTCGCTGCCGTTGCCGAGGAAACGAAGCCTGCCGCAGAAGCCGCGACACCGCATTATCCACTGAAGGAACCGCGCGAGCAGCACTGGTCCTTCTCCGGCCCGTTCGGCTACTATGACAAGGCCCAGCTGCAGCGTGGTCTCAAAGTCTATACGGAAGTCTGTTCCGCCTGCCACTCGATGAAGCTTGTGGCCTACCGTACGCTGGGAGATCTCGGCTATACGGAGGCGCAGGTTAAGGCATTCGCAGCCAACTACGAAGTGCAGGACGGACCGAACCCTCAGGGTGAAATGTTCAGCCGCAAGGCGGTTCCGTCCGACCATTTCAACTCGCCGTTCCCGAACGACGAAGCGGCTGCGGCCTCGAACAACGGTGCCGTGCCGCCTGACATGTCGCTGCTTGCCAAGGCACGCGAAGTCGAGCGCGGTTTCCCGCAGTTCATCTTCGATATCTTCACGCAGTATCAGGAAGGCGGCCCGGATTATATCTACTCGCTGCTGACCGGCTACGAAGAACCGCCCGCTGGCTTCAAGGTTCCGCAGAATTCGCACTACAATCCGTATTTCGATGCGGCGGCGACGTTTGCCATGCCCAAGCCGCTTTCGGACGGACAGGTGACCTATGATGACGGTGCGCCGCAGACGGTGGACCAGTATGCGCGCGACGTTTCTGCATTCCTGATGTGGACCTCGGAACCGCATCTGGAAGATCGTAAGCATCTTGGCTTCATGGTGATCGTGTTCCTGCTGATCTTCTCGATCCTGATCTATCTCACCAAGCGTTCCGTCTACGCCAAGGCCGGCGCTCACTGAGTAAGAATAGAACGACATGAAAAGGCGGCCCGCTGACAGCCTGTGTGAGAAGTCCGCCAAATCAATTAAAGTGGCCGCATTGGAAACGATGCGGCCATTTTCATGGGATATATTTCAGGGACTGATCGGGGTCAGAGGTCGCTATTGCCAGCGCGGATCGAGGATTACGTTGCCGCAGATGCCGCGGTGCGCGTGATCGATGCCTTTGTCGATGGGCTTGATGTTGCGCAGCTCGGCTTCAGGCGAGCGGTTGAGGCCTCGACAGGTCGTCCGCCCTACGATCGGCGTGATCTGCTGAAGCTCTACATCTGCGGCTATTTTAACGAGGTGCGCTCATCCCGGCGGCTGGAGCGGGAATGCCGGCGTGATGTGGAGACGATGTGGCTGCTGCGTCAGCTTGCGCCGGATTTCAAGACGATCGCCGATTTCCGCCGCGACAACGGGCCGGCGATCGTCGGTGCCTGCCGGGCTTTCGTGCTGATTTGCCGCGATGCCGGTTTGTTCAGCGCCCGCCTGGTGGCGTTGGATGGGTCGAAATTCCGCGCCGTGGCCAGTGCCAGGAAGATCATGGGACGCCGCGAGATCGAGGCGGAACGCGCCCGTCTCGACGGCAAGATCACCGCT